>DASVQJ010000329.1:0-22290 GCA_036389235.1 Pyrinomonadaceae bacterium | reverse complement strand
GGGCGTGCTGCTGACGCCCTTCCTCATCAACCTCATCTCGCCCGGCTTCGAGGGCGAGAAGCGCGCGCTCACCGAGCAGCTCGTACGCATCTTCTTCCCCGGCGCCGGGCTGCTCGTGCTCTCGGCCTGGTGCCTCGGCATCCTCAACAGCCACCGGCGCTTCTTCCTCTCCTACACGGCGCCGGTCGTCTGGAACCTGACGCTCATCGCCGCGCTCTTCTGGGCGGGCTGGCCGGAGCGCGGCGTGCCGCTCGCAGACCTCGGCGTGTGGGGGCGCGTCGCGGCCTACGCGGCGTGGGGGTCGGTCGTGGGGAGCGCGCTCCAGTTCGCGGTGCAACTGCCCACGGTGCTGATGCTGCTGAGGCGTGCGCGGCTCGCGTTCGGGCTCGCGAACGCGCACGTGCGGACGGTTTTGAAGAACTTCGTGCCCGTCTTCGTCAGCCGCGGCGTCGTGCAGATCAGCGCCTTCGTGGACGCGTGGCTGGCGAGCTGGCTCGGCACGGGCGCCGTCGCCGCGCTCGGCTACGCGCAGAGCCTCTACACGCTGCCCGTCAGCCTCTTCGGCATCTCGGTCTCGGCCGCCGAGCTGCCCGAGATGTCGAGCGCCACGGGCGAGCAGTCCGAGGTCGCCGAGAAGCTGCGCGGGCGACTCTCGGCGGGCCTGAGGCAGATCGCCTTCTTCATCGTGCCGTCGGCGGTGGCGATACTCGCGCTCGGGGACGTGATGGTCGGCGCGCTCTACCAGAGCGGCAAGTTCGGGCGCGCCGACACCGTCTACGTCTGGGCCATCCTCGCGGGCTCGGCCGTCGGGCTCCTGCCCTCGACCTTCGGGCGGCTCTACGCCTCGACCTTCTACGCGCTGCACGACACGCGGACGCCGCTGCGGTTCGCCGCGCTCCACGTCGCCCTGGCGACCGTGCTCGGCTACCTCTTCGCGCTGTGGCTGCCGCCGCTCTTCGGGCTCGACCTGCGCTGGGGCGCGGTCGGGCTCACCGTCTCGGCGGGGCTGGCCGGGTGGGCCGAGCTGGTGCTGCTCCGGCGGCGCCTGAACGCGCGCATCGGGCGGACGGGACTGCCCTCGTCCTTCTCACTGAAGCTGTGGGTCGCGGCCGTGGCGAGCGCGGCCGCCGGGTGGGGGCTGAAGCTTCTGCTCGGCGACGTACACCCGATCATCCTCGCGGCGCTGGTGCTGACGCCCTACGGCCTGCTCTACTTCGCCGTCACCTCGCTCTGGGGGCTGCCCGAGGCGCGCACGGTCGTCGGGCGGTTCACGAGGGTTCTCGGCCGGCGCGGGAGGTGAAGGTCTTAAACTTTACGTTTCAAAGATTTAAGTTGATGTGCCCGCATTTTCAGTTTAATCTCCCGGCCACCTCGTTTTCTGGAAAGACTATCCTATTGCTCATCTTTTCCTGACAGGACAAAGGGTTTAAGACCTGACAGGAAAGGTCGAGAAGAGAGTTCTCGTAACTCTGGTCCACTCTTTTGCTCCGGTTCCTCGCGCTCACGCCGCGCAACGGGACCTCGACTAAAATTCTTTGACGGGGAGATTGAGGTAACCATGTTCAGAAAAGCTTTGCTCACGACCGCAGCCGCCATCGCGATGTTCGCCCTGAGTTCAGTCGCGCGCGCCGACACCGTCACGCTCCAAGGCATCAACGGCACCGGGGTCACGGCGACCATCAGCAACTACTCACTGGTCGGCAACCAGTTCACGTTCACCATCACCAACACCTCGGTGGCCCCGGGCTCGACCGGCACGATCACCAACATCGGCTTCGCCCTGCCCGGCGACCGCCTGAACAACTTCCAGTTGGTCTCTTCGAGCAACGATAACTACAAGCTCTTCTACGACCTGAACGCCACGTCGGGCTCGCAGAATCTCGTCTCCAGCTTCGACCTCGTGCTGATCAACAAGACGAACGGCAACCCGACCTTCGGCGGCGGCGCCGTCAAGAGCGGCATCGCCGGCGGCACCAGCGCCACCTTCACCATCTCGGGCGACTTCACGGGTCTGACGGCCGACCAGGTCGCCCGCTCCATCTTCGCACGCTTCCAGGCTGTTAACGGCGACGACAGCGACGTAGCCACCGGCCCCGGGCCCGGCGCCGTCCCCGAGCCGATGACGATGCTCCTCTTCGGCACGGGCCTGGCCGGCATCGCCGCCCGCGCACGCCGCCGCCGCGCGTCGAAGGCGTAAGACACATACGGACGGCGCCGCAGCGTGCGCCGCGCCAGTAACAGAGCAAAGCGAGGCCGGGGACGAATTTACCGCCCCCGGCCTTCCCCTTTTCCCGGCACGGGTGTTAAAAATTTAGCTTTACATTTTTTCTGGAAGCCGGTAAATTGCCTTCCACATTTCTGAAACTGCTGAAGAATTAAGCATTTATTGCCAGCATAGGTTTCTGAGCGGCTTGAATTCACGAGGCGGTGCGCCGTTTGCCCCGGCACGCTGCCCGTACTTGTCGGGTCTCGGATCACGGTCTTCTACACGAACGGCATCGGAAAGCGTGGTTTCCTTTACCCTTCGACAGCGAGCCGCCCCGCTCCTGCGCTTTTGGCCGTCCCGCTTAGGTGAGTGCAAACGATAAGGTCTCGGAAAGGAACACGGAGGAACCCAAACCAATGATTAACCGAACTCTCGCGATGGTTAAACCGTTCGCACTCGGCCTCTTCGCCGTCGCCTTCATCGTCATGGCACAGGGCGTGGCGCGCGCCGACGAGGTGACAATCGCCGGCAGCACCAGCGGCGTTTTCAGCGGCACGACGACCGGGCTGTCCTACAGCCCCTCGACCTTTAACGTGACGACCGCCAGCGGCACCGCCGCCCTGGGCGCGCAGGCCAACCCCGGCTCCAACTTCAACAACCTCGGCAGCTTCACGCTGACCGCCAGCCCGACGACGCTCAACGGCGCCTTCACGCTCAACATCAGCTTCACCGCCCCGACGGGTATCACCGGCGGGCAGGGGGCGGTCTACACGGCGACCGTGACCGGCACCGTGACGGGCGCCAACTCGGGCGGCGCCGTGATTGCCTTTGACCAGGCGACGCGCAGCCAGGTCTTTACCTTCAACAACGGGACGACGTCGGGCAGCTTCACGCTGACGCTGCCGGACTTCGTGGGCGTCAACCCGGGCGACACCATCGCACTTTCCGGCCGGATCACGGGCGCGCAGCAGAGCACCGTGCCTGAGCCGATGACGATGGTGCTCTTCGGCACCGGGCTCACCGGCATCGCCGCCGCGGCACGCCGCCGTCGCAAAAAGGCCGAGCAGCAGTAGGCGTCCGTCCTACTCTCAGGGACTGAAGTTCCAGGAAAGCCGGGCCGAGCGTCAAACTCGGCCCGGCTTTCCTGTCCATAAAACATCGCCCCGCTTCCCCGAAAAAAATTTTTCTGAAAATGAAAAATTTTTCTGGAGGGAAAAACACATTGAACATTTATGTGAGATACAACGAAACGGGAAGCTCGGCGAGGCGGTTGGCGTAAGCGGCAGGACGGAGGGCGGTGAAGAGGCGCAAACAGCGCCCTTTTTTATTTTGCCCTCTTTCTACCCCCGGCCCGAGCCCGCGTTCCCGCCGTCCCAGGCCCACCCACATCTCCCTTAAACAGAGTCCGTGCTATCATCCCGCCGCGTGAGAAAGATCGTGACGGCAGCCGAGATGCGCGAGATTGACCGCCTGACCACAGAGCGGTACGCGAACCCCTCCCTCCTCCTCATGCAGGCCGCGGCCGACGCCTCCGCACGCGAGATCGCGGCGGTGTTCTCGCACGACCTCACGGGTAAGACCTTCCAAATCCTCTGCGGGCGCGGCAACAACGGCGGCGACGGCGCGGCGCTCGCCCGCGCCCTCTGGACGCAGGGCGCGCGCGTGGACGTGGTGCTCTTCGGCGGCGCGGACGACGCGAAGGGCGACGCGCGCGCGAACTTCGAGATCGTCCGGCGGCTCTCCAGTTTCGAGGCCGGCTCCAAAGACCGCCCCCCGCCGCTCTCCTTCGTCGAGTGCGGAGACATCGGGGCCTGGGAGGTGTTGGCGAGCGCGCCGCGCGGCTACGACTGCGTCGTGGACGCCCTCTTCGGGACGGGGCTGACGCGCCCGCTCGAAGGGCTCTTCGCGAAGGTCGTCGCACACCTTGAGTTGCTCCGCGCCGCGCGGACGCACGCGGGGCATAACACGCCGCTCTTCGTCTCGCTCGACCTCCCTTCGGGTCTGAACGCGGACGCGCGCCAGGCCATAGGGCCGGCGGTGCGCGCCGACCTGACCGTCACATACACGGCCGCGAAGCCGGCCAACGTCCTGCCGCCGGCCTCACACTTCAACGGTCGCCTCGCCGTCGCGGACATAGGCTCGCCGCCCGCCCTCGTCGAGGCCGCGCCTTCGAGGCTCTTCCTCGCGGAAGCTTCGGACGCGAGCGCGTGGCTCGAAGCGACGCGCTACACGCCCGACTCTTACAAGAACACGCACGGGCACGCCTTCGTCGTCGCGGGCTCGCGCGGGATGACGGGCGCGGCCGTGCTCTGCGCCGACGCGGCGATGGCCGCGGGCGCGGGGCTCGTCACGCTGGCCTCGCCCGAGTCCGCGCTGCCGGCAATCGCTCCGCGCCTGATGCCCGAGGTGATGACGGCCCCTTTGAGGGAGACCGAGGCGGGCAGCGTCAGCGCCGAAGGCTACGCGCAGTTCGAGACTCTGTCGGGGCGCGCGACCGTCGTCGCGGTCGGCTGCGGCCTCGACGCCGGGCACGAGTCCACGCGCCGCTTCGTGCGCGAGGCGTTCGAGCGCCGCCGCACGCCGCTGGTCATCGACGCCGACGGTCTGAACTCGCTCTCGCCCTGGCCCGCGGAGTTGAAGGGCACGCGCGAGGCGCCCGTCGTCCTGACGCCGCACGAGGGCGAGATGCTCCGCCTGCTCGGCGCCGCCGACCCGGCAAAACTCGACGAACGCGCGCGGGCCGTCGCGGAGTTAGCGACGGCGCAAAGCCTCTTCGTCGTCCTCAAGGGCACGCGCACGCTCGTCGCCGCGCCGGACGGCCGCGTCTTCGTCAACCCGACGGGCAACGCGGGCTTAGGCACGGCCGGCTCGGGCGACACGCTCACGGGCATCGTCACGGGCTTCCTCGCTCAGGAGTTCGGCGCGAAGGGGAAAGACGGGGACGCGCTCGCGGCGGTGCTCGCGGCCGTCTACGTCGCCGGACTCGCGGGCGACCTAGCGGCGCGCGAACAGGGCATGAGGACGATGGTCGCGTCCGACGTGAGAAAGTATCTGGGCGCCGCCGTGCGCGCGCTCGACCCGGAAGGAGAGACGCCTTGAACGCCGCCGCCTCCGTGCCAACGGGCACCTGGACTTCGAACAATCCGGAAGAGACGTTCGACGCCGGCCGCCGCGTCGGCGAGCGTCTGGAGGGCGGCGAGGTGCTGCTGCTGAGCGGCACGCTGGGCGCGGGCAAGACGGTCTTCACCAAGGGGCTCGCCGCGGGGCTCGGCCTCGACCCGGCCGAGGTCTCAAGCCCCTCCTTCACGCTCGTCAACCGCCACGGCGAGGGCCGCCTCGTCCTCTACCACCTCGACCTCTACCGCCTCGCCGAAGGCCCGGCCGCGGCGCACGCCGTCGAGCTGGACGAGCTGCTCGCCGACGAGCGCGCCGTCATCGTCATCGAGTGGGCCGAGCGCATGGGCCGCTACCGCCTGCCCCCGACCACCTGGCGCGTCCACATCGAAGGCGACGGCGAAGACCCGCGCCGCCTCCGCATCACACGCGCCGCGGACTCCGAGGGCTAAAGACTCCACGCCCCCTGTGTTAAATTATCGGCGCGAGGAGATTCGAGTTAAGCAACACAGCACAGTCTTACATCAAGGAGAAACGGACATGCCTTATTCAGAAATTCTCATCAGGCCGATGCGCGAAGACCTGACCCGCATCGGCATCGAGGAGACGCGGAGCCCCGAGCAGGTCGAGGAGGCCATCAAGAACACGAAGGGCACGCTGCTCGTCGTCGTCAACTCGGTCTGCGGCTGCGCCGCCGGCAAGGCGCGCCCCGGCGTCGCGATGGCGTTGCAGAACGCCGCGCGCCCCGACCGCGCCATCACCGTCTTCGCGGGCGCCGACATCGAGGCCACGGCCGCGGCGCGCGAACACTTCGCGCCCTACCCGCCCTCCTCGCCCCAGATCGGACTCTTCAAAGACGGCCAGCTCGTCTTCATGCTCGAACGCCACCAGATCGAGAACCGCTTCGCCGAGCAGATCGCGCAGGAGTTGACCCAAGCCTTCGACCGCTTCTGCGCCCCGGCCGGCGCCGCCACGGCTTAAGACGGGTGATAAGTGATGAGTGATAAGTGATAAGAAAGACGAACGGCTTCTTATCACTTATCACCTCTTATCACTCATCACTCATCACTTATCACTCCCCCGATGTCTCTTACACTCGACACGCCCGTCCTGCACCTGGCGGAGCAAGGCATCGCGCGTCTGGGCGCGCAGATGTCGCGGCGGCTGGCGCTGGCTTTGGCGCACGTCGCCGGGAAGAGTGACGCGGGCGAGGTCACGGTCGAAGACCTCTTGAACTACCTGCCGATGCGCTACGAGGATCGCTCGAACATGGCGCGCATCGCAGACCTCACCGACGGCGTCGAAGCCTCCTTAGACTTGTACGTGCGCGTGGCCGGCGGCTTCCAGGTCGGGAAGAACCGCGGGCCGAAGGCGCCCCCGCTCTACATCTTCGAGGTCACGGCGAGCGACCCGGAGCGCACGGGCAAGCCGGTCGTCGTCAAGTGGTTCGTCTCGGGCCGGCAGGCCGGGCGCATCGTCGCGTACCACAAGCAGCGCTTCCAGCGCGGCGCGCGCTTCGTCGCCTTCGGCAAGTGGGAGTGGGACGCGCGCAGCAACACGTTCGCCCTGATGCTCGCCAAGCCCGACGAGCTGGAGATGCTGCCCGGCACCTACGCCCCGCCCGAGAACGCCCTCATCCGCCTCGCCGAGCAGGCGCAGGGAGATTCGGACAGCGGCCCTCTCGTCAAGGCCGAAGGCGCGGCGGCCGAAGAGGTCGATGAAGATGCCGCTGACGAGAACGTCGACGAGGTGACCGACCCGGCGCTCGCGGCGATACACGTCGGCCGCCGCGTGCCCGTCTACCGCAAGCTCGGCGAGTTCCGCACCAAGCGCCTGAGAGAGATCGTCCACGCCGTCCTGTCCAGACTCGACGACGCGGCCTTCGAGGAGACGCTGCCCCCCGAACTCATCACGCGCCAGCGCCTCGCCTCGCGCGCCGACGCCTCGCGCCGCATACACTTCCCCTCCGACGACGCCCCGCTCGCCGAGTACGAGCGCGCGCGCAGCCCCGCACACCTGCGCCTCATCTTCGAGGAGTTCTTCTGGGTCGCGCTCGCCATCGGCCTGCGCCGCGACGAGCGCGTCAAGGAGCCGAAGGGCGCGCTCATCGAGGTCACGCCGCACGTCCGCGGGCGCATCATGGAAGTCCTCCCCTTCGCGCTCACGGGCGCGCAGGAGCGCGCCGTCACGCGCATCCTCGAAGACATGCAGTCGGACGTGCCGATGAACCGGCTGCTGCAAGGCGACGTGGGCAGCGGCAAGACGGCCGTGGCGCTGCTCGCCATGCTCGCCGCGATGGAGAACGGCTACCAGTCCGCGCTCATGGCGCCCACCGAAATCCTCGCCGAGCAGCACGCGCGCAACGTCAAGCGCATGCTCGCGCGCACGCCCTACCGCGTCGAACTGCTGACGGGCTCCTTGAAGGCGGCCGAAAAAAGGAGACTTCAGAAAGACCTCGCGGCCGGGGAGATTCACGCCGCCGTCGGGACGCACGCGCTCATCCAGGAGGCCGTCGAGTTCCAGAAGCTCGGCCTGGTCGTCATCGACGAGCAGCACCGCTTCGGCGTCCTCCAGCGCGCCGCCCTGCGCGAGCGCGGCTTCAACCCCGACGTGCTCGTCATGACGGCCACGCCCATCCCGCGCTCGCTCGCCATGACCGTCTACGGCGACCTCGACGTGTCGGTCATCGACGAGCTGCCGCCGGGGCGCACGCCCATCAAGACGGTCGTCGTCGGCGAGGAGAAGCGCGCCGGCGTCTACCGCGGGATAGAGCGCGAGGTGCGCTCCGGCCGGCAGGCTTACGTCGTCTACCCGCTGGTCGAAGAGTCGGAGAAGATGGACTTGAAGGACGCGACGCGCATGTTCGAGCACCTGCGCGACCGCGTCTTCCCGCACTTCCGGATCGGGCTCGTCCACGGCAAGATGAAGCCCGCCGAGAAGGAGGAGGTCATGCGCCTCTTCGTCCGCGGCGAGACGCAGGTGCTCGTCGCGACCACCGTCGTCGAGGTCGGCGTGGACGTGCCCAACGCCTCCGTCATGGTCGTCGAGCACGCCGAGCGCTTCGGCCTCTCGCAGCTCCACCAGCTGCGCGGGCGCGTCGGCCGCGGCGCCGAGCAGAGCTACTGCGTCCTGATGGCCTCCGACCGCCAGACGACGGTCGCGCAGCAGCGCCTCGGCATCATGGAGGAGACTTCGGACGGCTTCCGCATCGCCGAAAAGGATTTGGAGATACGCGGCCCCGGCGAGGTCATGGGCACGCGCCAGTCCGGCGTCCCGACCTTCCGCGTCGGCAACCTCGTCCGCGACCTCCACATCCTCGAAGACGCGCGCCGCGAGGCCGACCACTACCTCACCGCCCGCCGCCACACCCGCGAGACCTCCCGCCTCATCGCCCGCGTCCGCGCCGACGCGCGCTTCGGCCTCGCCGCCATCGGGTGACGAAAGTAACGTGACGCCGGGCCGAGTCCGGGTTGACACAGAGGGGAGGCTCTAACGCGTTGAGGGTGACACAGAAGGTTTTCGTCGTCGGGTATCTGGGCACCATCGCCCTGTTCGTCTGCTGCGGGCTGGCGCTGATCGTCTTCGCGGGCGTCGAGTTGTGGCACGGGGTCAACCCGTTGGCGGAGCTGCCGCTGCGGGAGCGCTTCAACTCGGTGCTCGAAAGCATCGGGCTGCTGACCATCGCCGTCGTCGCGCTCGAACTCGGCCAGACGATTCTGGAGGAGGAGGTGCAGCGCAAAGCCGAGGTCAGCGCCCCGACGCGCGTCCGGCGGTTCCTTTCGCGCTTCATGGTCGTCGTGGTCGTCGCGCTCTCGATAGAATCCCTGGTGGCCGTCTTCGAGCTGGCCCACGACGACGCCTCGCGCCTGCCGCAGGCCGCGTCCGTCGCGGTCGCGGCGGGAGTCCTGCTGGCCGCCTGGGGCGTCTTCATCCGCTTGAACAAGAGCGCCGAGGAGTTGGAGCCGGAGGCGATGGAGCAGGCCAAGAGCGAGGACTCGAAAGTTAAGTGAGCGGGCGTCACATGTACCGGATACGTTTGGCGACTCTCGACGACGTGGACGAGTTAATCCGGCTGCGCCACGACTTCCTGGAGGAGGTCGGCAGCCTGAAGGCCGGGGCCGACGGCGGCGAGTTGTGCGCGGCGATGAGGGACTACATGGTGCGCAAGATGCCTTCGGGCCACTTCCTCGCGTGGGTCGCCGAGAGCGAGGGCGCGATAGTGGCGACCAGCGGCGTGACCATCTTCGAGAGGCCGCCGAACGGGGCGAACCCCTCGGGGCTTGAGGCGTACCTCTCGAACATGTACACGCTCCCGGCCTGGCGCGGCAGGGGCGCGGGCACGGCCTTAGTCACAACCATCGTCGCACACATGAAGGCGACGCGGGTCAGGCGCATCTGGCTCCACGCGACCGAGCAGGGCCGGCACGTCTACGCCAAAGCCGGCTTCGTCCCCGGCGAAACGGACATGGAGTTGGCGTGGTAGCCTTTGTATAATCCGCCGCGGCGCCCGGACGCGCGAGGCGGGAGGGACTTAGCTGATGACCAAGACACTGCAATGCCCCGCCTGCGGGGCGCCGCTCGAATACGACGAGGATAACGAGCGCGAGACGATGCGCTGCCACTTCTGTAGCAGCACGGTGATGCTGCCGGAGCGCGCGCGGCCGCGGGCGCAGCAGCAGAACATACACCTCTCGTTCGGGCGGCCGCGGCTCAGGTCGAAGGGCTCCCCCGCGGCGGCGCTGGTCGTGGTCGCCTTCGTGCTCATGATCGGCGGTGCCATCGTCTACGCCGTCATCGGCCTCATCGGCCGCGCCGCCTCGGACGTGACGCGCTCGGTCGCCGGCACCAACACGCGCACGACGCTCAACCCGCCACCCGCAGCCCCGGCGCGCCCGCCCGAGCCGCAGCCCTTCTTCGGCAAAGAGGGCATCGGCGCCGGCCACTTCAAGGACGCGCGCAGCATCGCCGTGGACGCCGCAGGGAACATCTACGTCGGCGAGTACACGGGCGGGCGCATACAGGTCTTCGACTCCGCGGGCAAGTTCGTGACGCAGTGGACGGTCGACCCGAAGATGCCGCTGCGCGGGATGACGGCCGACCGGCGCGGCACCGTCTACGTCGTCCAGAAGGGCGAGATCAACAAGTACGAGGGGACGACGGGCAGGTTCCTCGGCACGGTGGGCTCGGGCGGGGGGCGCTACGACGATGTGACCGCGACGCCCGACGGCGGCCTCGTCGCCTTCGCGCGCCAGTCGCGCGACGACGTGGTGAAGATCGACCCTTCGGGCCAGATCAGGCAGACCATCCAGGCGGCCGTCAGCGGCCAGACCGACCGCAGCGAGTTGAGCATACGCGTCGCGGCCGACGGGGCGGGCAACGTCTACGCGCTCGGCGAGTTCAACGACGCCGTCTTCAAGTTCTCGCCCGACGGGCGCTTCCAGACGCGCTTCGGCGGCGACGGCGACGAGCCGGGGCTCTTCCGCGCGCCCGGCGCCATCGCCGTGGACAACCAGGGCCGCGTCTACGTCGCCGACTTCAAGGGCGTGCAGGTCTTCGACCCGAACGGCCGCTACCTCAACGTCATCAACGTGAAGGGCGCCGCCTCGGGCCTCGCCTTCACGGACCAGAACGAGCTGCTCGTCGTCGCGCGCACGGCCGTCTGGAAGTTCCCCATCGACAAGTGAGCGGGCGTTCGCCTGCTGTGCTACATTCGAGTCATGCGCGTGATAGCCGGACAGTACCGCGGGCGCGTGCTGAAGAACCCGCAGGGGTTGCAGACCCGCCCGACCTCAGACCGCCTGCGCGAGACTCTCTTCAACGTGCTCGCGCCGAGGCTCGACGGCGCGCGCTTCCTCGACCTGTGCGCAGGGACGGGCGCCATCGGCATCGAGGCCCTCTCGCGCGGCGCCGCATTCACCACCTTCGTCGACCGCGTGCACAAGATGTGCGGGCTGGTCGAAGAGAACCTAGACCTGCTCGGCGTGCCCGAGGAGATGACCGAGGTCGTCAAGAGCGACGCGGCCGAGTACCTGCGCCGCACGGGGCGCAACGAGGGGCAGGAGTGGCGCGCCGGCACCGAGCCGTGGGACGTGGTCTACTTCGACCCGCCCTACTCCTCCGACTACCTCCCCGTCCTGCGCGAGTTCGGCGCGCACACGGCGGCGCTTCTGCGCGAGGGCGGCGTCCTCGTCGTCGAACACCACCACAAGAACCCCCTGCCCGAAACGCTCGGGGGCCTGCGCCGCTGGCGCGTGCTCAAGCAGGGCGACGCGGCGCTGAGCTTCTACGAGGCCGCCTGATTGACGCGGGCGCCCGCCTTGCGCCAAACTCCCGAGGCGGGAAGCCCCCTCCTCCTCAACAGCTCTCAAGAACAAGCTTCCGCGCGGGCGCACCCGACGCGCGCGCGGCCCGGGAATCTGTCTCGTGATGGAGCAGTCAGGTAAGGAACGCCGCCTCAAGCCGAGGTACAACGCGGAGCTGCCGTGCGACTTAACGCCCGGCGGCGCCCAACTCCTCAACCCCGACGACAGGCTCGAATGCCGCACGCGCGACCTGAGCGAGACGGGCGTCGGCGTCGTCGCCGGCTCGATCTACGTCGGCTACACCTGCGTCGTGGACGAGGGGCGCGCGCTCCAAGTCCGCCTCGCGCTGCCCGCCGGCGAGATCGAGATGGAGGCCACGTCCGCACACTACCTCCGCCTGGACTCCGGCGCGGGCGAGCCCGCCTACCTCATCGGCCTCCGCATCACCTCGATGTCCGAAGAGGACAGAACCACCTACAACAACTACCTCGACGAGCTGAGCAAGTCGGAGACGGATTGAGAGAGTATTTCGAAGCCCCGAAGGGGCGACATGAAACAGCCGGGGGCCGAAGCGTTGGCGCCGGCCTGAGTGCCGCCCCTGGTAACGTCCGGATAAACGGGTTGAGCCCTGAAAGGGCGGAATAGTCTGATAGATTATTCCGCCCTTTCAGGGCTCACTCTTTGGCAACCGTTGACCGGGGGCGTTGCCCCCGGCTATTTCATTTCGCCCCTTCGGGGCTTCTTCTAATCGTCTCTTAACTTCTACTTCTCCGTCGGGCACGCGGGGAGGTTGAGGTGGACGGAGAGGCCGGTGGGTTCGAGGTCGTGGAGCGTGACGGAGCCGCCGAGCACGTCGAGGAGGCGGTGGGCGATGACGAGGCCCAGCTCGTTCATGTTCGTGCCGCGCTCGTTGGGGGCGTCGATGTCCACGGGCTCGAAGAGCCGGGCGGGGTCTTCGAGCGGCTCCCCCGAGTCCGTGATCTCGATGCGCAAGCCCCCGCCCTCCGCGGGGACGGCGTTGACGTCGACCGGGCCGCCCGCGGGGCTGCGGCCGATGGCGAAGGCGAGGAAGTTGTAGAGCACCTGCCTCAGCTTCCCCTCGTCCGAGACGATGCCGCCCACCCCCGGCGCCGTCACGCATTCGAGCGTCACCGACTGCTTCTGCGCCAGACGCGACACGGCCGCGCACGACTCGCGCAACGTCTCGCGTATGGAGAACTCGTGGAGGAACAGTTCGGTGTGCCCCGCTTCGAGCCGCGAGAGGTCTACGAGCTGGTTGAGGCTGGCCTGCAACTGGAAGCCCGACGACTGAATCTTCCCGCAGAAGCGCCGCTGCGTCTCGTTCAGGTGCTCCTGGTCGAGCAGAATCTCGGCGAAGCCGAGGATGGAGGTGAGCGGCGTCCGCAGCTCGTGCGACATGCGGGCGAGGAAGAGCGAGCGGTAGCGGCCGACGCGTTGCAGCTCAAGGTTGGCGCTCTCCAGCTCGGCCGTGCGGCTGCGCAGCTCTTCGACCAAAGATTCAATCCGTCTGTGCTGCTCGGCCATCGCGGCGCTGCGGCGCGCGTTGCCGAGCGCGATGACGACCGTCTGCCCCACGCACCTCACGCCGCCGAGCGCCGAGCGCAGACGGCCCGCGTCCTTCGACGCCACCACCATCACGCCCGCCAGCGCGCCGCTCGCGCTGATGGGCACCGCGACGCCCGCCTCAAGGCCCGAGCGCGCGAGCAGGGCCTTCATCCCCGCCGCCTCGCCCGCCTCGTCGCCATCCTCGCCCAGACCGGCGGCGAACTCCCCGCCCGTGCGCGTGACCTCTTCGACCATCGCCTCGCCGACGGCGTGCGCCGTCCCGGCGTCGATGTGCGGGTGCGAGAAGGCCGCGCGCAGGGAGAGACCGCCCCCCTCTTCGCGCAGGTAGAACTTCACGCAGCAGAGGTTCCAGTGGCGCAAGAGTATCTCGGAGAAGGACTCGCAGACCTCCTGCTCGGTGCACGCGCGCCCCTGCGCGAACGCCTGCTCGTTGAGCAGGCTGACGACCTCGGAGACCATCACCTGCAAATGTCCCTGCGAGACCTCCGCGCCGCCGCACTCGCGCCCGCCGGACGAGTCCGACTCCTCGCCCGACGACCGCGCGCGGACACCCGACACTGTTTTTGACCCTTGCACCATCACACTCGGCGTGAAAAACCCGTCTGAGTCGGCGGCCCCTGGCGGCCGCCCAATCTGTACGAAGGCTGACAGAAATTTTTCCGTTTTTTATCTCAAAACTTGTCGGAGAGACTGGCGGCCCGTGCGGAGGTTAGAGGCCGGACGGTAGGGCTCAGTTTGCACCCGCGCCGCTTTATTTGTTTCCGCTCAAGCCGCTCAGCAGAGAGCGTCAAGACCTCTAACCTCTAGCCTCTCACGCCTCTCTGGGCTATGATTGGCGCGGGGTTTTCTGAAGGGATGCCCCCACCCCTCGATGAACGGCCGACTGTCAGAGCACCCTCTAGCCGAACTCGTACGCGAAATCTCGGACGCACGTCTGTCGGGCGCGCTGCGTCTGGAGCGCGAGCGCGCGAAGGCCGTGGTCTACTTCGACGGCGGGGAGGTCGCGGCCGCGGTCTCGAACGCGCGCGCCCTGCGGCTCGTCGAGGTGCTGCGCCGCAGCGGGGCCGTGGACGCCGGGCGCCTCTACGCCGCCGTCGGCGAGAGGATGTCGGACGAGCAGGCCGGCGCGGCCCTCCTGCACTCGGGCGTGCTCGACGAGTCGGGCCTCAAACGTCTCCAGGAGCGGCAGTCGAAGGAGGTTCTCGGCGAGGTGCTGCACTGGACTGACGGGGAGTGGATGTTCGACCCGCGCGTGCGTCTGGCGGGCGCGCAGGTGCTCCGGCTGGACGTGTCGGGGCTGCTGGCCGAGTCCGCGCGCAACCTCCCGCGGGGGCTGGTCGCCGCGAGGATGCGCGACGACGCGCAGACGGTGGCCCCCGCCGAGGGCCTAGAAGAGAAGCTGAGTTCCGGCCTCCGGCTCCTCCCCGCCGAGGCTTTCGTCATGTCGCGCGTCTACGCGCCGGCGCGGCTGGGCGAGGTCGTCGCCGTCAGCGGGCTGCCCGAGCAGGAGACGCGCCACGCCGTCTACGTCCTCGCGCTCGGCGGACTGCTCACGCGCACGGGCGGCCCGCGCATACTGCCCACCGAGGCGCTGAAGCTCGCGGAACAACAGCGCGCCGCGGCGGCCGTCGTCGCCGCGGCGCCCGCCGCGGCGCCCGAGACGCAACGCCCGACCGACGAGCGCCCGGCCGCGGCCGAGCCCGACCGGCGCGGAACCGCCGAGGAGCTGTTCGCGCTCGCGCGCGGCGCGACGCACTACGAGGTGCTCGGCGTCGCGCGCTCGGCCTCGGCCGACGAGGTCAAGCGCGCCTACTACTCGCACGCGCGCCGCCTCCACCCAGACCTCCTCCGCCGCGACGCCGACGAGGAGACGCGCCAGCGCATCGACGCCGCCTTCGCGCGCGTCGCGCAGGCGTACGACACGCTCAGGGACGCGGCCCTCCGCGCCGCCTACGACCTCAAGCTCGCGAAGAAGAAGGACAAGTAGTCAGGAGTCAGGAGTCGGGAGGCTCCGCTTTGTAGAGGTTGTTGATGACAAACGCGCCGTTCGAGCGACGAAGGTTCTTATTCTGACTCCTGACTCCTGACTCCTGACTCCGAGCCTTTCCCGGCTTTGAACTTTCGACTTTGAAACGTACACTCTAACCTCTATGGGCATCGAGTTTGCTGAGAGCGACCGCGCGGCCGGCGAGGCGTACCTGCGCCTCGGGGCGGCCGTGGACGAGTTCGAGGGCTACGCGCACCCGCACGCCGCGCGCGTGGCGCGGCTGGCCGACGCGCTCGCCGAACACTTCCGCCTGTCGCGCGCCGACCGCACCTCCATCGTCTTCGCGGCCCTCTTGCACGACATCGGCGAGCTGACGATGAAGCGCGACTACATCAGGCGCGAAGGGCCGCTCAAGGAGGCCGAGCGCCTCGACCTCGCGCGCCACCCCGTCATCGGCGAGCAGGACGCCGCGCGCGCGGGCGCCGACCGCGCCGTCCAGCTCCTCGTCCGCTGGCACCACGAATGGTTCGGCGGCGGCGGCTACCCGGACGCGCTGCGCGGCGAGCAGATACCGCTGGGCGCGCGCATCCTCCGCGTCGCCGACGCCTACGCCGCGCTCACCGACGCGCGCCCGTGGCGGCCCGCCGGCACCGAAGGCGAGGCGCGCAAACACCTCGGCCTGTGGGCCGGCATCGAGTTCGACCCGGCGGTCGTCCTCGCCTTCCTCTCGCTCGAAGGTCTGCCCGAGCTGCGCTCTTTCGCGCGGGCCGAACGAACGACGGAGGAGCCCGCGCCCGGGCAGCAGGCGCCCGCGATCATGCGCGGGCGGGAAGAGCCGGCCGGCGCCGACGGCGGGAGCGAAGAGGTCGTCCACGCCGGAGAGCCGCCCGCGCAATACCCCTGGGACTCGCGCCAGTGAAACGGTCTGACAGAGATAGAAAAGGGCCGCGGATTATCGCGGGCGCGCGCGGACGTAAAATCATTTGAATGACCTTACCCGCGCGCGCCCGCGATAACCGGCGGCCGGCCGACTTATGCCAAGCAACTTTTCCGACTCGCTCCCCGAAGGCTGGCTCGCGTTCGAGCTGGGCGTGCTGCGCCGCCTACAGTTCCGCTCGGTCATCGACCCGTTCGCGGGCGGGGGCGCCACGCTCGCCTACCTCAAGCGCTGGGGCGCGCGCGTCGCCGCCAACGACTCGGCGCGCTGGGCCTTAGAGCGCGCACGCGCGCGCGTCGAGAACAACACGGAGACCTTGAGCGGGTCGGACGTGGAGGCCGTGCTCGAAGACGCGTACGTCCCGCGCCACCGCCTCTACAACCCCGCCCTGCGCCGCTGGTTCGGCGAGACCGACGCCTGGTGGTTCGACAACGTCCGCGCCAACGCCGAGAAGCTGGAGCCCTCGAAGCGCGCGCTCGCGCTCGACCTCGGCATGGCGGTCGGCGACTACGCGCTCTCCTTCGACGACGACACGCGCGAGCTGCGCCAGCCCCTCTCGCGCGTCTTCAAGCGGCTCTGGGACTCCGCGCCCGCGCCCTTCGACAACCGGCAGAAGAACACGGCCTCGAACCGCAACGCACGCGACTTCGTCAGCCGCGAGCAGGCCGAGTTGCTCTTCCTCCGACTGCCCCGCCCCTCGCGCCGCGCCGCGCGCGACTCGGCCTGGGCGTGGCGCGAGGTCTGGGTGCGCGGCGGGGGCGACTTCTGGGACGACTTCGAGCAGGCCCGGGAGGGGCGGCTCGGCGCGCGGGCCGAAGCGCGACGCCAATACCTGCGCCACGTCGAAGACCTCCTCGACGCCGCCTCGCACCTCCCGGCGTGGGCCGTCTCGCACGTCGACGACGGCTACCTCCCGGCCGAAGAACTCGTCGAGACCGTCGGCCGCCTCCGCCGCGTCGGCACCGTCTACACCAAAGACTTCACCGAGCTGACCGGCGCCCGCGCCGTCATCGTCACGGCTTAAAGACAGTGATGAGTGATAAGTGATGAGTGATGAGAAAGAGACAAGACCCCTCCGTTCTTTCTCATCACTCATCACTCATCACTCATCACGAGCTTTTAGAATTACGAGCGTCTGGTCGTCGCCGCGGTCGGCCTGGCCCGTCCAGCGGTCGATCTCGTCGAAGATGTCCTGGCGGATGTTCTCGACGGTCTCGGAGCGGCGCGCGGCGGCGAGGTCGGCGAGGCGCTGCTCGCCGTACTCCTCGCCCGTCGCGTTCTGCGCCTCCGTGATGCCGTCGGAGAAGACGACCAGCAGGTCTCCTTCGTACAGCTCCGCCTGCCCCTCCTCGAACGGCACGCCGTCGAAGGCGCCGAGCACGGTGCCTCCCGTCCACAGACGCTCGACCGTCCCGTCGGCGCGCACGAGCAGCGGCGCGTTGTGCCCCGCGTTCGTGTAGCGCAGCGCGCGCTCGCGGTCGTCGTAGAGCGCGAGGAAGAGCGTGGCGAAGCGGTCGGCGTCGGTCGAGCGGCAGAGCTGCTCGTTGATGCGCTCGGCCATCCTTGAGACGAGGCAGCCGTCGTCCTTGCCCGTCACGCCGCACGGCAACTCGAACGCCTGCGCGCCGACGCCGTCGCCGGCGGAGGGCTGCGCCGGCACCGTCACCTGCTCGGCGACGCCCAGCCGCTCCGCGATGATCGAGACCTGCGCGCGCAGCGTCGCCTGCAAGTTCGACATCACGAGCGAGGCCGAGAGGCCCTTGCCCGACACGTCGCCCAGCGTCAAAGCGATCAGCCCGGGCGCGACCTCGACGAAGTCGTAGTAGTCGCCCGCCACGCCCAGCGCCGCGCGGCACTCGCCCGCGATGGTGGCCGAGCGGAGCGCGGGCGTGCTGCGCGGGAAGAGCTGCGCCTGCACCTCGTGCGCGATCTCGACCTCGCGCTTCAGGCGCTCGTGCCCGACGCGCTCGGCCAAAAGCGCCTCGATGTTCGCGGACATGTCGTTGAAGGCGAGCGCCAGCTCGCCCAACTGGTCGCGCGAGCGCGTGCGTATGCGGTGCGAGAAGTCGCCGCGCTTGACCGATTCGGTCGCGCGGTAGAGCTTGTGGACGGTGCCGGTCACGGCGCGCGTCATCCACGCGGCCGAGAGCAGCGCGAGTATCTCGAAGACGAGGAAGATGACCGCGAGGACGTAGAGCATCCGCCAGAAGGTCTGCCCCAGCACGAGGTTGTTCCAGAACTGCTTGCCGCCCTCGCCCCAAGACCAATCGACCACGAAAGACCAGCGCGCCTGGCGCTCGCCCGTCGCCCAGTTGGTCGCGTCCAGAAATACCGGGCACGGGAAGTTGAACCCGTCGAGGTCCGGCAGGCTCTCGCGGAACTGGTCGCGTGACATGTCCAAGGCGTCGAAGGCGGCGGCGTGGCCGCGCGGCGTCTCGCCCCGTCCGGCGTCCTCGCCGACTCGCACCTGCGCGCCGCCGCGCCGCTCCTCCCTGATTCTGCCGCCGACGAAGAAGGGGCGGACGTTGACGCCCGTGTTCTCGCGGTAGCGCGCGACGAGCGCGCGGCTGACCGGCACGGCGACCAAGACGGTGGCGGCGCGGTCACCCCCGCCCGCGCGTGCGAGCGCGCGCACCGAAGGCGTGCCGAACGCGGTCTGCGCCCCTTCGGCCGGCGGGAGGAACGCGAACCCGCTCCACTCGGCGCGGCCGCCGAGCCAGCGGGGCAGGGTCTCCCGACCGTCCGCGGCGTCGGGGCCGACCCCGCGCGCCTCCTCGCTCAAGTCGGCGCTCGACAGCTCGGCCGGCACGCCGTCGCCGAGGAAGAGCGCGTGCGCCGCCTCGCCGCCGCGCCACGCGTGGACGCGCGCGCCGGGCAGGGCCGCGCGGAGCAGCACCGCGCGCTCTTCGAGCCACGCCTGCGCCTCGCGCTCGCCCGCGTTCGGCGGGAGCCTGGCGAGCGCGCCCGCCAGCGACCTGGCGCTCTCCAAAGCCTGCCGCTCGGTCGCCTCGATCTCGACGGTGACGACGCGCACCATCGCCTGCGAAGAGCCGCCCGTCGCCGCCAGCGCGCCGAGCGCGAGCAGCAACACGACCGGCGTCAACCCGACGAAGAGGTAGGTGATGATGAGGCGCCGCCTCACCCTCCACAGGAGCTTCCGCTTGAGCCGCACCGCGAGCTTGAGGCCGAAGTAGAGGAGGACGGCCGCGCAGACGAAGAAGGTCAAGGGGCCGAGCAGCCCGAAGGGCGTGTCGTTATAAAGAGAGGTGTCGCGGACGAACAGGCGCAGCACGAAGAGCGCGACCGCCGCCAGCGCCGCGCGCGGCATCGCGCGCCGGAACCACCCGCGCACGTCTGACTTTATCCAAATGCTTCTTACAAAATTCATGAGACATTTAACACGGAGGCACGGAGGCACGGGGACACGGCTTCTTGAGTAATGACTACAAGCTGTGTCTCCGCGTCTCCGCGTCTCCGTGTTGAAATTGCGCCCGTCACTCTCGACCGCGGCGGCGTCATCTCTTACGCCGACCGTGGGGGCTGTGTTCCGGCACGTCTTTCATCAACCTTAATCTTCGGCCAGCGTGCGGACGTGCGCGGCGACCGTCTCGCCGAGGGTCAGGAGGTTATAGCCGCCTTCGAGGCACGAGACGAGCCTGCCCGCGCACGCCTCGCGCGCCCACTCCTTCGCGACCCGGGTCAGCGCGACGAAGTCCTCGTCCGACAGCATGAGTTGTCCCAGGGGGTCGCCCGCGTGCGAGTCGAAGCCGGCCGAGATGATGACGAGGTCGGGCCTGAACTTCGCGCCGATCTCTTCGAGCGCGGTCTCGAAGGCGCGGCGGTGCTCCGCGGCGGGCGTGCGCGCGCGCAGCGGCAGATTCAGGGTGTAGCCGCGGCCGCGGCCGACGCCCGTCTCGGCGCGCGTGCCGGTGCCCGGATACCACGGGTACTGGTGCGCGGAGAAGAAGAAGACCGTGGGGTCGTCGTAGAAGATGCCCTGCGTGCCGTTGCCGTGGTGCACGTCCCAGTCGATGACGGCCACGCGCTCGACCTCCTTGTAGTGGCGCTGCGCGTAGCGCGCCGCGACGCCGACGGTGTTGAAGAGGCAGAAGCCCATCGCGCGGTCCGAAGTGGCGTGGTGGCCGGGCGGGCGCACGGGCAGGAAGGCGTTCTGCGCCTCGCCCCGCAAGACCATGTCCACCGCCCTGCACGCGCCGCCCGACGCGCGCAGCGCCGCTTCGAGCGAGCGCATCGAGACGGCCGTGTCGGCGTCGAGGTAGCCGACGCCTTCGCTCACCGCGCGCTCGACGTGCTTGAAGTGCTGCGGCGTGTGCGCGGCCTGCACGTCGCCGCGCGGCGCGGGCGGGGCCTCGACTTCCAACAGGCGCGGCCAGAGTTCCGCGTCGCCGCGCAAAGCCTGCATCACGACCGCGTAGCGCTCGGGGCTCTCGGGGTGGCCCTGGCCCGTGTCGTGCTGCTCGAAGACGGGATGATGTATGATGGCCGTCGTCATGCGGCCGATTATGTGCGAGGGTCTGGGCGAGGTCAAACCACAGTCAGACCGCGAGCATTGATTCGATACGCCGTTGCCCTGTTTACCGTCCGGCGGCGGACGGACGCGGGGTCGCCCGCGCTTTTAAGGCTTAGGTTTTCTTAAGTTAGGCCGTGCGCCCGCAGGGGAATGGTGTTTGCTGAAGGCAACCGCGTGATGTCTCTCTCCCGTTCTAATCCGGGTTAGATAGGAGCAGCGGAAGGAGTTTGAAGATGCGGAAAATTTCAGTCGGTCTACTCTGCCTTTTATTTCTGGTGACGAGCATGTCGCTCGACGCTTCGGCGCAGGACAGGCGCCGGCGCTCGCGCTTCGGGCGTAAGGCGCGGACGGCGGCGATCATCGCGGGCGGCGCGGCCGTGGGCGGGCTCGTCGGCGGCAAGAAGGGCGCGGCCATCGGCGCGGGCGGCGCGGGCACCTACGCCTTCAACCGCAAGGCGGCGCGGCGCCACTTCAAGCCGCGGACGCGCACCGTCGGCGCGACGGCCAGCGGCGCGGCGCTCGGCGCGGGCGTCGGCGCGGCGGCCGGCGGCAAGCGCGCGGCGACCGCGGGCGCCATCGTCGGCGGCACGGGCGGTTACCTCTACCGGCGCACGAAGCGACGCCTCCCCCGCCGCTACTAAGGCGGCCGGGCGGCGAAGACCTTTGGGGAGCGTGAGGGGCCGCGGCGCCCCTCCGCTCCCCTTTGTCGGGCGCTTGCACGCGCCCCGCGCTTTGCCACAAACTACCCTCGCGCAAGGTTCGCCTACTCCAAGAGCCAAGGAGCCGAAGCTTCATGTCTTACGACGAAGAGCAACAGAAGCGTAGTCGTGTCGTGATCGAGACGCCGACGGCGCGGCGCGAGGTGGTCGAGCAGCGGACGGTTGTTCGTCAGCCGCCGCCGCCCGGCTACTACCCGCCGCCCGAGCGGCGCGGGTACTCGGCGGGCGTCCTCGCCACGGTGGCGCTGCTCGCCATCGCGGCCACGGCCATCATCTTCCTCTTCCTGACGAACTCGCGCGAAGACTCTTCGACCGAGGTCAACATCAACGCGCGCGGCGCGGCCCAGACGCAGCCGACGCCCTTCACGCAGGCGCCCGTCCTCGTCCAGACGCCGCTGCCGCAGCCGACGCCCATCATCATCCAGCAGGCGCCGCCGGTCACGACCGTCCCCGCGCCCGTCATCGTCCAGGCGCCACCCACGACCGACCCGGCGGCGACCGCGCCGCCCGCCTCCACGGCGCCGCCGGCCGCGCCGCCCGCGAACGACGACGCGACGCTGCAAACGAAGGTCGACAAGGCGTTCGAAGACGACCCGGCGGTCTCCGCGGCCGTCATCGACGCGACGGTCGTCAACGGCCGCGTACGCCTCTCCGGCACGGTCAACTCCGACGCCGTCAAGCAGCGCGCCGAGCGCCTCGCCTACGCCGTCAAAGGCGTCCTCGGCGTCGATAACAAGATCGTCGTCAGCGCCGGCACGCCGTAAGGGAGACAGTAGACAGTAGACAGTAGTCAGTAGACAGTAGTCAGTAGTAAAAATGGCGGCGCGTCTGAGGCATCAGCCAAAGCGCGCCGCCCGGTTTTTCTACTGACTACTGACTACTGATTACTGCCTACTGCCTTCCTCAC
>DASVQJ010000328.1:0-28020 GCA_036389235.1 Pyrinomonadaceae bacterium | reverse complement strand
ATAAGTAACGCGGCCCTCGACGGCAAGCGGGGAGGCCGGGTACTGAGGACTGGGTGCTGAGGACTGAGTTAAAGACTCGCTCTCACTCAGTCCTCGGTACTTCCCTTCAGCCCTATCTTCTCCTGCACGGGCTTGAGCGCGTCGATGACGAAGCGGACGTGCTCGTCGAGGTCTACGCCGAGTTCGGCGACGCCCTGCCGTATGTCTTCGCGGTTGACGGTGCGCGCGAACGCCTTGTCCTTCAGCTTCTTCTTCACCGAGGAGACTTCGAGGTCGTCGAGGCTCTTCGAAGGGCGCACGAGCGCGCAGGCGACGAGGAAGCCGCACAGCTCGTCGGTCGCGAAGAGCGCGCGCGCCATCGCCGTGTCGCGCGGGACGCCCGTGTAGGTCGCGTGGCCCATGATCGCGCGGATGACGCGGTCGGGGTAGCCGCGCCCGCAGAGGATGTTGGCGCCCTTGTACGGGTGCTCCTCCGTCGTCGGGAACATCTCGTAGTCGAAGTCGTGCAGCATCCCCGTCACGCCCCACTCGTCCGCGTCCGCGTCGGGGCCGCCGTAGCGCGCCGCGGCCGCGCGCATCGCCGCCTCGACGGCCAGCGCGTGCTGGCGCAGGCTCTTCCCCTTCGTGTACTCGCAGAGCAGCTCCCAGGACTCTTCGCGGGTCGGCACGGCCTTCTCTCCCCAAACCTTCCGAACTGAGATTACTTTTCGGCGGCTAGTTTCTCACGCGGCGCGCGGGCTTTCAAAGCCTTGCGGCGGGAGTAGCTTGCCGCCCCCCTCCCCTTCAATTACAATGGCGCCCAAGCGTCCCACGCGCCGCCCGATTTAGTGATGAAACCTTATTTCTACGCGGTTCACTACGCGGCCCTGGCCGGTTACGTCGTCGCCGCCGTCCACGCCGTCCTGGCCTTCGTCAACAAGCGCCGGGCCGCCGAGCGGACGACCCTCTACGCGGTCGCCTTCGCCTTTCTGGCGCACACCGCCGCCCTCGTCCTCGACTGGGTGCGCGACGGCCACTACCCGCTCTTCAGCACGACCGAGGCGCTCTCGTTCCTGGGCTGGACGCTGGTCGTCGCCTACGGGCTCGTCACCTACCGCTACCCCCTGCGCGCGCTCGGCGCCTTCCTGCTGCCCGTCGTCACGCTGCTCGTGCTCGTATCGCAGCTCCTCTCCCCGGACGTGACCAAAGACCCGAGCACGGTGACCGACGGCAGCGGCTCGTGGCTCTTCCCCGTCCACGTCACGCTGCTCATCTTCGGCTACGCGTCGTTCTTCGTCGCCTTCGCGGCCAGCGTGATGTACCTGTGGCAGGAGCGCGAGCTGCGCCTGAAGAAGTTCAGCGCCGTCTTCCACCGCCTGCCGTCGCTCTCGACCGTGGACGACGTGGCCTCGACGGCCGCGAGCATCGGCTTCACGCTGCTCACGCTCGGCATCATCACCGGCGTCATCTGGTCGCGCGCGCGCAGCGTCCGCATGTTCCACAACGACCCGACCGAGTTCTTCGCGCTGCTGACGTGGGTCGTCTACCTCGCCCTCTTGCACTACCGCGTCCAGTGGCGCGGTCGCAAGGCCGCCTGGCTCGGCGTCGGCGGCTTCACGCTCGTCCTCTGCACCTTCGTCGGCGCCGTCGCGCTCGGCGGCTTCCACGTCTTCCGTTAAAGTTTTATGCGCCTGCCCTTCAACGCTGCCCGTCCCGTCAACCCGAAAGGAGATTTAAAGATGACCGGTGATGAACTCGAACGGGCGATTGATTTTATTTTGAAGAGCCAGGCTCGCTCCGACGCGAGGGCCGAGCGTAATGTGGAGCAGCTCTCGCGGAACGAAGAGCAACTCTCACGGCTCACCGAGCAGGTCTCGCAGCTAACACAGGAGACCTCGGGAGTTAAACAACTGCTTGACTCGTACGCGGACACGCAGGCGGTCATCATGCGCGTGCTGGTGCAGAACATCGAGACGCAGGCTCACATTAATGTGTCACTCCGCGAGGCTGACGTTGCCCAAGCGCGGTTCAGTGAGTCGATGGCCGAGTCACTCCGTGCGGCTGAGCAATCATTACGGGCATCAGACGAGTCGCTACGCGCCGGGGAGGAGTCATTGCGCGTATCGTTGGCGGAATTGGCTGCGAGGCAGACTCGGACGGAGGAGGCGCTCGCGGGGTTAGCAGAGCAGACGGCCGGCACAGATCGCAGGTTGGAAGCGTTGATTAAAATTGTGGAGGAGGAGCGCGACGGCGGGCAGTAAGTAATGTCGATAGTTCTCGTCGGACTCAACCACAAGACCGCGCCCGTGGAGGTGCGCGAGCGCCTCGCGTTCAGCGACGAGGCGTGCGCCGAGAGTCTGCGCGCGCTCGTGGACGGCGAGGTCGTGCGCGAGGGCCTGATCGTCTCCACCTGCAACCGCGTCGAGATTCTGGCCGCCTCCGCGCGGCAGAAGGGCGAGGACGCCGTCGGGCGCCTCAGCGAGTTCATCAGCGACGCGCGCTCCGTCCCCGTCGAACTCTTCAGCGGCCACCTCTACACGCACGCCGACGAGGCCGCCGTCCGCCACCTCTTCCGCGTCGCCTCCTCGCTCGACTCGATGGTCGTCGGCGAGCCGCAGGTGCTGGGGCAGGTGCGCCGCGCCTACTCGCTCGCCGTCGAGGCGGGCACGGCCGGCCGCGTCCTGCACAAACTCGTCCACCACGCCCTGCGCGTCGCCAAGCGCGTGCGCACCGAGACCGGCATCGCCGCCTCGGCCGTCTCCATCAGCTTCACGGCCGTCGAGCTGGGGCGGAAGATTTTCGGCTCGCTGAAGGGCGCCGCCGTCCTGCTGGTCGGCGCGGGCGAGATGGCCGAGCTGGCCGCGCAGCACCTCGCCGGGGCCGGCGCCGCGCGCGTGCTCGTCGCCAACCGCACCTACGAGACGGCGCAGAAGCTCGCCCTCAAGTTCGGCGGCCAGGCCGTCGAGTTCGGCGCGCTCGAAGAGAATCTGGCGCGGGCCGACATCGTCATCTGCTCGACGGGCGCGCGCGAGTACGTCATCACGCCCGAGATGGCCGAGCGGGCGCGGGCGGCGAGGCGAAACCGCCCGGCCTTCTTCATCGACATCAGCGTCCCGCGCAACGTAGACCCGGCCGTCGCGAAGCTCGACAACCTCTTCGTCTTCGACGTGGACGACCTCGAAGCGGTCGTCGCCTCGAACCTGCGCGAGCGCGGGCGCGAGGCCGAGCGCGCGGAGCTGATCGTCGAGTCCGAGGTGACGCAGTTCCAGCAGGCCCTGCGCGCCCTCGACATCGGCCCGACGGTCGGCGCCCTCAAGGACAAGCTGCGCCGCATCGCGCACGAGGAGTTCGAGCGCCAGCGCAACCGGCTCGGCGACCTGACGCCCGAGCAGGAGCAGGCCATCGAGGCCCTGCTCATGTCGGCCGTCAACAAGATTTCGCACCCCGTCATCCACCGCATGCGCCGCTCCTACGACGCGGGCGAAGAGACGGAGGTGCAAGCCTGGCGCGACATCTTCGGCCTGGAAGAGTGAGGAAGGGTTTTGGGTTCCGGGTGTTAGGTGTCGGGGGAAGTCCTCTTCCCCGGTGAATAGCTCCTAACCCGAAACCTAAAACCCGACACCCGGCACCCTATGGAAATCATCATCGGTTCGCGCGGGTCGAAGCTCGCGCTGTGGCAGTCGGAGTGGGTGAGGGCGCGGCTCGAAGCGCTCGACCCGGGGGTCGAAGTCCGCATCGAGATTTTCAAGACGCAGGGCGACGTGCGGCTCGACGTGCCGCTCTCGACCATCGGGGGGCAGGGCGCGTTCACGAAGGAGCTTGAGGTGGCGCTGCTCGAACGGCGCGTTGACGTGGCCGTCCACTCGCTCAAAGACCTGCCGACGGTCACGCCCGAGGGGCTCTCCATCACGGCGACGCCCGAGCGCGAAGACCCGCGCGACGCGCTCGTCCTGCGCGCCGGCTCCGCGGCCCGGGCGGACTCCCTGAAGGGTCTGGCCGAGGGCGCGGTCGTGGGCACGTCGAGCCTGCGGCGCATCGCGCAACTCAAACACCTGCGCCCCGACGTGCGGATCAGAGACCTGCGCGGGAACGTGGACACGCGCCTGCGCAAGCTCGACGAGGGCGGGTACGACGCCCTCATCCTCGCCTCGGCCGGCCTGCGGCGTCTGGGCTTCGGCGGGCGCATCAGCGCGGCCGTCGCGCAGGAGGAGATGCTCTCCGCGGTCGGCCAGGGCTCGCTCGGCGTCGAGACGCGCTCGGACGACGCGGGGACGAACGCGCTCGTCTCGCGCCTCGACGACCCGCGGACGCGCGCCGCCGTGACGGCCGAGCGCGCGCTGCTGCGTTCTTTAGGCGGCGGCTGCCAGGTGCCCATCGCCGCGCACGCGACGGCCGAGGGCGGAAGGTTGAGGATAGACGGGCTCGTCGCCGCGCTCGACGGAAGCCGGGTCTTGCGCGAGAGTCTTGAGGGCGACGCGGGCGAAGCCGGGCGCGTCGGCGAAGAGCTGGCCGCGAGGCTCTTAGATCGCGGCGCGGGCGAACTGCTCAAGGAATCGAACGCGCAGGTGCCGAGGGCCGATGGGCGCGGACAGATTTAAACCCCTCGAAGGGCGCACGGTGATGATCACGCGCGCGCGCGAGCAGGCCGCGGAGTTCGCGGCCGAGCTGGAAGCCTTCGGCGCGCGCGTCGTCGCCTGCCCGGCCATCGAGATCGTGCCGCCCGCCTCCTACGCGCAGCTCGACGAGGCGGTTGAGAACCTCTTCGGTTACGACTGGCTCGTCCTCACGAGCGCGAACGCCGTCGGGCACTTCCTCGCCCGGCTCGAAGCGGCCGGCAAGGACGTGAGCGAGCTGGACGGGCTTCGCGTCTGCGCCATCGGCGAGGCGACGGCCGCGCGACTCGTCGAGGCGCACGTGCACGTCGACGTCATCCCCGAGAGGTCGCGCGCCGAAGGCGTCTTCGAGGCGCTCGAAGCCTACCTCGGCGGGCGCGGGCAGTTCGAGAACCTCAACTTCCTCCTGCCGCGCGCCGCCGCCGCACGCGACTTCCTGCCGCGCGCGCTCGAAGCGGCCGGCGCGCGCTGCGACGTGGTCGAAGCCTACCGCACCGTCCGCCCCGAGACGACCGACCGCGCGCGCGCGGAGGCGCTGCTCGTCGGCGGAGGGGTCGATTGCATCACCTTCACCAGCTCCTCGACCGTGCACAACTTCGCGCAGCTCTTCGACACGCGCGACCTGCGCCCGCTGCTCTCGGGCGTGCGCGTCGCCTGCATCGGCGCGGTCACGGCCGAGACGGCGGCCGTGTACGGCCTGCGCGCGGACGTGGTGCCCGCCGAGTCGAACGCGCGCTCGCTGGCGCGCGCCGTCGCCGAGTTCTACGACCGCGCCCCGTAGGCGGGCGCGCGACGCCGCGCCCCGAACCTTTTTCCTTTCGAGCTAACTTGCTAAACTCGCCTTATGCCTAAGGGGCGCGTCCTCATCGTCGATGATGAACCCGTGATAGCCGAGTCCTTGAGCGAGCTGCTCGAAGGCTGGGGCTACGAGACGGCCGTCGCCTCCGACGGCCTGTTGGGGCTGGCGAAGGTCGAGGAGTTCCGCCCGTCGGTCGTCGTCTCGGACGTGTACATGCCGAACCTCGACGGCTTCGGGCTGCTGCGCGAGATGCGCGAGCTGCACCCGGAGACGGCCGTCATCCTGCTCACGGGCCAGGGCACGGTCGAGATGGCCCTGCGCGCCATACAGGACGAGGGCGCGTTCCACTACCTCGAAAAACCCATCGACTTCGCCAAGCTGCGGCTCGTCGTCGAGCGCGCCGACGAGTACGCCGAGGCGCGGCGCGAAAACCTCGCGCTCCGGCTCCAGTTGCGCGACCGCGGCGCCTTCGGCGAGCTGGTCGGCGCCAGCGAGCCGATGCGCCAAATCTACGCGCTCATCGAGCAGGTGGCGCCCTCTTCGGCGTCCGTGCTTTTGACCGGCGACTCCGGCACGGGCAAGGAGCTGTGCGCGCGCACCATACACAACCTGAGCCCGCGCAAGAACAACGCCTTCGTCGCCATCAACTGCTCGGCCATCCCCGAGACCCTGATGGAGTCCGAGCTGTTCGGGCACGAGCGCGGCGCGTTCACCGGCGCGGCGGCGCGGCGGCTGGGCTGCTTCGAGCTGGCGAACGGCGGGACGCTGCTGCTCGACGAAATCTCCGAGATGCCGGTCTCGCTCCAGGCGAAGCTCCTGCGCGTGCTCGAAGACCGCACGATACGGCGTCTGGGCGGCTCGCAGGAGTTGGCGGTGGACGTGCGCGTGCTGGCGGCGACGAACCGCGACCCGCAGGGGGCCGTCCGCGCGGGCACGTTCCGCGAAGACCTGCTCTACCGCCTCAACGTCATCACGGTCGAGCTGCCGCCGCTGCGCAAACGCAAGGAGGACATCCCCCTGCTCGCGCAGCACCTCGTCGCGCAGCTCGCCGAGCGGCACGCGCGCCCGGCGCGACTCTTAAGCCCCGCGGCGGTCGAGGCGCTCCAGTCCCACTCGTGGCCCGGCAACGTCCGCGAGCTGCGCAACGTCATCGAGCGGGCCGTCATCATCTGTTCGAGCGAGGTCATCGAGCGCCACCACCTCGCGCCCTACCCGCTCGAACAGCGCGCGCAGAGCCGCGGCGAGGACACGCTCACGCTCCCCGTCGGCACGCCCATCGAGGAGGTCGAGCGGCGCATGATCCTGCGCACGCTCCAGAAGACCGAGAACAACAAGACGCGCGCCGCCGAGCTTCTGCAAATCAGCCTCAAGACGCTGCACAACAAGCTGCGCCTCTACCGCGAGCAGGGGCGCATGCCCCACCCCGAGGAGGCGGGCCAGCGCGCGCCCCTCGGCGACCCCGAAGACGCCCTGAGCGCCGGCGGCCCCGGCGACTGATTCCGCCCCGCCTGTTACGAGTCGGCACTTTCCGGTGACGAAACGGAAGAAACTTTCGCGCGCCCCCGCCCGCCGGAGGATTGTTATCGACTTCGCGCCCCGGGCTGCACTAATATTGTGCTTCGCACTGACGGGCCGTTCACACTTCTGCACCACCCACACCAGGAGAGCACCATGCGTAAACTTTTACTTGCGGCCGCCTGCGTCGCCGCCCTGGCCGCCAGAGCCCCGGCGCAGACCGCCGACGAGATCGTCGAGAAGTTCATCAAGACCGTCGGCGGCATGGAGAAGATTCAGGCCGTCAAGTCACTGCGCCGCACGGGCAAGTACACCGGCGGCGGCGGCTTCGAGGCCGCGCTCGTCGAGGAGAACAAGCGCCCCAACCTCGTCCGCCAGGAGTTCTTCATCCAGGGCATGGTCGGCGTCACGGCCTACGACGGCAAGACGGGCTGGAAGATCGAGCCGTGGAACGGCAAGAAGGACGCCGAGGCGCTCAGCGAGGAGGAGATGAAGGGCATCGTCGAGGACTCCGACCTCGACGGCCCGCTCGTCAACTACCGCGCGAAGGGCGTGAAGGTCGATTACGTCGGGATGGAAGAGGTCGAGGGCACGGACGCCTACAAGCTCAAGGTGACGCTGGCGAGCGGCGACGTGCGCTTCTACTACATGGACACGGACTACTTCGTCCCCATCAAGATCGACACCAAGCGCATGATCCGCGGCGCCGAGCGCGAGTACGAGACGGTGCTCGGCGACTACAAGGAGGTCGGCGGCTGGTACCTCCCCTTCTCCGTCGAGAGCGGCGTCAAGGGCAACCCCAACCGCTCGAAGGTGACCTACGAGAAGATCGAGGCCAACGTCGCGCTCGAAGACGCGCGCTTCGCCAGGCCCGCCGCCAGGCCGGCGGCGCCCGCCGCCGCGCCCGACGCCTCGACCACCGACCCGAAGAAGCCCGAGCAGGCGAAGCCCGGCGAGGCCAAGCCGCCCGCGAAGGCCGAAGCCGCCAAGCCACCTGCCGACTAAGTTAAGTGCACGCCCCGCCCGCCGCGCCAGCGGCGTCCGAATTTAGCCCGGCCTCGAAAGGCCGGGCTATATTCAAGCGCCGCCGGCGCGGCGGACTGACGCACGGTCTCCGACTAAGAAGGATTCCCCGATCATGAATAGAAGACATTCGCGCTGGCTCTCATCGACGTTTCTCGGTCTACTTCTCGCCGTTTCGCTTACCGCCTCGGCGCAGACGCCGCGCCCCGCCGGCCCGCAGTCGAACGCGCCGGTCAAGGTCGACGCCGAGACCGTCTCCGGCCTCGGCGCGCGCAACATCGGCTCGGCGCAGATGTCCGGCCGCGTCGCCGCGCTCGACGCCGTGCAGGAGGGGCAGCGGCTCACCGTCTACGTCGGCTCGGCCTCGGGCGGCGTGTGGAAGTCGGTCAACGGCGGCACGACCTTCAAGCCCGTCTTCGACAAGCAGCCCGTCCAGTCCGTGGGCGCCGTCACCATCGACCCGAAGAACCCGAAGGTCGTCTGGGTCGGCACGGGCGAGGCGTGGACGCGCAACTCGGTCTCGGTCGGCGACGGCGTCTACAAATCGACCGACGGCGGCGACAACTGGACGAACGTCGGCCTCAAGGAGTCCGAGCGCATCGCCAAGATTCTGGTCGACCCTTCGAACACCGACACGGTCTACGTCTGCGCGCCGGGCAAGCTCTGGAGCGACTCGGACGAGCGCGGCGTCTACAAGACGACCGACGGCGGGAAGACCTGGGTGAAGGTCTTGAAGGGCGGGAATCTCTCGACCGGCTGCTCGATGATGTCGATGGACGAGTCGAACCCGAAGACCCTCTACGCGGGGCTGTGGGACTTCCGGCGCAAGGGCTGGACGTTCCGCTCGGGCGGCGACACGCCCGAGTCGCCGAGCGCCAGCGGCCTCTTCAAATCGACGGACGGCGGCGCGACGTGGACCGAGCTGAACGAGGCGAGCGCGAAGGGCCTGCCGCCGAAGCCGTGGGGGCGCGTGGCCGTGACGGTCGCGCCGTCGAAGCCGAACGTCGTCTACGCGGCCGTCGAGGCCGTCATCCCGAAGGACGGGCTTTACCGCTCGGACGACGGCGGCAGGACGTGGGCGCAGCTCGACCGCAGCCAGAACATGATCTGGCGCCCCTTCTACTTCTCGAACCTCATCGTGGACCCGAAGGACGAGAACAAAATCTACAAGCCAGACCTCTCGCTCATCGTCAGCAACGACGGGGGCAAGAGCTTCTCGAACATCTCGGGCGGCGCGCACGGCGACTTCCACGACGTGTGGGTCAACCCCGCGAACACGGACCACATCATCACGGGCGACGACGGCGGGCTCTGGTACTCCTACGACGGCGGCAACCGCTGGTGGAAGGCGCAGAACCTGCCCATCTCGCAGTTCTACCACGTGAGCGTGGACAACGAGCGGCCCTACCAGGTCTACGGCGGGTTGCAGGACAACTCCTCCTGGGTCGGGCAGTCCGAGTACCCGGGCGGCATCACCAACGCGCAGTGGGAGAACATGTACGGCGGCGACGGCTTCTGGATGTTCGCAGACCCCTCAGACCCGGCCTACATCTACGCCGAGGCGCAGGGCGGCTACATCGGGCGCATCAACCGCAAGACGCACGAGTCGCGCGACATCAAGCCGCTGCCCGGCTACAACGAGGGCAAGCTGCGCTTCAACTGGAACGCGCCCATCCACCTCAGCCCGACGCAGAAGGGGACGATCTACCTCGGCTCGCAGTACCTCTTCCGCTCGCGCGACCGCGGGCAGACGTGGGAGCGCGTCTCCGGCGACCTGACGACCGACGACCCCGAGAAGCAGAAGCAGGAGCAGTCGGGCGGCGTCACCGTGGACAACTCCGCGGCCGAGATGCACACGACCATCTACGCCGTCGCCGAGTCGCCCAAGAACCCGCAGGTCGTCTGGGCCGGCACCGACGACGGCAACGTGCAGGTCACGCGCGACGGCGGGAAGACCTGGGCGAACGTCGTCGGCAACGTGAAGGGCGTGCCGAAGAACGCGTGGGTCTCCTACATCGACGCCGGCCGCTTCGCCGAGGGGACGGCCTTCGTCACCTTCGACGCGCACACGTTCGGCGACATGCGGCCCTACGTCTACAAGACCGAGGACTTCGGCAAGACGTGGGCGCCGCTCATCCCGGCCGGCTCGCCCGTGCGCGGCTACGCGCACGTCGTCCGGCAGGACCTCGTCAGCAACGACCTGCTCTTCGTCGGCACGGAGTTCGGCCTGTGGGTCACGCTCGACGGCGGGCGGCGCTGGGCGCAGTACAAGGGCGGCGACCTGCCCAACGTCGCCGTGCGCGACCTCGCCATCCACCCGCGCGACAACGACCTGGTCATCGCCACGCACGGCCGCGGCATCTGGATCGTGGACGACATCACGCCGCTGCGCGCGCTCACGCCGGACGCGCTCGCGAAGGAAGCCTTCTTCATCGAGGGGCGCCCCACGGTGCAGTCCATCACGGGCGGCGGCGGCTGGCCCAACGGCGACGCGGAGTTCGTCGGCCCCAACCCGAACGGCGACGCCGTCATCACCTACTACCAGCGCCGCCGGCACATCTTCGGCGACCTGAAGATCGAGGTCTTCGACCCCGCGGGCAAGCTCCTGAAGGTCGTCCCGAGCAGCAAGCGCCGGGGCCTGAGCCGCGTGACCTGGGCGATGCGGCTCGACCCGCCGAAGGTGCCGCCCGCGGCGACGCTCGCCGGCGGCGCGGCCTACGGCCCCCGCGTGCTGCCCGGCACCTACACGGTGAAGATGACGAAGGACAAGCAGGTCTACACGACCGAGCTGAAGGTCGCGCCCGACCCGCGCTCGACGCACACGGCCGAAGACCGGCGGCGGCAGTTCGACCTCGCCATGAAGCTGCACGGGCAGCTCGGCGAGATGTCGTTCGCCGTGGACAGGATCAACTCGCTGCGCCTCGCGCTCGACGACCGCGCGTCGAAGCTGGCCGAGGGCGACCCGCTGCGCAAGCGGCTGCGGGACGCCTCCGGGCGGGTGGACGAGCTGCGCAAGAAGATCGTCGCCACCAAGGAGGGCGGCGCCATCACCGGCGAGGAGCGGCTGCGCGAGTTCCTGACCGGGCTTTACTCCAGCGTCATCTTCTACGAGGGCCGCCCCTCGCAGACGCAGGTCGAGCGCACGGACGCGCTGGCGCGCGAGCTGGCCGACGTGGTCAGGGACTTCGACGCCTGGACGTCGAAGGAGCTTTCCGCCCTCAACGCCGAGCTGACGGGTAAGAAGCTGGAGCCCCTGAAGACCCTCTCCCGCGAGGAGTGGGAAAGGGTCGGCGCCCGCCCCGCCTCTTCACCGCCGCCGTCGGCGATGAGGCGGATGCGCGACGAGTTCTAACAAAATATGGCGGTCAGAACCGCCCGCGGTAGCGGGCGGGCCTGTGCGACACGGAGCATCCGAACAGCGCAGGCCCGCCCGCCACCGCGGGCGTTCTGGCCCGATTATGCTCGACGGCGTTCTCTACTTGTCACTCACCCTGTTCCCCAACAACTCCCTCACCGCCGCGTCGAGCTGCGAGTCCCTGTCCGTGTAGCTCTCGCCGAACGGCCGCTCCACCGGCACGTCCACGGGGCGCGGGTTGCGCTCCATGTTGACGCCCTCGGCCGTCTCGATGCGGACGAAGGGCAGGCGGAAGACCGTCCCGTCGAGGAGCTGTACGTCCGAGGTGTAGATGATCCAGCCGGCCGTCGGCTCGCCCACCACCTTGCCGAGCTTCAGGCTCCGGTAGCCTTCGGCGAAGTCTTCGGCGTCGGAGAGCGAGTACTGGTCGGTGACGAGCACCGTGGGCAGCTCCAGCGCCCTCTGGCCCAGATAGGGCCGCGCCGGGGCCGCCGCGAAGCCGCGCGGCGTCATCCGCATGTAGCTGCGGCGCGCGAGCACGTCGATGGCGTAGACGTTGACGAAGCCGCCGTTGTTGTGGCGCACGTCAACCACCACGCCCTCCTTCGACTGGTTCTCCGCGTCGAGGTCTACGTAGAGCTGCGCGAGCGCCCCGGAAGACATGTCGTACATGTGCACGTAGCCGAGCCGGCCGCCGCTGGCGCGCTCGACGTACGCGCGCCGCTCGTCCACCCACCTGCGGTAGCGCAGCCCCTTCTCGGTGTTGACGTTGACCGGCCGCACGTCGAGGTCTTTCCTGTCCGCGCCGTCGGCGGAAGCGGCGACGGTGAGCGTGACGCGGCGGCCGATCTTGTAGTTGAGCAGCTCGTCGAGGTTCGTGCGCGCGTCGAGCGCGCGGCCGTCCACGGCGACGACGTACTCGCCCTCCTTCACCGCGCGCGCGCGGTCGGGGCCGGCCGGGTCGCGCGCGAGCGCCGCGGGGCCGAGCGGGATGACCTCCCTCACCTTGAGCCGGCCGCTGCGTTCGTACTCGGCGCGGTCGAAGTCGAGCCCGAGCCGGCCCGTCGTCGTCTGCGCCGGGTTGAAGGGGGCGGAGACCCCGAGGTGCGAGGCGTTCAGCTCGCCCACCATCTGGCGCATCTGGCGCCGCACCTCGTCGGGCGTGCGCGCGCCCGCGACGTACGGCCCGATCTCTGCGCGCAGCGCACGCCAGTCGGCGCCGTGGTACTGCGGGTCGTAGAAGTTGTCGCGCATCAGCTCCCAGCCCTGCTCGAAGACCTCCGCCTTCTCGCGCGCGAAGTCCACGTCCAGCTCGGCCGCGACCGCGAGCGCGCGGGGCGGCTGGCGCGGGTCGAGCGGCGCGACCTGGATGCGGCCGTTCTCAAGGTAGAAGACCTGCTGCGAGTCGGGCGAGAACTGCGCGTCCACCTTGAAGCCCGGCGTCGAGGTGAGCTGCCGCGCGACGGCCGGCTCGCGCGAAAGCTCGTCGAGCGGGTAGAGGTAGATGTTCGGCTGTCCGACCGCGCCCGCCAGCATCAGCAGGTACTTCCCGTCGGGGCTCACGGTCTGGTAGTACACATCCACGCCCACCGGGAGCAGGCTCAGGCGCCGGCGTATGCCTTCGAAGACGACCTCGACCGGCTTCTTCTCCGCGCCCGCCTGTCCCCTCCCCGCCGCGCCGTCCTGTCGCGCGGGGGTCGGGCTCGGCGTCTGACCGGGGGCCGGCGCGGGGCCGGGCTCGGCCGGCGAAGGCGTTGGGGTCGGCGTGGGTGTGGGCGTGGGCGGAAGCGTCTGCGGGTTGTTCTCCTGACGGCGCAGGGTGGGCGAGACGGTCTTGGGCGTCTCCTCCTTGAAGAGGTCGCGGAACTGGTCTTCGCGGAAGCGCGGCGTGCGCGGGATGAGGTCGACGCGCGCGACCTGTCCCGACTCCGTCCGCTGCCCCGTGTCGAAGAGGACGAAGGTGCCGTCCGTGCTCCAGGAGACGGTGTTGCTCCCGTTGTTGGCGAGGAAGCTGACGGGGCGCCCCTTGCCGTCGCCCTCGACCTGCGCGACGTGGACGTTGCGGAAGAGTTTCTGACCGACCGGCATGTACGCGATCCACTTGCTGTCGGGCGAGAAGGCGTAAGGCCGGTCGGGGCTCAGGGGCGGGCGCGAGAAGGTGCCCGCGGCGACGACGCGCTCCTGCTTCGACTCCGTGTTGAGCGCGCGCAGCTCGCGCCCGGCGCGCTGGAAGGCGAGCCACCTCCCGTCCGGCGAGAACCGCGGCGTGTCGTCCGCCTCCGCGGCGCTGGTCAACTGCGCCTCCGCGTTCGAGGCGAAGTCGTAGACGAAGAGCTGGGCGTGTCCGTTGCGCTCGGAGACGTACGCGAGCCGGCGGCTGTCGGGCGACCAGACCGGCTGCGACTCGGGCGCCGACGTGTTCGTCACGCGCAGCGCGTCGCCGCCGTCGGCGGCCGAGGCCGCGAAGACCTCGCCGCGCGCGACGAACGCGACCTTCTTGCCGTCGGGCGAGAGCGCCAGGTCCTGCAACTGGTCCGTCTGACGCACGCGCTCGACGGCCGGCCCGGCGGGCGCGCCGCGCAGGGTGATGCGCACCTCCGACGCGCGCCCCGAGTCGGTCTCCATGCGCCAGATGCCGTAGCCGCGCTCGAAGACGACGGTGCGCCCGTCGTAAGAGATGCTCGGCCAGAGCACGCGCCCAGAAGTGAACTTCGTCAACTGCGTGGGGCGCCCGCCCAGCGGGAGCTTCCAGATGTTCTCGGCCCCGCCGCGGTCGGACATGAAGTAGAGGCTCTTGCCGCCCTCGCCCCACATCGGCCACTGCTCTTTCGCCCCGCCGTCCGTCAGCGCCTCGTACTTCGAGGTCGAGTGCTCGCGCATCAGCATGATGACCGACTCGTCGATGTGCGCGTGGCCGTGCCGCCACCACTGCGGGTAGCCGCGGCCGACGAAGGCGAGCGCGGAGCCGTCGGGCGCGGGCGCCGCCGCCCACTCGTTCGCGTAGCGGTCGGCCGAGACCTGCATCGGCGTCCCGCCCGCCGCGCTCACGCGGTACACGTCGTTGCTCGCCCCGATGTCGCGCGCCGTCGAGGAGTAGTAGAGCCACTTGCCGTCGTGCGACCAGGCGTCGAGCTGTTCGCCGCCGTCGTCGAAGGTGACGCGCCGCACCTCGCCCGAGGCGAAGTCGAGCACGTAGATGTCGCCGTTGCCCGTGCGGGTCGAGATGAAGGCGAGCCGGCGGCCGTCGGGCGAGTAGAGCGGCTTCGACTCGGTCGCCGGGTGCGAGACGAGCAGACGCGCCTCGCCGCCCTCGGCCGGCGCCGTCCAGATGTCGCCGCCCGACACGAAGGCAATCTCTTTCCGGTCGGGCGAGACCGAGGGCTCGTAAAAGTACGGCCGGGGCTCGGGCACCGGCGCCGCCGTTCCCTGAGCCCGGGCCGGCGCGACCCTCACCCACGAAAACAGCAGCAGCGCGACGAGCAGGCACACGCGAGGGCTCTTAACTGTGAACATGCCACCTCCGAAGTTTTAGACGAAAAATGCCGGGATGAACGCGCAGATTTCAAACGCGCAGCCAATATACTTTCATTCGCTTCGTGAGTTCAAAGCGAACGACTTTTAACACAGAGGCCACAGAGGCACAGGGGGCGCCGAGCAATACAGGATTTCAAATCTCAAATTTGAAATTTCAAATTATCAAAAAACTCTGTGCCCCCTCCGTGCCCTCTGTGCCTCCGTGGTTAACCGCCCTTCTCACCAGTCTCAAGATTGGATAACACACGCCCCACTACTTGCCTACTCCTCGCCACCGGTGCTACTTATCCTTCCGATGCCGCTTCTTCTCATCTTCGTGGACGGCCTCGGCGTCGGCACGCGGGGGCGTCACAACCCGCTCGACGTGCTCGGCGACGCCGCCGCGCCTCTCGCCGTCTTCGAGGACGAGGAGCCCCAACTCCCCTCCGGCGGGCTGCTCGCGCGCACCGACCCGCGCCTCGGCGTCGAGGGCCGTCCGCAGAGCGCTTCGGGCCAGACGACCATCCTCACGGGCGTCAACGTCCCCGCGCGACTCGGCTACCACAAGCAGGGTTTTCCCAACGAGCAGATGCGCGCCATTCTGCGCGAGCACTCGCTCTTCCTCAAGCTCAAACAACTCGGCCCCGGCCCCGACCTCTTCGCCAACGCATATCATCCGCAGTTCTTCGCCAAGCGCCCGCGCTGGGTCGCCGCCACCACCGTCGCCGTCGAGGCCGCCGGCCTCCCCTTCCGCACGTTCGAGGACTTGCGGGAGGGGCGCGCCGTCTACCACGACTTCACCAACCGTTTCCTCATCGGGCGCGGCGTTGACATCCCCGAGCGCTCGCCCGAAGAGGCCGCCGCCGTCCTCGCCGGGCTCGCCGCCTCGCATCGTTTCACGCTCTACGAACACTTCGTCGCCGACCGCGCCGGACACGAGCAGGACGAGGCGGCCGCCCTCCGCCTCCTCGCCGAACTCGCGCGCTTCGTCCGCGCGGCCCTTTCGCTCGTAGACCTCGCGCGCACGACCGTCCTGCTCACGAGCGACCACGGCAACGTCGAAGACCTCTCGACGCGCAACCACACGCTCAACCCCGTGCCGACGCTCGCCTGGGGCCGGGCGCGCGAGACGGCCGCGCGGCGCGTCCGCACGCTCGCCGACATCACACCCACGATCCTCGAAATCCTGAAGGAAGAGGGCGCCACGAAGTGACCCCATCGACAGACGACCCGCGCGCCGCGCACGCCGACGCCGGCCCCGCGGCCGAGGTCGGGCCGGACGGACAGCCCGTCAACGACCGCCGCGAAGTGTTCGGCTGGATGCTCTACGACTGGGCCAACTCCGCCTTCTACACGACGGTCGTCGGCGCGCTGCTCGGCCCCTACCTCATCGCGCTCGCGCAGGCGGACGTGGGGAAGACGGGCGTCGTCCTCGACCTCGGCTTCCTCGGGGCGGTGACGGCGCAGTCCTTCTACCAGCTCTTCGTCGCCGTCGCCGTCGGCTCGCAGGTTCTACTCCTGCCCATCGTCGGCGCCGTCGCCGACTACTCGAATTTGAAGAAGAGACTGATGGCCGCCTTCTGCTACACGGGCGTCGCCGCGACGTGCCTTCTGTTCTTCGTGACGGGCAGGCTGTACCTTCTGGGCGGCGTCCTCTTCGTCGTGGCCAACCTCTGCTACGGCGGCGCCATCGTCCTCTACAACTCCTTCCTGCCGGAGATCGTGACCGAAGACCGGCGCGACAAAGTTTCGAGCCGCGGGTTCGCGCTCGGCTACCTCGGCGGCGGGCTCCTGCTCGCCCTCAACTTCCTCATGGTCGGCGTCGCCCCCGCGCTGCTCGCGCCCTACGGCTACACGGACGGCGCCGCGCGCGGGCTCGCCGTCCGACTCTCGCTCCTGTCGGCCGGCGTCTGGTGGGGCGTCTTCGCCTTCTTCTCGTTCAGGCGGCTGCGGGCGCGCAAGGTGAGGAGGGAGTTGCCGCCCGGCAAGCACTTCCTGACCGCCGGGTTCGCGCAGCTCGCCGACACCTTCCGCGAGCTGCGCAGGCTGCCGCACACGCTCAAGTACCTCGTCGCGTACCTCCTCTACAACGACGGCATCCAGACCGTCATCGGCTCGGCCGCCGTCTTCATCGCCGCCGAGCTGTTCGAGGGCGGGCTCGACAACCCGGAGGCGCCGACCTTCGTCCTCAGCATCTTCCTCTTCGTGCAGTTCATGGGCATCGGCGGGGCTCTGCTCTTCGAGCGCGTCGCGCGCCTTTTGGGGACGAAGCGCGCCATCATCGTCTCGCTCGTCATCTGGGCGGGGATAGTGGTCTACGCCTTCGCGCTCTTCGAGACGCGCGCGCAGGCTTGGGTGATGGCGGGCGTCATCGCCGTCGTGCTCGGCGGGTCGCAGGCGCTCTCGCGCTCGCTCTTCTCGCAGATGATCCCCGAGGGGCGCGAGGCTTCCTTCTTCGGCATCTACGAAGTCTCCGAGCGGGGCACGTCCTGGCTGGGGCCGCTCGTCTTCAGCGTCGTCGTCGCGCGCACGGGCTCCTTCCGCTACGCCATCCTCGCGCTCATCGTCTTCTTCGTCTCCGGCCTGCTCCTCCTCGTCTTCACCGACACCGCCCGCGCCGTCCGCGAGGCGGGCAACGAGCCGGCGCCGTCGAGCGCTGAATGATACTTAAGCATTACGGCGGCGTTCAGACGGCCGCGACTGCCATAGCGGTCAGAACCACCCGCGGTAGCGGGCGGGCCTGTGCGACACGGCTCCGCCGGGTGACAAAGGCCCGCCCGCTACCGCGGGCGGTTCTGACCCGGTTGCCACGGTCGCACTCGAACGCACGCCGCTATAAAAGAAGAGGCGCGGGCGTTGAATGCCCGCGCCTCTTCTTTCGTTCCGTCCGAGTTTTAAAGCGTGAAGTTGAAGCTGAGGTAGCCGGTGACGCGGACGGGCTGGCCGTCGATGACCGTCTGGTTGAACTTCCAGCGGCGCGCGGCCTCGATGGCGGCCTGCTGCAACTGCTGCGGCCCGTCGGCGCGAATCACCGACTCGACCTCGCCCTTCTCGTTGACGACGAGGAAGACCGTCACGTTGCCCGTGACGCGCGCCGTCCGCGCGAGCGTCGGGTAGTTCGGCGGGACGCGCGACTTTGCCTTGCCGACCAGCGAGCCGACCGCCACGGGAGATTTGTCGGCCTTGCCCGCCGGGGCGGCGGCCGCGGTCTGCTGTTGGGCCGGAGGCTGCGCGCCCGCGGCGTTCGCGTTCGCGGCGGCGTTCGTACCCTGCCCGTTGGCCGGGGGGGGCGCCTTCTTCGCGTTGCCCGGCGCCGCGGCGGGCGCGTTGGCCTTCGAGGCGGACGCGGCCGGCGGGGGCGCGGGGCGCGCCGCCGGTATCTCGCTGATGCTGGCGATGCGCGTCTCGGAGGCGAAGAGGTGCTGGCGCGCGTCGGAGACCTCCGCCTGCCAGCGCGCGCGATCCTGGTCGTGGCGCGCGATGCGCATGCGCACGGTCGCGGCGTCTTCCAGCAGCGCCGCCGCGTCGAGCCCGCGCACGCCGTCGGTGCCGCCCTTCACCTGCTCGGCGTGGAGCGCGCGCGCCTGCTCCACCACGTGCTCCAACAGCCCGCGCAGTTGCTCCACGTCGCCCGCGGCGTCGGCCGGGAGTTCGGAGGCGTCGGCGACGTTGACGCCGAACGAGCGGTAGCGTTCGAGGTGCGTGCGGACGGCGTTGACGGTCTGCCCCGCGAGCGCGAAGTAGAAGTGCGTCGCGGCGTCGCCGTTCCGGTTCGCCGGGCGCGCCTTGTACGCCTCTTCGAGCAGCGCCGCCGCGCGCGGGTAGTCGGGCATCTCGACGAAGATGGCCATCAGCAGCAGACGCGCCACGTCCCTGACGGACTCGTCCTTCGTCGCGGCGCGCATCGTCTCCAGCTCGGTCGCCGCCGCCGCGAGCTTGCCGATGGCCGCGAGCGCGCGCGCCCGGGAGAGGCGCTTCTGGACGGCCTCGGCCTCGGCCGCCGCCGGGCCGGGCGTCGGCGCGGGCTGCCCGGCGGCCTGCGTCGAGACCTGTAGCTCGGGCGACGTTTGTTGGGCTTGCGCCTGCGCGGCGCGGGACGCGGCGGCGCCGAGTGACAGGAAGAGAATGATGCCGACGGACAGACGGGTTGGGGGTGACTGTCGAGAAGGATTCACTACAAATAACTCCGTAAATTCAAAAGCGAGCAACAACGCTCGCCTGAGACCACACAACAATTTAGGTGCACATTATGCCCCCTCACGTTGCGCGGTTCAACCCCACAGGCGAAGGACGAGGTAGGAACGACGAACAGGAGGAGGGGTGTTGGGTGTTAGGCGCCGGGTTCTGGTTAAGACCAACACCCGGCGCCCAACACCCAACACCCTTCTTCCTGTTCATCACTCATCGTTCCCGGCGAGGCTGCGCGTGATGCGCTCGCGGATGGCGCGCGCCTTCTGTTTGATGAGGGCTTCGTTGAGGGTGAGCAGGCGGCGCTCGCGCATGACGACGCGCCCCTCGATGACGACCGTGCGCACGTCCCCGGCCTTCGTCGCGTAGACGAGGTGCGAGTAGACGTTGTAGCGCGGCGTCTGGTGCAGAGAGTCCAGCCCGACGACGACGACGTCGGCGCGCTTCCCTTCTTCGAGCGAGCCGATGTCCGAGTCCATGTGGAGCGCGCGCGCGCCGCCGATGGTCGCCATCGCCAGCGCCTCCTCGGCCGTGACGACCTTCGGGTCGTTGGAGGAGAGCTTGTGCAGCTTGGCCGCCGTGTCGATCTCCTCCCACATGTCGAGGTCGTTGTTCGACGCCGCCCCGTCGGTGCCCAGGCCCAGCAGCACGCCCGCCCTGAGCATCTGCGGCACGGGCGCGACGCCCGACGCGAGCTTCATGTTCGACTGCGGGTTGTGAACCGACCCGACGCCGTTCCGCTTGAGGAGATTTATCTCGCCCTCGGTCAGGTGCACCGTGTGCGCGGCGACCGTGCGCGGGCTGAGGAAGCCGATGCGCGCGAGGTACTCGACCGGCGGCGCGCCGTGGTCGCGCGTGACGTCTTCGACCTCCTTGCGCGTCTCGGCGACGTGCGTGACGACGGGCGCGCCCGTCCGGTCGGAGAAGGCGCGCACCTCGCGCAGGTGCGCCTCCGAGACGGTGTAGGGCGCGTGCGGCGCGACGGCCGCGGTAATCAGTTTGTTCCCCTTCCAGCGCGCGACGAAGCGCTCGGCGTAGCGCATGGCGTCGGGCCAGGTCTTGTTGTCGGCCACGGGGAAGTCGATGACGGTCTCGCCGAGCAGCCCGCGCACGCCCGCGCGCTCGGTCTCCTCGGCGACGGCGTCCTCGAAGTAGTACATGTCGCAGTAGGTGGTCGTCCCGCCGCGTATCATCTCGGCGAGGCCGAGCTGCGTCCCCGCGCGGACGAACTCCTCCGTGACGTTCTTGGCCTCGGCGGGGAAGATGTACTTCGTCAGCCACTCGTTGAGGTCGAGGTCGTCGGCGATGCCGCGGAAGAGCGCCATCGGGATGTGCGTGTGGCCGTTGACGAGGCCGGGGATGACCGCCCCGCCACGCGCGTCTACGACCTCGCGCGCCGCGAAGCGGCCGAAGACTTCGCCCCTCGTCCCCACGGCGACGATGCGCCCGCCCGCGACCGCGACCGCGCCGTCCTCGATGACGCGCCTCTGCGCGTCCATCGTCACGACCGTCCCGCCGCTGACGATTAAGTCAACGCGCCTCGGCCTCTGCCGCGCGTGTGCGGGCGCAAGGCACATCTGGGAAAGGAGGGCGAGGCATAGGAGTAGGCGCTTGGTTGGTGTGCTCATTTTCTTGGGATAGCGGGCTTTCGAGTGCGTCGGGAGTAACGTCGCGGGCGATTAACCACAGAGGCACAGAGGGCACGGAGGACGCACAGAGTAAGTCAACCCTCTGTGCCGTCTCTGCGCACTCTGTGTCTCTGTGGTTAAAAACTCGCCGCCATCACTCAAGCAACGAAACAGACAGACGGTCTACTTCACTTCTGCTCGGCGCCGGTCTCTTCGAGGAAGCCCGCGTCGAAGGGGTGCGGGAGCAGCTCCTTCATCTGGAACGTCTCGGTGTCGCCGCGCAGGTTGGCGAGGACGACGGGGATGTCTCCGCAGAACTCCCAGATGACCTGCCGGCACGCGCCGCACGGCGGCGTCAGGCGCTCGGTGTCCACGACGACGCAGAGCCGTCTGAACTTGCGCTCGCCTTCCGACAGGGCCTTCCAGATGGCGACGCGCTCGGCGCAGATGGTCTGCTCGTAGGCCGCGCTCTCGACGTTGCAGCCGGTGTAGACGCCGCCCTCGGCTTCGAGCGCCGCGCCGACGCAGAAGTTCGAGTAGCGCGCCAGCGCGCACCGCCGCGCGCCGGTCGCGAGTCTGACGATCTCTTGCAGGCTGTCCTTGCTCACTTACCCTCCCTGCTCGACGCGCAGGCCCACGCCGACCGAAGCCGCCTCGGCGCGCGTTTTACGGGCGTCGGCCAGACGCTCGCGGATGCGCCCCGAGATGAGGCTGATGCTCACGAGGTTGTGTCCCCCCTCGGGGATGATGACGTCAGCGCAGCGCTTCGAGGGCTCGACGAACTGCGTGTGCATGGGCCGCACGGTGGCGAGGTACTGCTCGATGACCGACTCGACCGTGCGCCCGCGCTCGGCCACGTCGCGGCGCAGGCGCCGGATGAACCGGATGTCGTCCGGCGTGTCCACGTAGACGCGGATGTCCATCTCGTCGAGCAGGCGCGGCTCGGCGAAGATGAGGATGCCCTCGATGATGATGATCGGCTGCGGCTCGACGTGCAGCGTCTCGGCGCGGCGCGAGTGCGTCTTGAAGTCGTAGAGCGGCAGCTCGACGGCCGCGCCCGCCTTCAGCGCGCGGAGGTGCTCGATCAGGAGGTCGTTGTCGATGGCGCTCGGGTGGTCGAAGTTGACCACGTTCCTGATGTCGAGCGGGAGCTGGTCGAGGTTGCGGTAGTAGGAGTCCTGCTGGAGGAAGACGACCTCGTCCTTGCTCACCGATTCCAGAATCCGGTTCGCCACGGTCGTCTTCCCCGACCCCGTCCCGCCGCAGATGCCGATGATCATTCGTCGCTTCGCTCCGGACGGCGTGAATGGTAAATAGTAAATGGCGAATGGATGAATCACGCTCTTTCCATTCACCATTTACTATTTACCATTCACGTCAGCTTGGGTATCACCCTCCGCAGCAGCTCCGCGAAGGTCTCGCGGACGCGCTCGCCGGTCTCGATGACCTCCTCGTGGTTGATGGGCTTGTCGAGGACGCCCGCGGCCATGTTGGTGATGCAGGAGAGGCCGAGCACGCGCACGCCCATCTGGCGCGCGACGATGGCCTCGGGCACGGTGCTCATGCCGACGGCGTCGGCGCCCAGCAGGCGCATCATCCTGATCTCGGCGGGCGTCTCGTAGGAAGGCCCCGTGAGCGCCGCGTAGATGCCGCGCCGGAGTTCCAGCCCCATCTCGCGCGCCTCGGCGATGGCCGCCTCCTGGTACTCGCGGTCGTAGACCTCGCTCATGTCGGGGAAGCGCGGGCCGAAGCGCTCGTCGTTGCGGCCGAGCAGGGGGTTCGTGCCCATCAGGTTCAGGTGGTCGCTGATGAGGATGAGCGCGCCCTGCTCGTAGGCGTTGTTCAGGCCGCCGGCCGCGTTCGTCAGCACCAGACTCTTCGCCCCGAGCAGCCCCAGGACTCTCACGGGGAACGTCACCTCTTCGAGCGTGTAGCCCTCGTAGAAGTGGAAGCGCCCCTGCATCGCGGCCACGGCCACGCCGCCGACACGACCCACGACGAGGCGGCCGGCGTGCCCCTCGACGGTCGGGCGCGCGAAGCCCGGTATCTCGTCGTAAGGGATCGCCCGCGCCCCCTCCAACTCGTCGGCGAAGGCCCCGAGTCCGCTCCCCAGGACGAGGGCGACGCGCACGTCCTCCCCCGCCCGCGCGTGTATGGTGCGCGCGGCGTGCTCGGCGCGCTCGTAGAGGGTCTCCGGGTTCTGGCCTTCCTGTGGCGTCACTTGTCCTGGTCGCCCTTATCCTTTTCGTCGAAGAACATGATGTTGAAAACTAACACGACCGCGCCGATGGCCGCCAGCAGGAAGAAGATGATGGCGATGGCGGGGTAGCCGAGTATCGTCCAGGTCGATTCGACCCGCATCATCAGCGCCGCGCCGACGATGAGCGCCGCCAGGAGCAGCCCCACCGTGATGCGGTTGGCGATCTTGTGGAGGCTGGCGAGCAGGCTGTGCTCGTCGATCACGTCGGCGTCGATGCGGATGCCCTTCGTCGTCAGCGTGTCCACGAGCTGGTTGACGCGCGAGGGGAGCTTGTCCACGAACTCCTTCAGCTCCAGCACCGTCCCGTAGAGGTTGCCGGCCGAGAGGCTCTTCTTGAACCGGCGCTCCATGATGACGTCCGCGTAAGAGCGGATGCCGAAGTTGGGGTCGAACTTCGGGTCGAGCGTGTGGACGACCTGGTCGAGGTTGAGGAGCGCCTTGGCGATCATCGTGAACTCGGTGGGGAGGCGGAAGCCCGACTCGCCCGCGATCTGCTGGATGCGCAGCACGACGCGGCCGGAGTCTAAGTTCTCCAGCTGCGCGTTCTGGTTCTCCAGCACGAGGTCGGCGACGGCGCGGCGGAACGCCTTCTCGTCGAAGCCGGGCTTGGCCTCGCCCATCTTGATGGTGATGTCGGCCGTCTCGTCGCCCTTGCCCTCGCTGATGGCGAGCAGGAGTTGAATCAGGTTCTCCTGCGGGCGCGGCGCGACGCGCGCGACCATGCCGAGGTCGATGAGGGCGATGCGGCGGTCGTCGGTCAGGAAGACGTTGCCCGGGTGCGGGTCGGCGTGGAAGAAGCCGTCGATGAGAATCTGGTGGAGGTACGCCTGGAAGAGGTGCTGCGCGAGCTGGTAGCCGTCGAGGTCGAGCTTGGCGAGCGGCGAGAGGCTCGTGATCTTCTTGCCGCTGATGTAGTCCATCGTCAGCACGCGCGAGGTGGTGTAGTCCTCGACCGGCTGCGGCACGATGATGCGGTCGAACTCGCGCAGGTTGTTGGCGAAGATGACGAGGTTGCGCGCCTCCAGGCGGTAGTCCAGCTCGCGCAGCAGGTTCTTGCGGAACTCTTCGAGGAGCGGGGTGAACTCGTACTTGCGGCCCGCCTCGGTGTGCGAGTCGAGGAAGGCCGCCATGTCGGAGAGCACGTCCATGTCCTTCGACATCTCCTCGCGGATGCCGGGGCGCTGCACCTTGACGACGACCTCGCGCCCGTCGCGCAGCGCCGCGCGGTGCACCTGGCCGAGCGAGGCGGCGGCGATGGGGGTGGACTCGAAGTAGGAGAACGCCTTCGAGATGCGCACGCCCAGCTCGCCGGCGACGATCTGCTCGACCTCCGTGAAGGGGAAGGGCTCGACCTTGTCCTGGAGGCGCGTGAGGGCTTCGATGTAGGGCTGGGGCAGGAGGTCGGCGCGCGTCGAGAGGAGCTGCGCGAGCTTGATGAAGGTCGGCCCCATCCGCTCCACGTCGGCCGCCAACTCCTCCAGCTTCGCGGGGTCGACCTGCACGCCGGGCTGCGAGCCCTCGATGGCCTCTTCCAGCCCGGCGCTGCGGACGAGGTCGGCGCGGCCGTAGCGCATCAGCAGCAGCGCCATGTCCTTGTAGCGCTTTAAGTGTTCGGGCCTGAGCGAGAGAGCCATAGGAGTAAGCAGTAAGCTGTGAGCAGTAAGCAGTAAAAACCGTCCGGCTTAAGTTTGGATTGATGGCTTGTCGCGCTTGACTAATTTACTACTCCCGGCCGCCAACTGGCTACTGCTCGCCGCTCACCGCTTACTGCTCACTTCTCTTTCTGGTACGGGATGCCGAGGGCGCGGGGGGCGCGCGAGGTGCCGATGAAGCCGGCGAGGACGACGATGGTCAGCACGTAGGGGATGATCTGGACGAACTGCGTCGGTATCTCCTCGTCGCCGAAGATGTGGACGCCCTGGAGCTGGATGGCGACGGCCTCCGTGAAGCCGAAGAGGAGGCAGGCCAGCATCGTCTGGACGGGGCGCCACTTGCCGAAGATGAGCGCGGCCAGCGCGATGAAGCCGCGGCCGGCGCTCATGTTGCGCGTGAAGAGCGACGACTGGCCGATGGAGAGGTACGCGCCGCCTATCCCTGCGAGCGCGCCCGAGAGGAGCACCGCCGCGTAGCGCATCGCCTTGACGCTCACGCCCGCCGCGTCGGCCGCCTCCGGGTTCTCGCCCACCGCGCGCAGCCGCAGCCCGAACGGCGTGTAGTAGAGCACGTAGTAGGTCAGCGGCACGAGCGCGACGGCGATGACGATGGGCGTCCAGGGGATCAGGTTCTCCCTCGGCACCTGCGGCGTCGAGCCCGACGAGAGGAAGAACGCGCCGGAGAGGAGCGCCGGCACGCCGAGCATCAGGATGTTGATGGCCGTGCCCGTGACGACCTGGTCGGCGCGGTAGCGTATGCAGGCGACGGCGTGGACGCCCGCGATGGCCGCCCCCGCCAGCACCGCCGAGACGAGACCCACCCAAGGGCTCCCCGCCCACCACGTCACCGCGGCGGCCGTGAACGCCCCCGCCAGCATCAACCCTTCGAGCGCGATGTTGATGACGCCCGCGCGCTCCGAGAACATCCCCCCGAGCGCCGCCAAAAGTAGCGGCGTCGCCAGACGGACGGCCGACAGCAGAAGCCCGACGTTGAATATGTCGTTCATAAGTGACCGGAGTCAGGAGTCAGAATTCAGGAGTCAGAAGAAAACTTGTTCTCAGTAGAACCGTCCGGTTGCCAGAATCAGTCGCCGCGGCGCGGAGCGCTTCTGACTCCTGAATTCTGACTCCTGACTCCCTCCGCTTAAATCTTCGACCTCTTCAGCAGGCCGAACCTGCCGAACGGGCCGCGGAAGAGCGCTTCGGCGGCGACGAAGAGGATGACGATGGCCTGCAAGACTTCGACGAGGTCTTTGGTGACGTGCTCGGAGAAGGCGTCCACGAAGATGCCGCCGCGGATGAGCATGCCGAAGAGCAGCGCCGCGAGGAAGACGCCGACGGGGTGGTTGCGCCCGAGCAGCGCCACCGCGATGCCGGTGAAGCCGTAGCCGGCCGAGAACTCGTGATAGTAGCGGTAGCGGTAGCCGAGCACCTCGTTGATGCCGACCATCCCCGCCAGCGCCCCCGACACCGCCATCGCCAAAACGATCTGCTTGCGCACGGAGATGCCGCCGTACTCCGCCGCCGACGGGTTCGCGCCCGTCGCGCGTATCTCGTAGCCCCACTTCGTCCGCCACAGGAAGACGTAGACGAGCGCGCACGCGAGTATCGCCAGCAGGAAGGCGACGTTGAGCGGCAGGCGTTCGGGGAGCCCCGGCACGAACGCGCCCAGGCGCGGGATGTGCGCCGACTCGCCGACGGGGACGCTCTGCATGATGGGGTCGCCCGGCGCCTTGTAGTAGTACTGCGTGAAGTAGCTGACCAGCGCGACGGCGATGAAGTTCATCATGATGGTCGTGATGACCTCGTGCGCCCCGAACCGCGCCTTGAGCCAGCCCGGGACGGCGCCCCACGCCCCGCCGGCCGCGACCGCCGCCGCCACCGCCAACGGCACCAGCACCACGGCCGGCAGGCTCACCCCGCCGTACGTGATGGGGTTGCCGGAGAAGTCCTTGATGACCGTCCCGCCCAGCTTGACCGAGACCCACGCGCACGCGAACGCGGCGACGTAGAGCTGCCCCTCCGCGCCGATGTTCAGGAGCCCGCAGCGGAAGGCGACGGCCACCGCCAGCCCCGTGAAGATGAGCGGCGTCGCGTAGAAGAGCGTGTAGCCGATGCCGTCCGGCCACGTCAGGGCGCTCCCCAGCAGCAGCCCGTAAACCTCGAACGGGTTGTCGCCGATGACCCACACGATGACGCCGCCCACGACGAACGCCACCAGCACGGCGATGACGGGGAAAAGGAGTTCGCGGAGAAGTTTCATGGGTTTCAAGTAGACAGTAGTCAGTAGTCAGTAGTCAGTAGAAAACCTTCGTCGGTTGAATGTCAGTTATCAGCGTCAACTTCGGCAGGGCGGAGCCCTACTGACTACTGACGTGATGTGCAAGTTTTAGTTCGTCAACAGTTCAGCCAGTCGCAGCGGTGCATGCCCCTGTTGCCGGTTGAGCGCCACCATCAGCGTATGCGCCAGCACCTTGCGCAGTAGCCGCGACGAGAGGTGCCACAAGTCCCTGGCCCAGACTCGCTTGACCGAGAGCCGCTCGCAGAGTTGCGAGAAGACCGTCTCGATGCGGTAGCGGATGCGCGTAATCCGACGGCTGCGCTCGGGCGTGGGGTCACTCGCCCTCTTCTTGAAGGGCGCCAGCAACTCGACGCCCCGCCCGCGCAGCCACGCGCTCAACTCCGGCGCCCAGTAGGCGCGGTCGGCGAGGCAGACGCCCGCCGTCCCGTCCGTCAACTCCTCGACCACGGCCAAGTCCGCCGCCCCGGCCGGCGCCACGCTCAGGCGCGTCACCACGCCCGGCCAACAGACGCGCGCGTGGAGCCGGAAGCCGTAGATGGTGGCTTTGGCCGCATGATCCTGCCCGTAATCGGCCAGCCCGCGGAAGCGTCGGCAGCGCGGGGCGCGGCCGAAGCGGCAGACGGCAAGCGGGAAGCTATCGGCCAGCGCCCAGCGCGGGTCGCAGCCCGTCTCGGGCAAGAGCCGCTGCCAGAGCGCCTCCTTGATCCGCCAGAGGTTGGCCGCCTGGCGCGCGAAGGTCGTGCGATGCACCCGACACAGCGCCGGGAAGAAGTGGCCGTAGTGGCGGCGGAAGTAGGCGAACACCTCCGCGTCGCGGTCGAGGCCGAGGTGTTCGCCGACCAACTCCACGGTCAGTACCTCGGCGTCCGTGAGCACGGGGCGCGGCCCGCGCCGGCGCAGGCGGCCGGGCACGGCGCGCCTCAGGGCGTCGTCAACGAGGCAGAAGACGGCTATAATGAGCGAGTCCAAGTCCACAACGCACCTCCTGGATGGTCAGTTCAGCGACTCCCATTTAAGGGTGTGTGGGCTTGGACTTTCAACTTTTCAAATAACTACAGCGGCGTTCACACGAACGCGACCGCCAGCCGGGAGCGCGGGCATCCTGCCCGCCGAAGCGTGCGAGAAGCACGCTTCGCCGTGAGGCGCTCTCCCTCGACGTTGAGGTGTAAAGTCTGACGGCTTTCGCGCTGGCG
>DASVQJ010000327.1:0-17553 GCA_036389235.1 Pyrinomonadaceae bacterium | reverse complement strand
CGGGCATCCTGCCCGCCGAAGCGTGGCCGGGCACGCGCGGCCGTCGCCCTGTATCTCGCGAGGTCGGAGTGGATAGTCACACGGCCTTCGCGCCTGCGGCGCTCATGGCGGGCAGGATGCCCGCGCTCCCGGCTCTCACCTCCTTATTTTGTTTCGCATGTCGGTATTATAGCGGCGTTCGTTCGGGTGCGACCTCACGCCGGGGGCGCGGGCATCCTGCCCGCCATGAGCGCGTCAGCGCGAAAGCCGTCAGACTTTAAATCTCCACGTCGAGGGATAGCGCTGCACGGTGAAGCGTGCTGGCGCACGCTTCGGCGGGCAGGATGCCCGCGCTCCCGGCGCGGCCGTCGCGTCCGTGTGAACGCCGCTATAGTAGTCAGTAGTGAGTAGAAGAAACAAGGCGGCGCGTCACAGCCTTCGGGCCGGACGCGCCGCTCTGTATTGCTACTGACTACTGTCTACTGCCTTATGGCAGCGCTTCGATGTTGACGTAGAACTTGAAACTGCCCGTCTGCTGGATGCCGAGCGTGAATTGGAAGTCGTAGGTGTCGCCCGGCAGGAGCGGCGTCAGCAGCGTGACGGTGTCCGCCGAAAGGCTGGAGTTGAAGCCGCCGCCGAAAGGCTGCGCGGGCGGCGTCTCCAGCGTCGTCCCCCGGACGGGCGTCAGCAGCGACGTGCAGGGGTCTGTGACGGCGGTGGCCGACGAGCTGATGACGCGCAGGTCGGCGATGCCGGCCGGCGCCGGCCGAGTCGAGATGTCGATGACGCGGAAGCGCAGGCGCGTGACGTTGCCCCCCGTGTTGTTCGTTATCCTTCGGCGGACGGAGAGCGTGCCCATCGTTGACGTCGTGGGCGTGCCCGGCCCGAAGGTGCGCTCGCGGTTCGGCGGCGCGCTCGACGCGACGCAGGGGAAGATGAGCGAGCCCGGGAACTGGCTGTTACGCTGGATGGGCGAGGTCGAGTTCTCGGGGCCGGGCGCGCCGACGCGGCTGCCGGCCCCCGCGTCCGTGCCGGCCGGGTCGGTGAAGAGGAAGTCCGCGGCGTTCTCGCCCGTGTCGCTCAGGCCGCCGCCGCTCGGGCAGTTGCCGCGCACCGTGGTCGAGCCGCCCTTGCCGCACATGTCGCGGAAGAAGCTGTAGTTGATGTTGAGCGGGACGATGGCCGGGTAGCCCGAGCCCTCCCTGTAGATCGTGTTCATCTCGCTCGTCGAGCCGGCCGCGTCCAGACGGGTCGCCTCCGAGAAGTTCAGGGGGTTCGACGTGTTGAAGAGCGCGATGCCCACGTTGTCCGCGATCTGGGTCGTGTACGCCACGTCGCCGGTCGCGGTGCTCGACACGGCTACCGCGTCACCGCCTCCGGCGGCCCTCGCCCCCTGCCGGACGCTCGTACGCGCGGCCTTCGCCCTCAGCCTCGACTTACCCGTCGGCGCGTCCGCGTCGGTGGAGGTCGCCGCGTGCCGGTCGCTCGCGCCGTCGTCCGTCGCGGCCGCCGTCGCGGCCGGGTATGCGCCGAGCGAGTAGCCGACCGAGTTGACGCCGAGGTAGTGGCCGCGCGCGGGGATGACCGTGCCGTTCGGGATGGTGAAGCGCGTGATGCCGTCCGAGGCCGCGAGCGCGAAGCCGGCCGAGCCGTCGTAGGCGTTGACCGTCACGGGCGCGTTGCTGTTGTTGAAAATCTCGACGAACTCGTCGTCGTCGTCGTCCGCCGTGCCGGTCGTGCCGTCCGCGCCGGGGCCGCGCAGGCGGAACTCCGAGATGATGAGCGGCGTCGCCGGCAGGGCGAGCACGCCGTAGCCGAAGACGGCCGCGTCGGATGAGCTGTAGGCGTGGGAGCAGCCCGAGCAGTCGGGGCCGCCCGAGTTGGCGAAGACCTCCTCGCCGCCGCCCGAGTGCCAGGCCGAGACGACGTACCTGACGGTCGTGCCCGCGGCCTGCGGCGGGATGGAGCCGCTGATAACGTCCACGATCTGGCAACCCTGACTCACGTCGGAGTATGTGCACTGGAAGCTCGCGGTCGCGACCTGCGTCGTGTTCGAGGCGCCGCAGGGCGTGCCGTTCGGCTGCGTCACGTTGCCCGCGGAGCCGTACGAGCCGCAAGGGCGAGAGCCGTCGGTCGTGTAGTAGATGCGCCACTCGTCTGTGTAGAACCGGTACTCGACCTTGAAGTGGAGCCTGTAGCTCTCGGGCGAGTAAATCTGGAAGCCGGGGGCGCCGTCGCGGTCGGTGTTCTCGACGTAGCGGCCGCACGCGGCGTCCGTGCCGCCGCCGCTGCACCCGCCGCCGGGGTCGTCGGTGGGGGTGGCGACGAAGTTGTTCGTCTGCTCGTGGTAGACGTAGTTCGCCGTGGCCGAAGCGGTCGCCGAGGAGAGGCAGACCAGCGCGAAGGCGGCCAGCGGTAGAAAGCGCTTACGCATCGCGAATCTCCTGTGAAAGACGGGGCCGAACCCTGCGCCGCGCCCCGTGCGCGCGGCGGGCAGTTCTGTGCAGAGCGGACGGACGAAGTCCGCGCGCGGTAATGGCTAAACGGGTTGGCATGGGCTGCGGGGAGAGACCGAAAGACGCTTCGATTCTACACGAGCGGCGGCGCCGCCGGAAACGCACACCTCCTCAACCCGCGACCGCAACACGCCCCCGCGGACACGAAGTACATCGCGAGGTGGCACGGGAAAAGATGTTCATGAAGACGAGCGTGCCTAAGGGTTAGACGTTCCTGACGGCGGGGAGACAGGAGAGGAGCGGAGCGGAGAGCGCGGCCGTCGGCGGCGCGTAGCGGACTCTGACGCGCCGTGTTCCGCCGCCGGTCGGCCGCCGGACGTCTCCGTTCACCTCCTCGTCAGGCCGGGCGGACGAGCTTGAAGGCGCGCAGGTTGTCGAGGAGTCTCCGCACGCTCTCCGAGGCGTGCTCGGGCGTCACGTCGTAGGCGGCCGTGATCTGGCCGACGATCTCTTCGAGCGTCTGGTGCCGCTCCAGCCCGCGCCAGACGAGCGTGCCCGTCTCGTTCAACTGAAAATACTTCTTCGTGTTGAGGTCGACGAGGATGCCCTCGCCCGCGTCGAATTCCGTGAAGACGACGTGCTCGTGCGGCAAAAGGCCGGTCGTGCTCATCAAGTGAATGATTCCCTTCCGCGGTTAATAACAACAGCTACACGGCCTGCAAGACGGGGAGCGAGCGCGTCGCGGCGTCCGTGCCCCCTGCGCGCCAGGGTATCTTGCCGAAGCTGCGCAGGCAGAACAGGCACGGCGAGCCGAGGTAGATGTCGGGCTCGGCGCCCGCGCGCGCAGACTCGGCCAGCGCCTCGCGCCTGCGCGCGAGCTGCGCCGAAGCCACGCCTTGCAGGCGCGCGAAGGCTTCCGCGAAGCCCTCCTCGTTCAGGTCTGCGACCACGTCTCTGTCGCCGGCCGCGCCGCGGTAGCCGGAGAGGTTGCAGCAGAGCGAGAGGCGCCCGCGGTAGTCCACGTTGCAGCTCACCCCGGCCAGCGCCGAGCAGGGCGGCTCGGGGTCGAGGTTGTGGTAACCGACCTCCAGCGTGACGCGCATCTTCAGGATGCTCGCCAGCACGGCGACCTCCTGCTCGGCCGCGACGCGGTCTTCGGGGCCGAGCGACAGCTCTTCGTCGGCCGCGCCCGAGGTCGGCAGGTTGTGGCCGAAGCTCAACGACGCGGCGCCCATGCGCGCGGCGAAGAGCGCCGCCTGTTCGAGGAGCGGGAGGGTGTCGCGGCGCAGGCCCAGCTTGACGACGAAGGGGAGCCCCGCGGCCCTGCAACGCGCGAAGGCGCGCACGAGCCTGACGAAAGAGCCCTCGCCGCGCCAGCGGTCGTGCGTCTCGCGGGTCGGGCCGTCGAGGCTGAAGGAGACGTGCGTGACGGCCGCGCGGTTCGCGGCGACGGCGGGCCACGCGCGCTCGAAGTGCCAGCCGTTGGTGACGAAGCTGCACGTGAGCCCTTCGGCGCCGACGGCCTCGATCACCTCGCGGAAGCGCGGGTGCAGCGTGGTCTCGCCGCCCGTGAACATGACGGCGCGCGCGCCTATCGACTCGCGCGCCTCGCGCACGACGCGGCGGAGGAGTTCTACGGGGAAGAAGTTCGCGGGCGTGTGGTAGAGCGCGTCCTCGTCGCGCAGGCAGTAGGAGCAGTGCAGGTTGCAGATGTTCGTCAACTCGACGATCAGGCGCGGCGGCCCGTAGTCGCGCCCGCGCGGCTCGCCCGTTCTCGCCTGTTCCGTCCGGGGGCTCAAACGCTTCCCCTCCCCACGAGCCCGCGCAGGTAGTCGGACGAGTACCCGGCGTCGCCGAGCAGGTCGCGCCCCGCCTGCAAATCGAACCCCGCGGCCTGTCGCGCCAGCCGCGCGAGCAGGCCCAGATGCGTCACGGCCGCCGGCCTGTCGTAGCAGGCCCAGGGGCACATCCGCAGCAGCCCGCGCATCGTCTCGGTTTGCGTGAGCCGGCGCGCGCGGCTCGCGGGCTCGTTCGTGATGACCGGGAAGAGGAGCGCGCGGGGCACGCAGGACTCCGAGAACCCTTCGGGGAAGATGGCGTGCGGCTTGAAGCGGCGCTTGAGGGGGTCGAAGGGCACGGGCTCTTTGAGTAACTCTTCGAAGCCTTCGAGGACGCCCGCGGCGACCGTCTGCTCCGTGACGGCGAACTCGCGGCGCAGCGCGCACGCCTCGACCAGTTCGCCGGCGCCGCGCAGCAGCAGCGCGTCGTCGGAGAGGTAACGCCAGCCCGCCGAGGCGAGCTGCGTCGCCAGCGTCGACTTGCCGCTGCCCGAGGGGCCGACGACGAGGAAGCCCCCGCCGGTCTCCGGCTCGACGACGCCGGCCGCGTGCAGCTCGAAGAGGCCGCAGCGGCGCAGCGCGACCATCGACGCCTCGAAGACCAGCCGCGCCAGCGCCGAGCGCTCGCGCGAGGCCGGCCCGCCCCCGACCCAGACCTCGACGCCGCGGCGCCCGCCGACGGCGCGCACGGCCGAGCCGTCCCTCTCGAAGATGTACGTGCGGCCGTCCGTGCGGCAGAAGCCGCCGCCGGCCGTCTCGAACGAGTCGAGCCCGGCGGGCGCCCGGGGCGGCGCGCCCGTGTTGACCCGGATGGTCGCGTCCGGGTCGGGCCGCGCCATGCCTTCGAGGTGCGCGAAGTGCCAGCCGGCGAAGAAGCGCCGGAAGAGTTCGGCCGACTCGGGGTCTTCGGCCTCCACGCAAACGAAACGACCGGCGACCGCGTAAGTTTCCGCGAGAGCCGGCCGTCCTGAGTTCGCTAAGGCCCCCGTGTACGGCCCGGGGCTGATAGTGTTCTCCATCGCGCCGCGAAATGAAAGTACGGGACGGACTTTCTAGAAGTCGCCGCTGTCGGCCAGTTGGAAGAAGGTCGTGGCTTCGAGCACGTCGATGGGGAACGAGACCGCGGGCTCGATGAACTGTTTCTTGTCGGCCGCCGGCACGGTAGGCGGTGCGGAGTCTTCGTCTTCGACCCGGGGAAGCTGCACGGGGGTCAGATTCTCGGTCTTGGTTTTCAAGTGGTGCCTCCTATGGCGTTGGCGGAACGAGGGCCTTATAAGTGCCTGACGGCCGCGGGCGGCTGGCTGTTGACGCCGCTCTCGGTGAATTGGAAGAAGGTCGTGGCTTCGAGCACGTCCGCCGGGAAAGAGACTTCCGGCCCGGCGAAAGTTTTTCTGTAAAGATCGGCGCCGCCTGTCGGGATACCCTCGGCTTCGTTGACCCGGGAAAACCGCACGGGAATCAGACTCTCGGTCTTCGCTGACAAAGTTCGGTGCCCCCTCCGGCCGTGTTAGAGCGCGGGCGAGGCCCCCGGGCGGGTCGCCCTACGGGTTGGTGATGCCGCTGTCCGTGAACTGGAAGAAGGTCGTGGACTCAAGCACGTCTACCGGGAAAGAGACTTCCGGCTCGACGAAAGCCCTCAGGGCGCGGGCCGCGCCGGCCCGCGCCTTCTCGTCCGTCTCGTTGACCTCTGGAAGCTGCACGGGGATCGGACTCTCGGTCTTTGCAGTCACGGTCTCCACCTCACTCGTTAGTTGTTTTGGCTTCGGTCACGTCCTGGGCACTGCCGGGGGCAGTAGCGCGAGGCGGAGCGGCTGCACCTGGAACGTCTGTAGATCAACCCGGTAGTAGAACCTCACGCCCGGCGAGAGGCTCCTGAACGCCTGGTCGAGCGGGTAGTTCTGGAACTCCACGTCCACCAGCTCGGGCGACTCGTAGCGCATCTCGAAGGGCACGCCCACCTCGCTCGCGATCTTGAAGAGCACGACCGAGAGCGGCTGCTTGCGCGCGCGGACGCTGAGCTGGTTGTTGGCCCAACTGACGCGCAGGGGGTCTTCCTCCTCGCGCTTCCTCTGGGCCTCGCTGTCCGTGCCCTCCTCCGTGTCGCCCTCGATGAGGATCGCCTCGGAGTCGCCGCGGACGGCGGCCGTCGTCGGCGGCGCCTTCTCGTTGGCGCCCTGGAGGTAGAGGGCAAGAGGTTTGGGCTCGTCGCCGCCCTCGCCGCCCGCCACGTAATCGACGTAGCCCTGCGGCGCGAGCATGCGGAGCGTGGCCTCAAGGTTGAGCCCGGCGAAGTCGAGCGTCACCTTCTGCTTGGCCATAACGGGGCTCAGCGTGACGGGCACCTTCGTCAGCCGCTCAAGCTCCCCCGTGATCTCCGGGAGCGGCGACTCCTTGGCCTTGACGGTGAAGGTGTGCGGGGCGCCCCTGGACATCCGAACGCTCCAGCTCTTCGCCGCCGGCTTCGCCGGAGGCTGGGCGGCGTCGGCGGGCTTCTGCCCGGCCCCCGCCTGCTGAGCTGCAAAGATCGACGCGGGCGTGAACGCCGCCGCGAGCGCTAAACCGGCGGCGGGAAGTGCGCGCCGCCAGTTAAAAAGACTTTCTAACATAAAAGCACAGAAGTCCCCGAACGGTAAAGCTCTGACCCCGACTGTCACTTGTCTCAAAAAAGAAAAGCCCTTCACGGCTGCTCGGGCGGAGAAGGTAAAGCCCTCGAACTTACAGTCCTAACGGGCAAGCGGAAACTAACATGAAATGTATATCAAGGTCAACGGCGTGGAAAGATTTAACACGGCTGTGCAGGCCGCCTCCGACGCCGCTTCCGTCAATGCCCGGCCTCCCTCTTCAAGGCCAGCCGCAGGGGGCGCAAAAGGTAGTACGCGAAAGACATTCCGGCCGGGAGCGACACGGCCGACAGGTCGCCGTCGGTCGGCGTCAGGATGAAGCGAAGGTAGTCGAGCCGCTCCCTCAGACCGGTTCTTGCGCGCAGGTTGAAGCGGACGTTCCGGACGAAGCCGATGGGCTCGGGCTCCGCGCTTGAGAACATGGCCGCCGTCACCTCCGCGGACAGGGCCGACAAGCCTTCGTCATCGGCGGCGGCGGCGAGACCTTCGGGCAGCCCGGCACCCGCGAGCCCGCGCGCGAGGCGCAGAACAAGGTAGAGCATCCGCTCGACGCGGGCTTCGCGTGCGCGCCCGCGGACGTACGGCCAGTCGAAATCCGCCCGCGAGTTGACCAGCGCCGCCACGTCGCAGACCCACGCGAGGCGCTCCCAGAGGTGCTTCGTCCCGTGCACGGCCAGCGCGAGGAGCAGGTCTTCGGGCGAGGGGCAACGCACCTCCGTCCCGAAAAGTTTGACCCGGACGGCGCGCTCCCAGACGCGCCCTTCAATCGGCACGGCGGCGAAGTGCGCGGGCGCGACCTCCCAGTGCAGCTCGACGATCAACAGCCCGCCGTCGCGCGTGTAGGCGAGGTTGTGCTGCCGACGCAGGAGGAACTCCTCGTGCGACTCGGTGAGACCCTCGGGTTTGGTGTAGCCGAGCGACTGAAGCAGTTCGCCCGCGCGGCGCGCGTCCACGTGCCGGACGATAACGTCGAGGTCTACGAAGCGGCGCAGCGTGATGTCGCCGAAAGCCTGCTGCGCGAGCGCGGGGCCTTTGTACGCGAGCAGCGGCAGCCCTTCGGCCTCGAACGTTCGCGCGAGGCGCGCCAGCTCTCCGGCCAGGAGCGTGTTGCGCGTCGCGTTCCTGCGAAACTCTTCCCGCAGCTTCGCACGAAAGTCTTCGGGCACCCCTTCGACGCCTTCCAGCCCGCGGTACAGGAGCGGGAGCACGGCGTGGCGGCGCGCGAGCAGGAAGAGATAGTCCCAGGCGATGTCGGCGCGTGAGAGTTCGACGACACGTTCGCGCACTTGCGGCGGGCTCCCCCTGTGCGCGCAGAGCAGCAGCAGTTCGTGCTCGGGCCGGGCCGCGGCGAGTCGGAAAAGCTCCGCGTCGGGGAAGAGGTCAGGCATGGGACACGTGCTTAATGAAGGAAGGATTGACCACAGAGACACAGAGACACAGCTAAAAACAGGCTACTGCTTCAAGCTGTGTCTCTGTGTCTCTGTGGTGAAATTCCACCCTCACTCAGGAGAGCTTGACGGCGTAGCCGAGGCCGTCGCCCACGGGCAGCACGACCGCGAGCAGTTGCGGGTGGCGGACGAATATCTGGTTGAACTCGCGCAGCGCCTGCGTCGAGGCGGTCTGCTCCGGCGAGCGTATCTCGCCCGCCACCTGCCCGCCCCACAGGAGGTTGTCCACGACGACCACGCCGCCCGCGCGCAGCATCGGCAGGGAGAGTTCGAGGTACTGCGCGTACTCCTCCTTCAACGCGTCGAGGAAGAGCACGTCGAACGTCTCGCCCGCCAGCCGCGGCAGGACTTCGAGCGCGAAGCCTCTTTCAATTCTCAAGCGCTCCCTCAACCCCGCGCGGCCGACGAAATCTTCGCTGCGCGCGATCATCTCCTCGCTGGGCTCGATGGTGACGACCAGGCCCCCTTCGCCCATCCCGCGCGCGAGGTGTATGACCGAGTAGCCGATGGCCATGCCGATTTCGAGCGCGCGGCGCGCGCCCGTCGAGCGCGCGGTGATCTCAAGGAACCGCGCCACCTCGCGGTCGGCGATGGGGACGCGGTGGGCGTCGGCGTACTCCTCCATCTCGGCGAGCAGACCCGTGTTCGCCGGAAGAAGTCTGTCCAGGTACTCGGCCTGTTCGAGCTTGACGATTGCGTCGAGGCGCGCCTTCATACGCTTGACTCCGCTCTAAGATTTTGACGGGCGGGCAAGTCTATCTCTTCGGGGTCGGGGCAGGCAAATTCACTTTTCAGGTGTCGGAATTATCCTGCGCGTCGTCGGCCACGTCCGCCCCGTCCGCGACGGCCACGTAGCGCCGCGCCAGCCCCAGCTCCCGCAGTTTGTGCTGGAGCGACTGCCGGTGCATGCCGAGGATGGCCGCGGCGCGCGTCACGTTCCCGCCCGTCTCTTCGAGGCAGCGCGCGATGTAGCGGCGCTCGAACTCGCGCCTGTCCTCGCGGAAGTCCGACGTGAACGGGACGGCCAGGGCGCCCGGCTCGACGACCGCCGCCGCCGCCGTCTCTTTCGGAGCCTTCGCGCCGCCCGCGCCGATCTCTTCGGGCAGGTCTTTGTGCGTGACCTCGTCGCCTTCGGCGAGAATCAGAGAGCGCTCGACGGCGTTGCGCAGCTCGCGCACGTTGCCCGGCCAGTGGTACTCGACGAGGCGGCGCAGCGCGGACGGCGCGAGCACGCGCGGGGGCAGGCCGTAGCGCTCCGCGGCCTGCCGCGCGAAGGTGTCGGCGAGGACGGGGATGTCCTCGCGCCTTTCGCGCAACGCGGGTATCTCGATGGTGACGACTTGCAGGCGGTAGAAGAGGTCTGCGCGGAAGCCCCCCTTCTCGATGTCCTGTTCGAGCGGGCGGTGCGTGGCGCTGACGATGCGCACGTCCACGGGGATGGAGTCGCCGCCGCCGAGCCGCTCGATGCGCCGCTCTTCGAGCGCGCGCAGGAGCTTCGCCTGGACGTTGGCGCTCATGTCGCCGATCTCGTCGAGGAAGAGCGTGCCGCCGTCGGCCTGCTCGAATTTCCCGCGGCGGCGCGCGGCGGCGCCCGTGAACGCGCCCTTTTCGTGGCCGAACAGCTCCGACTCGATCAACTCCGAAGGCAGGGCCGCGCAGTTGACGGCGACGAAGGAGCCGCGCCGGCGGTGTGAGCTGCGCTCGTGCAGCTCGCGCGCGACCAGCTCCTTGCCCGTGCCGGACTCGCCGCGGACGAGGACGGTCGCGTCCGTCTCGGCGACCTTCTCGATCATCGAGCGCACGCGCTGCATCGACTCGGAGTTGCCGATGAGCGCGCCGCGCTGCGCGCCTTCGAGCTGTATGCGCTGTCGGAGAACCCTGTTCTCACGGCGCAGGCCCACCGTCTCCAGGGCGTTCTTGACGACGAGCCGCAGGTCGTCAATCTCGAAAGGCTTCGAGAGGTAGTCGTAGGCGCCGGCCTTGATCGCTTCGACCGCCACGCGCTCGGAGCCGTAGGCCGTGACCATCACGACGAGCGGCGCCCCCTCGCCCTCCGCGGCCAGCTCGCGCAGGTATTCGAGCCCGCTCACGCCCGGCAGGTTCACGTCGAGCAGCAGCAGGTCGGGCCGCCGCGCGGCCAGGACGTTGCGGGCCTCCTCCACGCTCCCGGCCTCCTCGACCTCGTAGTCGAACCCGCCGAGCGCGCGCCGCATCCCGTAGCGCGCCGCCTCCTCGTCGTCCACGACGAGCACGCGCCACTTCCCTCTTCTCTCTGAACTCATCTCGTTATCCATGCCCGAACGGGTTGCACGCCCCGTGCCAAAGGGGGAGTAGCCAGGAGTCAGTAGACAGTAGTCAGTAGGAAAAACCCTCACCGCCCGAACCGCGCGGCTGTCATCCTCAACGCCAATAAGGCGGAGCCCTACTGACTACCGTCTACTGTCTACTTCTTCAACGGCAGTGTCAGTTCAAAACGCGCGCCTTCGCCGGGGCGGGGGGCGGCGAGCCGTGCCTGGCCGCCGACCTCCTCGATGCGCTTGCGGACGATGGCGAGGCCGAGGCCGGTGCCGCGCTGCTTGGTCGTGTAGAAGGGCTCCCAGATGCGTTCGCGCTGTTCGGGCGCGACGCCGGGGCCGGTGTCTGCGACCGCGACCGTCAGGCGATTGCCTTCGGCGACGGCCGAGAGACTGACCCTGCCGCCCGCGGGCGTCGCGTGGAGCGCGTTGAGCAGAAGGTTCGTCAGCGCGTCTCTCAACGAAGCGGCCGACGCGCCGTCGAGCTCCCCGTCGCGCGCGCCGAAATCCGCCTTGAGCGTGACGCCGCGTGCGGACGCCTCCTTCTGAAACAGGAGTACAACGGAGTCGAGCAGCTCGCCCGCGCGCCGCGGCTCGTCGGCCTGCGGCGCGGTGCGCGCGAAGCTGAGCATCTGCGTGACGCTGCGCGAGAGGCGGTCGGTCTCGCCGACGATGAGTTCGAGGTCGCGCGCGTACTCGCGCTTGAGGTAGTCGTCCTCGCGCAAGACCTGCGCGATGGACTTGATGGCGGAGAGCGGGTTCTTGACCTCGTGCGCGACGGTCGCGGCCATGCGCCCGAGCGCCGCCAGCCGCTCGCTCTGCGCGATGCGCCGTTCGAGCCGCACGTTCTCTTCGACCAGACGGCTGTCCTCGATGGCGATGGCGACCTGACCCGCGAGCAGTTCGAGCGACGAGCGCACCTCGTAGGTCAGGGCCTCCGGCGCCGCGTCAACCAGCATGAGCCCGACGACGCGCTCCTCGCGCCTGAGCGTGTAGGCGGCCTCCCAGCCGCGCTCGCGCAGCAGCGGCTCGTCCTCTATCAACCCGAGCCCCGACTCTGCTTCGAGCGCGAGCACGCGCGCGGCCCACTGCTCGTCCTCCGGCGCCGCGTGTGACTCCCCTTCCGCGGCCGACTCTTCCGCTTCCAACTTCGCCGCCGCCGCCCCAGCCCCCGCCTTCAAAAGACCGGGCACGTTGGCCTCGTAGTGAGACTGTAGGTTCGGCCGCGCGACGGCGGCGGCCGTCGCCTCGCCGTTCCGACTCGCGTCTCCCGAACTCATCGGCCCGGCCTCGCTCCGCTCCCGAACAGAACTTAAAGCCTTGCCCTTACTCCCGTCGTTATCGGATGCGGGGGCGGCCAGGATGCTCACGCGGCGCAGACCCAGACTCTCGGCCGCGCGCTCCTCGACGAAGCGCAGGAACTCGTGCAGCTGACCGTAACGCCCCGCCGACTTGCCGATGCGCGCCGCCACCTCGCGGAAGAGCCCCGCCTCCTCTTCGAACAGGCGCCGGAACCTCTTGTCCAGCCACCGGCGCAAAGGCGCCGCCAGCAGCACGAGCAACAGTATCAGCAGAGACTCGACCGCGCCCGGCCTCAGCTCGAAGCGCCCGGTCAGCCACAGCGCGATGGTGCGTATGCCGAAGAGGTACGCGACCAGCACGAACGACGCGAGCGAGGCGAGGATGAGGCTCTCCTTGAAGATGAGCCCGAGGTATCGATACCTGTAGATGTGGTACGCGAGCAGCGCCGTCGGCAGGAGCGACCCGAGGTTGGCGACCGTCTGCAGGTAGAGCCCGAGCGTCGTCCCCCGCCCCACGCCGAAGGCGTAGACCGCGAGGATGAGCGCCGCGATGCCGACGAACGACGCGGCCAGCGTGTTCAAGAGCCTCCGCTCCGACTGCGCCTTCGACAGACGCGCGATGAAGAAGTCCGTGCCCGCGACCAGACAGAGCACGTACGCCGCCCACAGCGCGAACGGCACCAGCAGGTGCGACAGGCGCACGAACATCGGCGCGTACGCGCCCGTCCAGAGCTTCGGCGCCGCGTAGGCGAGGAAGACCGCGGGCACGTAAGAGAGGTAGACGCGCGCGCGCTCGCTCCACGTCAGACCCCGCCCGCGCGCGTCCGCCCACAGATGCAGATGAAGGTGAAGCAGCAGCGAGTAGGTCAGCGTCACGCTCGAAACGGCGAGCGTGTCGGCCAGGCGCAGCAGGGGCGTCCAGCGGCCCTGCGAGAGACCCAGCATCGTGTGGAGCACGACCAAAAGGCTCGACGCGTGCCACACGCCCAGCGCGACGGCCAGCACCAGCAGCACGCGCTCCAGACGGTTCAAGACGCGCCGGCTCCGCCCCAACAGCGCCGCGATCAAGAAGTGCAGCGCCGCCGCCGTGCTGTACCCGATGAGCTGTAGGATTTCGAGCAGGGCCATCGGAGTGGAAGATGCCGGATGCCAGATGCCGGATGTTAGTTAAGGGCACCTCGCCTTTACTAACATCCGGCATCTGACATCCGGCATCTTTCCTTACTGTTGTCCGGCCGAAGAGACCGCGTCGCCCGCCGCGGGGGTGAGTGTGATCTCGACGCGGCGGTTGCGCAGGCGGCCGGCGGGGGTCGTGTTGGCCGCGACGGGGCTGGAGCCGCCCATCCCGTTGGCCTGTATGCGCGCGCCGTCCACGCCGGAGGAGACGAGGCGGCCGGCGAGCGCCTCGGCCCTGTCCTGCGTGAGCCGTTGCAATTCGGCGGCGTCGCCCTTCGCGTCGACGTGCGCCTCGATGCGGACGCGAAGGTCCGGGTTGTTGGCGAGGAGCGCGGCGAGCGGGTCGATGGTCGCCGACACAGCCTTCGGCGTGAGCTCCGCCGCGCGCGCGCCCGCCCACAGCGTGTCCGGCAGGACGAGGACGAGTCCCTGCGCCGTCTCCTTCACCGCGCCGAAGCGCGCGAGCGAAGACTTGAGACTGGCGAGCGCCTCCTGCTGCTGCGCGGCGCGGCGCGCGGCGTCGGCGCTGGCCTGTTCGGCGGCGCGCTCGCCCTCCATGCGCGCGAGCTTCAGGCGCGCGGCGTCGCCCTCCGTGCGCACCGCGGCCAGCTCGTCGCGCAGCCGCGCGTTCTCGTTGCGCAGCTCGCGCAACTGCTGGTTGGCGCTGGCGGCGTCGCGCTCGGCCAGCTCGCGCGCGGACTCCTCGCGGCGCAGAGAGTCGCGCAACTGCTGGATGGTGCGCCCGGCCTCGGCGGCGGTCTCCTCTGCCTCGTTGATGGCGCGGTCGCTCGCGGCCTTCTCCTCGCGCCGCTTGCGCGCGGCGGCGCGCAGCTCGGCCGTCTCCTCGGCCTTCACGCCCAGGCTGATGGCGCGCCGCGCGAGCACGTCCACCTCCGCCTCGGACTGGTTGAGGCGCCAGGCGTTCTCCGCCTGTTCGAGCATCGCCCTCGCCTCGTTCAACTCCTGCGTCGCGTCGCGCTCGGCGCCCGCGTAGCGCGCGAGGTTGAGGGCCTGGCGCGCGCCGAGCAGGGAGACGGGCGTCCTCAGCAAGTCCCGGTCGGCGATGTCGGGCACGCGCGCGTCGCGCAGGTAGTCGGAGGCGTTGCCGATGTACTGCACGGGCACGGTCGAGATTTGCGCGTCGCCGGGGTCGCGCGGCGGGAGGTTTTCGAGCACGACCATCCGGGAGGGCGTGCGGACGAGGTGGTGCGGCTCGGCGGTGACGATGAGCGCGAAGGTTTCGAGCGGCGTCGTCACGTCGATCTTGGTGTTGATGAATGTGCTGCCGCTGCGCTTCAGCTCGCCCAGGTTGTCCGCGCGCCCCTCGGGCGAGATGGCCCAGAGGACGTAGGTCGTGTAGACGCCGCCGACCTCGTACGCGCGCGGCAGGTTGTCCACGCTCAGCTCGACGCGCGTGTTGCGCCGCCCCGTGCGCCTCACCTTGGCGGAGCCCGACAGGCGCGGCAGGCGCGTCGTCCCGCGGAACTTCAAGCTCACCGTCTGTTCGAGCGGGTAGGAGACGGCCACGGTCTCGCGCCGGCTGTCGGCCTGCGCCGGGACGGCGGGCGCACACGAGAAGAGCGCGAACAGCAGCGCCGCCGCCACGCGGAAAGGAGAGCCAGAGAATCTCATAAACCTTACTCCTTCTGTTCGTGTGAAGTGGGCGCGCCCCGGGGAGCCAAAGCTGACGGCGCGGAGAACAAAGCCTACAGGATGATTGATGCTTCTAAACGCGCCCGCTGTTGCCGCCTTTTTCGCGGGCGGGTCTTCCCGCCGGTCGAGCACGGCGCGGCGGGCGGTTAACCGCAGAGGCACAGAGGACACGGAGGGGGCACAGAGTAATGCAACCCTCCGTGCAATCTCCGTGTCCTCCGTGCCTCTGCGGTGAATACCCCTTAGCCACTCACATGTTAAGAAAGAACCACGCCGGCAAATCCTCGTCCTACGGCCGCGCGGCGCGGCGCTCGTGGACGAGTTGCACGACGCCGACGGCGACGGCGCAGAGCAGGAGGATGTGTATGAACCCTTCCCTGCCCAGCACGAATTTTCCCACGAGCCACGCGGCGAAGAGCGACGCGGCGAGCAGACGGACGTACAAGTTAGACCGAACCCCTTCGCCCGGCGTTCAAGACGGACGCCCCTCCGGCCTTCACCTCGAGGCCGTCTTGACGGAGCCCTTCGGCAGCTCGACCGCGCGCAGGCCCGTCCCCGCCGGGTCGCCCCCGACGAGCCAGCCGCCGCCGCCGAGCGCCGGCGTGACGACGAGCGAGCGCGTCCGCCCGCCCGGCTTCTGCCCGCCGCCCTTCCCGCCCTCCTCGACGCGCATCACGAGCGACCCGTCGCGCCCCGAGAAGGCGAGCGCGAACGTGCTGCCCGCGCCGGGCACGATCACGTCCAGCACGTTGTCGCCGTTCACGTCCGCGAAGGCGGCGGAGGCGGCCGCCTCGCCGCCCTCGGCGAACCACTTGACGGTGCCGTCCAGCGTGCTCACCAGCGCGACGCGCCCGCGCCTCGTCACCATCACGATCTCCGCGCTGCCGTCGCCGTCGAGGTCGGCCGCCGCGAGCGACCCGCGCACCGAGTCGTCCTCGGCGCGGATGGCGCCGAGCACCTTCAGGTCGGGCACGCTCAGAGCCCACAGGGCGCTGTTGCCGCCGACGGCCATGAAGGCCATCTCGCCGCGGCGCGTGACGAGCGGCGCCGTGGTCACGTCCTCGTCAATCTTCGCCTCGGCCACGACCTGCGCGTCCGCCCCTCGGAACTCGACGCGCCCCTTCTTCATCCCGAGCAGCACGCCGCGCCGGCCGCCCGCCTCGAACGCGTAAGGCGTGCCCGCGACCTCGCCCGAGAGCTTCTGGCCCGCCAGCACGCGACCCGAGAGCGGGTTGATGACGTAGAACATCTCCGGCTCCTCGGTGACGACCACAAGCTCCTGCTTGCCGTCGCCGTCGAGGTCGGACGCCGTACCCGCCGCCGCCGTGCCTTCCAGACTCGCGCGCCACGTCTCGCGCCCCGTGTCGCCGAGCAGGGCGCGCACGCCGCCCTGCGTCGCCACGACGACGTACGCGCCGCGCAGGGGGTCGCCGACGACGAGCGGCTCGAAGCTGACGGCCTTCGGGCTCGGGGCCTGACCGGCGGCCGTGGTGTTGTAGCGCGAAGTCCAGAGCGAGATGCCGCTCGCCCCGTCCACGGCGAAGACGCGGCCGTCGGCGCCGAGGCCGACGAAATCTATGACGCCGCCCGGGCGCAGGTTGGCCGGCGCGACCTTCGCCACCTCGCCCGTCGCCACGCGCCAGCCCGTCGCGTCCGCGGGCATCACGACGCTGCCGACCGTGACCTTCGCCTCGCTGCCGAGCGTGACCCGCTCGGGCTGCGAGTAAGAGATGCTGGTCTCGGCGGCGGCCGGCGCGACGCGCCAGAAGTAGTCGCCGGGCGGGAGGTCTTTGACGACGTACTGCCGGCCCTCGACCGCCTGGTCGAAGACCACGTCCTCGAACTTCTCGTCGGTCGCGAGCTGGAGCCGGTAGCGGCTGACGCCGGGCTTGCCCTGCCAGCGGACGAGGATCGAAGGCGGCACCTGCGTCGCCACCGGCTTCCGGTTCGGGTCGGGGGTCTGCGGCGGGTTGGGTAAAAGTTTGGCGCCGGGCTTCACCTTGCCGCCCGACCTCTTCTGCGCGCCGACGACGCGGCCGCCGTGCGTGGCGAATAGTAAGGAGGCGAGCGCGAGCGCGCCCGCGGTCAGGCGGCGGGGTCTGTCGGTTCGGTGGGTCATGGGGCCTCGTTCAGTTTGTAGCCGACGCCGCGGACGGTCAGGACGTACTGCGGGTTCTTGGGGTCGGGCTCGATCTTGCGGCGCAGGCGGTTGATGTGCGGGTCTACGTTGCGCTGGTAGCCTTCGTACTCGGTGCTCCAGACCTCGTCGAGCAGGTCGTTGCGCGACCACGCGCGGCCGGGCTCGCTCGCCAGGCGTTCGAGGATGTGGAATTCGAGCGGCGTGAGTTCGACGCGGCTGCCGCCGACCGTCACCTCGTGCCGGCGCTTGTCGATGACCAGCTCGCCGACCGCGATGCGGTCTTTACGCTCGTCCTCGGGCTTGGCCGACCACTTGCCCGCGCGCCGCAGGAGGGCCTCGACCCTCACCTCAAGCTCGCGCGGGCTGAAGGGCTTGGCTAAGTAGTCGTCGGCGCCCGCCTGGAAGCCCGCGACCTTGTCGTCCACGGCGTCGTGCGCCGTGAGGAACATGGCCGGCGTCTCCACCCCGCGTTCGCGCACGCGCCTCAGGAGTTCGAGCCCCGTCATGCCCGGCATCGAGACGTCGAAGATGAAGCAGTCGAACTGCCCCGAGAGCGCGCGCTCCAAAGCCTCTTCGGCGCTCTCCTTCTCTTCGACCCCGAAGCCGAGGCGGCGGAAGTATTCGGCGAGCAGCATCCGCATGCTCAG
>DASVQJ010000326.1:0-10521 GCA_036389235.1 Pyrinomonadaceae bacterium | reverse complement strand
GGCGCCGCGCCCCGGAGAGCCTGAGCCGCGCACCGCGCCGCCGCCTCCGCCCTCGGGGCGCTGCACGCCTTCGGCGAGCGACTCGTCGAGGAAGGTGATCTGCGCGGCGGCGCGCGAGTCTTCGAGGAAGGCGTCGGTGTCGGACTCGATCTTGCGCTCGATCAGCTCGGACTGTATCTCGTTGTAGACGGCCTTCAGCTCGGGGACGACGACCCCGGGGCGCGTCCGCCGGTGGCGCGGGACGTAGGCGTCCCGGTAGTAAGCCTCGACCTCCTGCGGCGTGACGACGGTGAAGGAGCGGAACCGGAAGTCGAGGTACTTCTCCATGTCGATGCGCTCGTGGATGACCTCGCGCAGTTGGGCGGCCGTCATGCCGACGCGCTCCATCCGGCGCTGGAACTCCGACTGCGAGGGGAAGCGGTTGACGAGTTCGGCCTCGGCCTTCCTCATCTCCTCCTCGGTGGCGTGGACGTGCGGCAGCTTGTCGGCCTCCTGCACGACGAGCCGCTGGTCGATGAGGAGTCCGAGCGCGCGGGCGAGGTCTTCGCGGCGCGGGCTGTCGATGGGCACGTTCGGCTGGAGCGCGAGCTGCCACAGGAGGTCTGAGTAGGTGATCAACTCGCCGTCGTTGACGACGGCGACCATCCGGTCGACGACCTCGCCGCCCCCGGCCGCGGGCGTCTGCGCGCGGGCACCCGTCGCCAGCATGACAAGTAGAACTGAAGACAGCAGTAACTTCATCTGCAAACCCTCGAACTCGCCGCGGGACTTATAGTCTCGACCTTGAGTGTTATGGGTCTCGAATTTCAACGCGGGGGCGCGGAGGGCGCGGAGGGGGCGCGGAGGGTTGAATGTTCTCCTCTGCGACCTCTGCGCCTCCGCGTCCTCTGCGTTGAACGAATCTTCCATAAACCTCAACGAGGCGGACGCCTCAGAAAGTCTGGCCGAACCGGAAGTGTAGCTGGTTGTTCTTCAGGCGGTGGATGGCCGTGCCGCCGCCGAACTGCGGGACGACGAACTCGGGCGGGTTGAGCAGGTAGGCCCAGTCCGCGCCGATGGAGCCGAGCGGCGTCTTGAGCCGCAGGCCGAGGCCCACGGTGTGCGTCCACCTCTGGCACGAGTTCGGGTCGCGCCCGGCCTCGCACTTCCCCGAGCGGAAGAGGTCGCGGGCGCGGTCGAAGACGTTGCCGCCGTCGTAGAAGGGCACCACCTGTATGTTGCGCGTCAGCGCGACGCGCGCCTCAAGGTTGACGACCGCCATCGCGTTCCCGCCGATGGGCACGGTGAAGGGGTTGACCGCGACGACCTCGCCCTGCCGGTCGCGGAACGTCCCGCACGGCGGGAGGAACTCGGGCGGCGGGTTCGTGCTCCTCACGGGGCCGGGCTGCGGCCCGAACGTGCAGAAGGGCGCGACGACGCGCGGCCCCGCCTCCTCGAAGCTGAAGCCCCTCAGGGAGGTCGCGCCGCCCGAGAAGAAGCGCTCGCTGATGGGCAGGCGCCGGTCGGGGTCGTCGATGCGGCCGTTCCCGTTGCGGTCGGACGGGTTGAAGATGCTCGCGAGGCCGAGCTGGACGCTCGCCGCCAGCACCGTGTCGCGCAGGCGGCCCAGGGCCTTGTAGCGGCGGTAGGTGAGGTTCAGCTTGCCGAACGAGAGGTTGCCGCCGAGCTGCTTGGCCGCGAGCGCGTAGTCCACGGTCAGGTTGTCGCCGCGCGTCGGGTCGAACTGGCGGTCGCGCGTGTCGCGCACGAAGCTGGCCCCGAAGCGGGAGACTCGCACGCCCTGGTCGGGGCGCAGGATGTTGGCGATGAGCAGGCTCTCGATGTTGAAGAGGCGCACGTCCTCGTAGTTGTAGCGCAGGTAGAGGGTCGTGCGCTTGCGCTGCGCGCCCGCGGGCGTCAGCTCGTATTCGAGGTCGCGGCTCGTCTCCAGGTTGACCGTGAAGCGGTTGATCGACGGGCCGGCGGTGCGCTGCCCGAACTCGTCGATCAGGTCGCCGTCCTCGTCGAAGCGCTGGACGATGCCGTTGGTGCCGCGGTCGATGCTGGTGCGGAAGAAGCGCGTCACGCTCGTGTCGCGCTGGTACTGCACGGAGAAGGTGAGCGGCGCGAAGCTCTTCTCGCCGTAGCGGCGGAAGCGCGGGTCGAAGTACTCGAAGCGCGCGAGCTGCTGCTGCCGGCTCGCGCGCGTGCGGATGGCGCCCTGCCGCAGCTTGCCGAAGAGGTTCGAGTTGCGCAGCTCGAAGCCGCCGAGCGCGCCCGTGTCGGTCGAGAAGCCGACGATGTACTCGGTCGTGATGCTCTTGCGCTCCTGCACGTCGATGATGACGTCGCGGCGCTTGAAGCCGCCGGGGCCGTCGGGCGCGGGCTCGGTGCGGATGATGACCTGCTGGAACGCCTCGGCCGTGTTGAGGAGCGCGCGCTCGCTCTCGGCCAGCTCGTCGCCGCGCAGCACCTCGCCCTCGCGCAGGGGGATGGCTTCGAGCACGGCCTCCCTCTTCGTCCGCACCACGCCGTTGACGTAGATGTGGTTGATGTAGAACTTGTCCGACTCGTTGACCTGGTAGACGAGCCGCACCTGCGCGTCGCCGTTGGCCGCCGAAGGCAGCTCGTCGAGCGAGACCTGCACGTCGGCCTCGACGTAGCCGTGGCGGACGTAGTGCGAGCGCATGCGCTCGCCGTCGGCGCGCGCGGCCGTGCGCGAGTAGGGGCCGCCCACGACGAGGCAGCCCTCGTCCGGCGTCGCCCCGGCGAGCGGCGCCCCCTCGGCCGGCGCCGCGCCCGCGGCGCAGCGCGCGTCGCGCAACTGCGCGGCCGTGTAAATCTGGTTGCCGCGCACCTCGATGTCGGCGACGCGCGTGAGCGGGCCTTCGTCCACGGCGAAGGTGATGATGAGGTTGTCGCTCTCTAGCGTGATGCCCTGGCGGACGGAGACGGCGGCGTCGCGGTAGCCCAGGTCGCGCATCCGCGCCTCGATGAGGCGCCGGTCGCGCTCCAGCGCGTCCTCGCTCGTGTAGCCGCGCCCGTAGCCGAGGAGCGGGATGATGCCGAGCACGTTGGCCGTCTGCGTGCGGAGGTCGGCGTCCACGTCCTCTATCGAGAGCTTGTCCGTGCCCTCGATGCGCATCTCGGTGAGCTTGAAGCGGCGCCCGCGCGTGACCTCGTAGGTGATGGCGACGTTGCTCTCGGCCAGCTCGTCGGGGTTCAAAAGCTCGCACGGGTTGAACTCGGCGCCGAGCGTGTCGGGGGGCGGCGCGAGCGGCGGCGTGACGGCGCAGGCGGCCGTGACCTCGTTGAAGAAGTAGCCCTCCGACTGGAGGCGGTTGCGGAGGCGGCGCTCGCCCTCGACGATGGCCGAGTAGTCGATGGTGCCCTCGCGCTCGACGGGGAGCAGCTCGCGCCGGCGCTTGTCGCTCAGCTCGTAGCCCTTGACGTCGACCGAGACCTTCGGGCCGACGCTCCCCTTGAACGTGACGGCGATGCGGTTGGCGGCCGAGTCCAGACGTATCTCGGGCTCCTCGAAGCGCGGGGCGAGGTGGCCGGTCTCGATGACGGCGCGGCGCACGCGCGCCACGTCCTCGCCGAGCAGGGACTGCGTGAAGTGCTCGCCGGGCTGGAGCTTCAGCTCGCGCTGAACTTCGGCGAGCGGCGCGCCGTCGAAGCCTTTCACGTCGATGGTAAAAGTTTCGAGCGTGGTGGGCGCGCCCGGGCGCACGTCGAAGACGACCGTCGAGCGCGTGCGCGTCGCGTCGAGGCGCGTGTCGTAGGAGACCTCGGCGCGGTAGTAGCCGCGGTCGCGGAGGTACGCCTGGACGGCGTCGGCGTTCTCGCGCAGCGCGGCGTCGTTCAGTCGCTTGCCCGGTTCGAGCAGCGTGACGCGCGAGCGCAGCTCGTCCTCGCTCACGTCGGCGCCGGGCGTGGTGTGGATGGTGAACTCGACGCGCTCGACCGAGACCCGGGGCCGCATGACGAAGCGGAGGGCGACGCGGGGCCGCCCGTCGGCGCCGGGGCCGGCGGCGTCGCGCGCCTCGACGCGCGCGTCGGCGACGCGCCCCGTGTCGAAGAGCGCCTGCAAGGACTCGCGCACGAGCACGGCCGAGAAGGCCGCGCCCGCGGCGACGCGCAGGCGCCCGCGCAGCTCGCCCAGCGCGGCCTCGTCGAGCGACGCCCCCTCCACGTCGAGCGTCACGCTCTCGACCGTCCGCCCCTCGTACCGGCTCAGGTCGGGCGCCAGGCGCGGGGCGTCGCCGGACGCCGCGGCCGAGGGCGCCGCGAGCAGCAGCGCGAGTGTTAGAAAGATGGCCCGCCGGATAGTCACAGTAGTCAGTAGACAGTTGTCAGTAGACAGTAGACAGTAGAAAAACATCCTCGTTACGAATCGCACGGTGGTCAGCGTCAACGTCCGTCGAACAGAACCTACTGACTACTGTCTACTCCCCTTCAATACCTCTTCCGGAAGCGCAGCTCGAAGTTGAAGTTGTTGCTGCGCGTGCTCAGCGTGTCGGTCGAGCCCTGCTGGTACTGCGCGATGAACGAGAGGCGGTCGCTGACGCGGTACTCGACGGCGATGACCTGGTTGGGCTCGCCCGTCACGTTGGTCGAGTAGGTGATGGCGAGGTTGCGGTTCACCTGCCGCCCCACCGTCAGCCGCGCCGTCGGGCTCTGCCCGCCGCGCCCCGCGATGACCGGGTCGAACTCGAAGCGGTTCAGGCCGAACAGCTTGTCGGTCGCCTTCTGCACGGGCGCGTTGATGAGGGTGTCGGTCAACAGACTCGTCGCCGTCCCGAGCCCCGTCTGCGCGAGCGTCGAAGTCCCCTCCGGCCCGCCCGAAAGATTCCCCGTCGTGATGAGCGCGATCACGTCGGCCTGCGGCAGCGGCGGGTCGGACGTGGCCGTCGTCGTCAGGCCGCCCGAGATCGGCCCCGACATCGTCACCGTCACGCGGTAGCCGCGGATGTCGGCCTGCGCCTGGAGGTTGATGACCGGCGGCGCCTCGACGCGCGGCGGCAGGTCGACGATGGCGCGCAGGATTTCGTAGCGGTCGTTGCGGAAGGCGACCGTGCCGCGCGTCGCCGTGATGCGTCCCGAGCTGACCGGCGCGTCAATCGGCCCCTGCACGCGCAGGTTGAGCGAGCCGACCATGTCGGCGAGGTTGTTGCGCACGACGAGCGCGTCCTGCCCCTGGATGGTCAGGGCGACGGTCGTCGGCCCGAAGAGGCCCGCGCCCGCCCCCGCCCCGCCTCCGCCGCCCGACGTGATGGGCACCTCGTTGCGGCGGTCGATCAGGTCGGCGAGGTCTATGTCTTCGGTGATCTCGGTGCGGCGCACCTTGATGGTGCCGGTGGCGAAGACGCCCTCCGAGCCGCCGCGGATTTCGAGGTCGGCGTCGGCCGTGGTCGGCAGGTCGCCGAGGAAGGCGGGCAGCGTGACGAAGGCGGCGGCCGGCACCGTCACGTTCTCGCCGCGCGCGACGAGTCGGAACTGCGTCGGCTGGAAGCCCGAGATGAGCGCGCCGCCCGTCGCCGAGACGCGCCCGCCGCCGAGCCGCCCCGTCAGGGATTCGAGGTTCGCCTGGTTCGAGTTGAAGCGCACCGTCCCGTTGATCTGCGTCGCCGTCAGGCGCTCGTTCTGGAGGAGCACGGCGAGCGACGCGTTCTCGACCGACGCCGTGCCCGTCACCTGCGGCTGCTCGAACGAGCCGCCGACCGCGACCGCGACGCGCGCCACGCCCGAGAGGAACGTGTTGCGGCTCGCGCTCGAAAGGAAGCGGAGGTTCAGGTCGCCGTTGACGGTCAGGTTCTGGCGTCCGCCGGGGCCGAGCGCGGCCGTGCCGCCGAACGAGATGTTCGTCCCCGTCCCCGTGAAGCGCGTCCGCTCGAAGGTGACCTCGTTCGGCTTGAAGGTGACGACGAGCGGGTTCTCGGCGCGCAGCTCCACGTCCTGCACCTGCACGGCCAGCTCGGAGAACTCCGCGCGCCCCGAGATGGCGTCGGTGATCGACGCGTTCTCGTCCTCGCTGAGGAGCGTGCCCGAGGCGCGAATCGTCCCGGTCGCGCGCCCCGTCACCTGCACGTTCGGGTTGTTGAGGAGCGCGGCGAAGAGCGGCGTCAGGTCGGCGCCCGTCAAAGTCGTCTCGGCCTCGACGGGGAAGTTCTCGCCCGCGAGGTCGAGCGTGGCGCGCACGACCTGCGGCTTGCCGAAGAGACCCGTCGTCAGCTCCGCGACGAACTTCTGCTCGTTCGTCATGTGGCCCACGAGCGTGAGCTGGCCCGCGGACTGGCCGTTGACGGTCACGTCGCGCCCCTGCGCGTTGACCTCGGCGCGGATGGAGGTCGGGTCGGCCACGTTGCCGGTGAGCAGCGCGTTGAAGTCGGCCTTGCCCGAGAGCGCGGGCGTGGACGCGCCGCCGAAGAGCGCGGTGAAGAGCCCGAGGTCGACGTTCTTCCCCTCGACGCGGAAGTCTTTCACGGTCGCGCCCGGGAGCCCCTGGGCGCCGGAGGCGATCTCGATGCCCCCGGCCGCCGTGATGTTGCCGTCGCCGAGCTTCGCGTTGAAGGAGTCGAGCATGACGCTCGGGCCGTCGAAGGTGGCGCGCGCGACGATCTCGTCGTACGGGGTCGCGCCGATGCGCCCGCCCGCGACGCGCAGGTCCGCGCTCCCCTTCATCGCGCCGGGGTAGCCCGTGACGCCGATCTTGCCCGAGGCCGGCCCCATCCCCGAGAGGTTGGCGGCGAGCCCGCCCTTCTCGTCGGCGGCGAGCGCGGCGACGAGGTTGCCGGCGTTGACGTTCTCAAGCGTCGCCTCGAACTCGACGTTGTTCTCGCCCGTGCGCGGGATGAGGGCCTTGAAGGCCACGCCGCCGCCGTCGGGCTCGTCGAGCCGGCCGTTGTCGATGCGCGTCTCGGCGGCGTTCGACGCGATGTCGGCCGAGACGGCGCCGAGGTCGCGGCCGCGGAGGTTGAGCGACTGAAGCTCGAAGCGGCCGTTGACAATCGGCGCGTCGAGGTCGCCGGTCACGTTGCCTTTGAAGCTCAGGTTGCCGGCGATGCCGACGGCCTTAATCTTCTCCTCGAACTCGGAGAGCAGGCCCGTCGAGAGCGCGACGTTCTGCAACTCGGCGGCGTCCGTCGAGTTGAGGCTGACGGCGAGGTCGGAGCCGCCCCGGAAAGAGAAGCGTCCCGCCGCCGTCAGCTCGGTCGCGCCCGCGCGCAGGTTCGCGCGCTCGATGTCGAAAGTGCCCTCCCGGGCCGTCAGCGCCAACTGCCCCGTCAGAGGCGTGCGCGCCGACTCGTCCCTCCCGGTCGCGCCCTCGAAGGTCGCGTCCACGCGCCCCGAGGCGAGCTTGAAGTTGGTGCCGGGGAAGCTCAGGTTGACGGTGCCGGTCGCGGCGCCCGTCAGCGGCACGGCGTTGCCGGAGGCGAGCGCGAGCAGGCCGCCCGCGTCCACGTTCTCGAAGGTCGCGCGGACGCTCGAAGCCGCGCGGCCGGACGTGGCGACGGTCGCACTCCCGCGGGCGCTGCCGTTGAAGAGGTCGGCGACGAAGTCGTTCAACTGAATCTGGTCGCTCGTCGCGACGACGGCCGCGCGCGCCTTCCCCAGATTCAACTGGCCCAGCACGCCGCCGCCCAGACTCAAGTCGGCGCTCGCGCGGTAGCGCCCGCCCGGCTCAAGCGTGAAGCGCGGGCGCGCGAGCCGCACGTTATCGACGCGCCCCTGCTGCGCCGCCGCGCCCTTCGACGCCGGCACGGTGAAGGCGACCGTGCCGACGCCGATGTCGTTCGAAGTGCCCTCGACCCGGCCCGCGGGCGAGACCGCGAGCCGCACGCCCGCGACGTTGATGCTCCCCGTCCGCGCGCCCGCCGCGTTCAGCCCCGCGACGTTCAGACGCGCCACGGTCGCCGTCGCGGAGTTGTCGGGGTTGATCATCGCGTCGACGCCCGCGGCCTGCACGCCGGCGACGGTCGCGCCCTTCGACACTATCGTCCCCGCGCGCGCCGAGTCGGCCGTGACCCTTAACCTTCCGGCCTCGTCGCGCGCGGCCTTCACGCCCGAGACCTGCGCGCCCGCGACCCGCCCGCCTTCGAAGACGACCGAGTCGGCCGAGGCGGACGTCGCGCTCCCACCCGCGACCTCGCCGCCGCGCAGCTCGGCCGCCGCGTCCTTCACGAAGAGGCCGGCGAGGCTCGTCGAGCCGCTCCGCGCCGCGGCCGCGCGCAGGTCGCCCAGCCAGCGGAAGTCGGAGCCCGTCCCCGTCACGCCGCCGACGAGCTGCACGAGGTTCAACTGAAAGTCGCCCGCGGTCAGAAGCTCCGCGACGGCCTTGCCCCGCGCCTCGTAAGCGCTCCCCTGCCCCGACGCGCTGGCGTTGACCTGCAAAGCCTTCAGGCGCACGCCGTCGGCCGCGAGCGCGTCGGAGGCTATCTGGCCCTCGACCTTGTACCTGTCGCCCTCGCCCTCGACCTTCCCCTCGAAGCGCCCGGCGCCGCGCATCGTCGTCTCCAGCCGGAGCACGTCCGAGGTCTGCGTCAGGTCGACGTCGGCGCGCACGTCCATGTGGTAGCGCAGCGCGCGCCAGTCGTCGAGCGCGCCCGTCAGACGCGCCTCCGCGACGGGCGAGCGCAGCACCAGCTCGCCGACGTCGGCGCGCAACTGGTTGGCCCGCGCGTGCAGCTCGATGTCGATGGGGTTGACCTCGCGCCCGTTCATCTTGAAGGTCGAGCCGGTGGACGCGAAGTCGATGACGTTCATGCGGCTCTCGGCCGGGGCGTCGGGGTCGTCGGGGCGGACGGTGGCGCGGACGTTCCTGGCCTCGCCCGAGATGTCGTAGCGGCGGTCGTCGTAGTGGACGACGGCGTCGTTGACGGCGACGCGCGCCGTCGAGTAGGCGAAGAGGATGCGCTTGTTCGGCTCGGGCGGCGGGATCTTCAGCCCCGAGAAGTTCGAGCGCCCTTCGGCGTCGTACGTCACCCAGATTTCCGGCCGGTCGACGGTCAGCTCTTCGAGGTTGACGTTGCGCGTCAGGTTGAGCGACCACATGTCCTCGACGCGCACCTTGGCGACGACGCGGCCGACGTTGCCGATGGGCGCGCCCGTGACGGAGTTGTAGAGCTTGAGGTCGTTGATCTCGACCTCGCGCGGGCCGAGCCGCGTGCTGAACGAGCCGATCTCGGCCCGCACGTTGTACTTGGCGAGCGTGCTGACTATCTGGCCGGCGACGTAGCGGTCGATCTGCCCCGTGCGGTAGAGCAGGAACAGGATGAAGGCGAGCGCGACGACCGCGACGACCGCGACGATGCCCGTCCACATCGCGTTGCGCCGGTTGACCACGCGGCGCAGGCCGCGGCGGCGGCGCCGGGCGGCGGGCGTCCCGACCCCGCGACTTTCGTCGGGCGGCGGGGGCGCCGCGGGGTCGCCGCCCTGCGGCTCGGGTGTCGGCTGAGCGTCTCGCTCGTCGTGCTCGTCCGTCGGCATAACTTTTCCGTGAAGTGCCGCCCGGGGGAGAGGCGGCCGAGATAGAGAAACGTAATCGGGAAGAGAACCTTAAGGCAGATTTGAAATTCGAAATTTCAAATTTGAAATTGTCCCCGGGCTCAGGCCGGCGCCGCGTCCGGCCCGGAAGCCTTCACTTCCTTGAACCCGCGCTCGTCGCGGGCCGGCGTGCCGAGCGGGACGTTGCCGACGATCTCCAGCTCGAAGCCTTCGAGCGCCGAGACGCGCGGCGGGTGGTTCGTGAGCAGGAGGATGCGGCGCAGGCCCAGCTCGTGGAGTATCTGCGCGCCGACGCCGTAGTCGCGGTCGGAGCCGTAGCCGGTCTGGAGGCTCGCCTCCTCCTTCGACAGCCCGCCCTCGCCCATGAGCTGGTAGGTGCGGAGCTGGTGGACGAGGTCGAGGTTGTTCTGCCGCTGGCGCAGGTACAAGACGACGCCGCGCCCCTCGGCCGCGATGCGCTCCAGCGCGGCGTGGAGCTGGAACCCCGTGTCGTCCACGAGCGAGCCGAACATGTCGCACGTCACGTTCTCGGTGTGGACGCGGACGAGGACGGGGTCGTCGGTGCGCACCTCGCCCATCACCATCGCGAGGTGCACCTCCTCGCTGAGGACGTTCTCGAAGGCGACGGCGCGGAAGGTGCCGTAGACGGTGGGCAGGTCGGTCTCGACCGCGCGCCGCACCAGAATCTCCTTCTGCATGCGGTAGCGGACGAGGTCCGCGACCGTGATGATCTTGAGGCCGTGGCGCGCGGCGAACTCTTCGAGCTGCGGCATCCGGGCCATCGTGCCGTCCTCGTTCATGATCTCGCAGATGACGGCGGCGGGCGTCAGGCCCGCGATGCGCGCGAGGTCGACGCTGGCCTCGGTCTGGCCGGGCCGCACGAGCACGCCGCCCTTCTTCGCGCGCAGCGGGAAGACGTGCCCCGGGCGCGCGAGGTCTTGCGGGCGCGTCTTGGGGTCGACGGCCGTGAGGATGGTCGTCGCGCGGTCGGAGGCGGAGATGCCGGTCGTCACGCCCCTGCGCGCCTCGACGGAG
>DASVQJ010000325.1:0-15573 GCA_036389235.1 Pyrinomonadaceae bacterium | reverse complement strand
CGAGTTCGAGAAGCGCGTCCGCGAAGGTAAGCCGCCGGCGGCCGCCGCGGCGTCCGTGCGGCGCGGCACCGTCAGCCTGACGACGGACGTGGTGCGGAAGAGCGCGCCCGCGTCGAACGTCGTCGGCGTGCTCGAAGGCTCCGACGCGAAGCTCAGGAGCGAGGTCGTCGTCATCGGCGCGCACTACGACCACCTCGGGCGCGGCGGCGAGGGCAGTCGCGCCGAGCGCGAGGGCGAGGTGCACCACGGCGCCGACGACAACGCGTCGGGCACGGCCGGGCTCCTTGAGCTGGCGCGGCTCTTCTCGAACGAGAGGCCGCTGATGAGGCGCACGCTGGTCTTCGTCGCCTTCGGCGGCGAGGAGGAGGGGCTCGTCGGTTCGAGCTTCTACGTGCAGCACCCCGCGCTCCCCCTTGAGCAGACCGTCGCGATGATAAACATGGACATGATCGGCCGCCTGCGCGAAGGCGCGCTCAGCGTCGGCGGCGTCGGCACGGCCGCCGAGTGGCGCGGGTGGATAGAGGAGGCGAACAGGGGCTACAGGGTAAAGCTCGACCCTTCAATCACCGGCGAGGGCGACGCGAGGGCCGCGGGCGAGGGCGGCGCGGACAAGGGGAAGTCCGACGACGAGAAGGGGAAGCGCGAAGGGAAGCGCGGCGGCGACGACGACGTGACCGGCCGCGTTCCGCGCACGCCCGCGCGGGGCGAGCCCGTGCCCATCGTCGTCAACGGCACCAACGGCCGCACGGCCGTCACCGCCACGCCGGCCGAACGCTTCGCGCTGCGGCTGAGCGAGGACGGCTTCGGCCCGAGCGACCACTCGTCATTCTACGCGCGGCGCGTCCCCGTCCTCTTCTTCTTCACCGGCTCGCACGAGGACTACCACAAGCCTTCGGACACGGCCGACCGCGTCAACTACGAGGGCGAGGCCCAGATACTTCAGTTGGTGCGCGACATCGTCCTGCGCTTGCAGCAATCGGACTCGCGCCCGACCTACGCGCTGGCGAAGGCCGAGGCCAACACCCGCACGACCTTCCGCATCTCGCTCGGCACCGTGCCCTCCTACGGCGAATCGACCGACGGCCTCAAGCTCGACGCCGTGCGCGAGGGCTCGCCCGCGGCCGCGGCCGGGCTGAAGGCCGGCGACAAGATCGTCAGGCTGGCCGGCCGCGACATACGCAACGTCTACGACTACACGCAGGCGCTCTCCGAGATGAAGGCCGGCCGGGAGTACGAGGTCGAACTCCTCCGCGACGGCCGGCGCCTCACGCTCAAGGTCACGCCGGCCGAGAGGAAGTAGACAGTAGACAGTAGGCGGACAAGAACCAAGCGCCACCTGCAAAAGAAGGCAGTCAGGATAGTTTCTACTTCCTGACTGCCTTCTTTCTACTGACTACTGTCTACTGTCTACTGTTTTTCACCAGCGCGGCTCGCGGTCGCGGCCGCCGCCTCCTCCGCCGTAGCCCCCTCCGCCGCCGTAGCCGCCGCGGCCGCCGCGGTCTTCGCGGGGCTTGGCCTCGTTGACCGTCAGCGTGCGGCCGCCGAACTCCTTGCCGTTGAACTGGTCGATGGCCGCGGCCGCGCCCTCGGCCGTCGCCATCTCGACGAAGCCGAAGCCGCGCGAGCGCCCCGTGTCGCGGTCTTCGACGACGGTGGCGTTCTCGACCTCGCCGGCCTGCGAGAAGACCTCGCGCAGCTCGTCGCTGGTCGTGCGGAAGTTAAGGTTCCCGACGTACAGTCTCGTGCTCATCTCTAACCTCTATCCTTTTCTGAAAGTGAAGCGCGGGCCGGAAATCGTCGCGTGCGTGAAGTCTTCGTCGTGAGCGGGGAGAGGGACTCTGCTTCGAACACCGCGGCGGCGAGGGCGGCGACTGCTTTACGACCCGCTGCTCTGGCCGGCGGCGAGAGCGGCTTCGAACCAACGGAACAACCTCACTCTCCTTCAGCCGAACACCGTCGCCCCAACAGTCGCGGGCAGGCGCGGCCGCCTCCGGCCGCGCGAGAGCAGGAACCTGTATGCGCGAGAGTATGCCCAAAACCGCCCGCCCCGCGCAACAACTTTTCTCGCCCCCCTTCCTTCTTGAAAAGGGCACCGCTTTGGAGGAGAATGTCGGCGCGTTCGAGTTGAGGGGGCGCCGCCGCCGCGTGTGCGGCCGCGCGCTCCGCAGGTAGGACCTCTTATTCCCTTTCGCGCCGTGCCGCCGGCCGTCTCTGACCCGCAATGATCGGCAAGAACATCTCGCGCTATCGGATACTCGGCCAGGTCGGCGAGGGCGGGATGGGTGTCGTGTACGTGGCCGAGGACACGGTGCTGGGCCGCCGGGTCGCGGTCAAGATTCCGCACGCGGGCAAGGACGAGAGCCACTACCGGGCGCGCTTCCTGCGCGAGGCGCGCGCCGTCTCGAAGCTCCGCCACGAGAACATCGCCGCCGTCCACGACTACGGCGAGACCGAGGAGGGGCAGCCCTTCATCGTGATGGAGCTGGTCTCGGGGCAGACGCTCGGCGACCTGCTCTCGGGGCCGGGCATCAGCGTCGCGCGCGCCGTGGAGGTCGCGTGCCAGGTGGCGCGCGCCCTCTCGGAGGCGCACCGCATGGGCGTCGTCCACCGCGACATCAAGCCCTCGAACGTCGTCATCGACGACGCGGGGACGGTCAAAGTCCTCGACTTCGGCCTCGCCAAGCAGCTCCACGAGGAGTCGGGCAACGGCGCGAACGGCGCCGAGGCGCAGACGCTCCTCACCGCGCGCACGCGCTCCGACGTGGTCATCGGCACGCCGCTCTACCTGAGCCCGGAGCAGGCGCGCGGCGCGAAGGTGGACGGGCGCAGCGACCTCTTCGCCCTGGGCGCGCTGCTCTACGAGTGCCTGACGGGGCGCCCGGCCTTCTCCGGCGCCAACGTCATCGAGATCGGCGCGCAGGTGCTCCACTTCGACCCGCCGCCGCCCTCGCGCCTCAACTCGCGCGTGCCCCCGGAACTCGACCGCCTCACGCTCAAGGCCCTCGCCAAGAAGCCCGAAGACCGCTTCCGGACGGCCGACGAGATGGCCTCCGAGCTGGCGCGCGTGCGCTCGCGGCTGCCCGCCTCCGACACCGTGCAGACGCGGCGGCTGGCCGGCGCCGACAACGGCCACCGTTCGAGCGCGCTCATCACGATGGCCGCCGAGCTGCGCCGCCCGAAGTTCTCGCCGCTCACGCTGCTGGCGTCGCTCGCGGGCCTCGCGCTCGTCATCTGGGCCGTCTGGTACGTGCGCCAGCCCTCCGCGCACAGGCCGGCGCCGGACGTGGCGCGGCTCTACGAGCAGGGCGTGGACGCGATGCGCGAGGGGTCGTACTACAAGGCGAGCGGCCTGCTCAGGCAGGCGGTCGAGCGCGACGAGAAGTTCGCGCTCGCGCACGCGCGCCTCGCCGAGGCGCTCCTGGAGATGGACTTCCTCGACCGCGCGAAGGACTCGATGCTCAACGTCACGACGCTCACGCCCGACTTCTCCGTCTACCCGCGCCCGGACGCGCTCTACCTGGAGGCCGTCCGCTCGACGCTGCGGCAGGACTACGAGGGGGCGGTCAAGAGCTACGAGGAGATCGTCGGGCTCGACCCGCGCCGGCCGCAGTCGCACCTCGACCTGGGCCGCGCCTACGAGCGGAACAACCAGACGCAGAAGGCGCTCGCCAGCTACACCGAGGCGACCACGCTCGACAACTCGTACGCGGCCGCCTTCCTCCGCCTCGGCACGCTCCACGTCCGGCAGGTCAACCAGGCCGGCGCCGTCGCGGCCTTCGACAGCGCGCAGAAGCTCTACGCGGAGAGGGGCAACCGTGAGGGCGAGGCCGCCGTGCGCTACCAGCGGGGCCGCCTCTTCCTCGGCCTCCAGAAGGCGGGCGACGCGCGCGACGAGTTCGAGCGGGCGCTTCAGATCGCGCGCGAGTCGGACAACAAGTACCAGGAGGTGCAGACGCTCCTCCAGCTCGCGCAGGCCATCCCCGACGGCGCCGACGCCGAGAAGACCGCGCTACAGGCCATCGACCTCGCGCAGGCGACGGGCATGAACGACCAGCTGGCGAACGGCCACCTCACGCTCGGCAACGTCTACCTGATCAAGCTGAACAGCCGCGAGCAGGCCGAGCAGCACTACAACCAGGCGCTCCAGATCGCGAGCAACTACAAGCTGCGGCGCTACGAGGCGCTCGCCTCCTTCAACCTGGGGAGCCTGCGCGAGCGGCAGGGCAAGTTCGACGAGGCGGACGAGCTGGCCGAGCGGGCGCGCGTCTTCTTCCTCCCGGCCGGCTACCGCAAGGAGGCCGACCAGTGCGCCATGCTGGCCGCGCGGAGCAAGAAGGGGCGGGGCGACCACGAGGGGGCGCTCAAAATTTTCCAGGAGCTGCTCCGCACGGCCGAGCAGTCGAGCGACTGGGGGCAGGCGGGTAACCTGCACCGCGAGTGCGGCATCGTGCTCTCCGCGCAGGGGAAATACCCGCAGGCGCTCAAGCACTACGAGGACAGCGCCAGCTACGCCAAGACGATGCGCAACCAGAGCCTCCTCAGCCACTCCCTGCTGCACCAGGCGAATGCGCACTGGGCACTGGGACACTACGAGGAGGCGGGCCGACTCTTCGGGCAGTTGACGGGCGCCGACCCGCAGACGCTCGGCGTGACTAAGGACTTCCCGGCCTACGTCCAGAACGCGCAGGCCGAGATGGAGCTCAGCCGCCGGCACTACCGCGAGGCCGCCGAGTTGGCCGGGCGGGCGCTCGCCACGCTGAAGGAGTGGAACGGCCAGTCCGAAAACCTGCGCGCCGCGATCACCAACAACCTCGGGCTGGCCGAAGCCCTCGGCGGCGCGCCCGCCCGCGGCCGCGCGCTGTGCGAGGAGGCCGTGCGCATCGCCTCAGTCCGCAACGACCCCGCGACCGTCGCCTTCGCCAACTTCGCGCTCGCGCAGGTGTTGTTGGAGGCGGGCGACGCGGCGGGCGCGCGCGACGCCGCGCTGCGCGCGCAGGAAGGTTTCGCGCGCGCCGGCCGCGCCGACTTCGAGTGGCGCGCGCTCGCCGTGGCCGGCAGGGCCAGCCGGCGCCTCGCGGACGGGAGCGCCGCCCACGAATATCTCTCTCGCGCTGAAGCCTCGCTCACGCAGTTCCAACAAAGTCTGGGTGCGGAGACGGCAGGCTACCTCTCGCGCCCTGACGTGCAATGGCTCCGCGGTGAGTTCGGCGCCTCGACGGCGAGCGCGGCTCACTGAGTTGCCCCCAACGTCCTCAACCACTAAGGAGAATCTAAATGTCACAACAACCAGACCCACCCATTGTCGTCTCGGGCGGCTCCGTCACCATCGAGTTCGACGAGACCATCTTCACGAAAAACGGCAACGGCAAGCACTCGAACGCCAACAAGAGGATCAGCCGCGTCGAGGTCACCGTCAACGGCAACACACAAACCTTCAGCGTCCCTAACGGGAAGGTCACCGTCGCGATCCACTACGGCAACCCGTAAGTGACACCGACCCTCGACCCGAACGGAGAGGCGGCGGAGACCCGACACCGAGTCTCCGCCGCCTCTCTTTGGCGGTAGGCGGTCGCCCCGCGTATTCGTCGAGAAGTTATCGAGGACGAGTTAACACGGAGACGCGGAGACACCGCCTGGTGCTGAGTATTGCACCAGGCCGTGTCTCCGCGACTCCGCGTCTCCGTGTTGAAATTGCTCGCGCTGCCGGCTCGGCCGCAAATAACAGTAACCGCCTACCGCCCGCTTCCTTTCTCCTTCCACGCCGCCTCGGCCAGACCGGCCAGCCAGCAGAGCGTGCCGCGCGCGCCGAAGTGCTCGCGCACGCGCGCGAAGATGCGCGGGTAGAGACGCGCCGTGCGCGCGAGCAGACGCCTCAGCGCGCCCGTCGTCATCCGCCCGCGGAAGACCTCGCGCCGCTCGCCCTCGTCCAGGCCCCCGAGCGCGGCCGCCAGGGCGTTCAGCGTCTCGTTGACCGCGTGCGGCGCGCACTTCGCCGCCGGCCGCATGAACTCGGCGAGGCCCAGCGCGGCCGCCACGCGCGCCGACCCGCCGTCGCAGACCGACGAGAGCGCGCCCGCGTCCGGCGCGCCCGACGAGAGCGCCGCGTCGGTCTCGCGCGCCATGCGCCGCAGCTCGCCCACGCCGGCGCACGCCCCGCGCGCGCCCGGCGCGAAGGCGCCGGCCCCCAGCCCCGCGTCGCCCAGGAGCAGCACGCGGTCGCAGGCTACGCTGTGGCGTCTGCGCCAGCCCTCGCGCGGCGCGTGCGCGTAGCCGAAGACGGGGCGCTCGACCCGCCAGCCCGCGCCCCTGCGCTTGTAGGCGGGGAGCGACTCGAAGTAGCGCTCGAAGAGCGCGAGCAGGGACTTGTCGGCCGGCGAGTCGGTCGTGTCGTGGAAGAAGAGGCGCGTCGCGTAGTCGCCGCGCGAGGGCGCGCCCGCGAAGCCCTCCCACAGAAGCTGCCGGTGCGCGCTCGCGTCCTCCGTGCTGACGAGGATTTCGCCGGCGCGGAAGTCGGCCTCGTCGCTCCCCTCGCCGCGCACGAAGCCTCGCGCGACCGTGCCGACCGAAGGCCGCACGCGCGCCGCCCCGCGCCCCCCGTTCAACTGCCGCGCCACGGGCGAGTCCGCCCCCGAAGCGTCCACGAACAGACGCGCCGCGAAGAACCTCCGCGCGCCGCCCACGCCTTCGACTTCGATTGTGACGCGCGCAGGCTCGACGTACGCGCGCACGAAGCGTAACTCCCTGGACACAGCCGAGCCCTTCGACGCGAGTCGCGCCAGGCGGCCCGCCGCGAGCGCGGTCAGGCGCTCGCCGTCCACGGCCACGTCGAGCGCGCCGGTCACCCACAGCGGCCCGGCCTTGACGCGCGACGCCGCGTCGTGGAACTTCACGAACCCGCCGCGGTAGCGGTTCAGGACCGCCGCCTCCACCTCCTCGCGCGTGAAGACGCCCGCGCCCTCCAACTCCTTCAGCTCGTCTTCCGAGAGGTTCCAGACGCCGCCGGCCTCGCCCTCCGCGCGCGCGCCGCCGACGACGAGCACGCGCCTCCCGTGCCCGCACGCGAGCGCGGCCGCGTGCAGCAGCGCCGCCGCGCCGCCCGCGTAGACCGCGTCGAACTCGCCCTCGGCCTCACGCCCCGCGGGGGGCGGGCCGAAGACGACCGCCTCCTCTTCGGCGTACGCGCCGCCGCGCGTCTCCCAGTCGGCGCGCCAGGCCGTCTCCAGCTCCCAGATGCGCCGGAGCCACTCCTCGCGTTTGGGGAGCGCGCCGAAGCTCGCGACCGTCTCGGGGTAGCGCCGCCGGAAGTGTGCGAGGTCGGGAGCGAGCGCGCTGCGCGCGCCCGCGAACGTCGTTACGGATTTCGTCGGTGCCGTGGCGACCATCTCGTAAAACTCCGCGGGCGCGTAATTCATCCGACGAGCCCGCCCGGCGGTCTTCGTGAGCCGCGAGGTGTGAATAATTGTCAGGGGAGACTTGGGTTCGCCGGGCGAGTGTAGCCGAAGGCCACGGGCGCGGTCTAGCCCCGTGCGGCGCCGGGGGATGTTGAGAGAAAAATGTTACCTCGCGGTCACACTTCCGCTCACCGGCGCGAGCGCGAGATGAGCCCGATGACCGCGACGAAGAGCGCCGACCCGATGATCGACCAGACGACCGGGAACGTCTGCCCGCCGATGCGCACCGTGTACAACTCGCCCATGCCCATCTGCCGCGCGAGCCACACCCCCAGCAGCGCCCCGACGAACCCGAGCGCGATGGAGACCAGACACCCGCCGCGCGAAAACCCGCCGATGGCCTGCCCTATCGCCCCGCACACGCCCGCGACGAGCAGCAGCAAGAGCAGATCGATGAGAGTCATTCGTGTCCTCCTGTCAGCCTTGACGTATCCGCCGCGAGCATAATTCAACGCGCGCCGGCGGGCAAAATAAACCGGGGCGCGGCGCCGATTTTTCTGGAAGCCGCCGCCCCGCAATCCACAAAACTTTTGCTTCACAAGCGCGCGCCGGAGCCTCTATACTTTCTTTAGAGCCGGCGGCGCCGCCCGACGCGCCGCCGCTTGAAAAGCGACACCGACAAAGGCCATCCGGCGCGAAAGCCCCGGAGCGCAAAGCCGTTGACCTAAACGCGCGGGACACAAACGCGCGCACGGACGCAGCGGTCGCCGAAGTGATGCCGGAAAGAGACGAAAATTCGAGGGGCCGGAGGCGCGCGCTGCCCGCGACGCGCCCCGGCCTCGCCGTTTTCCGGGGGCGCGAAAAGCGTTGCGTGTGTGCGTCTTACGGGCGTCATTCTGAAGCCCCCCGGGCGTCGCGCCGAAGCAACTGCGTGCGCCCCCCGAACATCTTAGACTGGCACGTCGCGGCGATCACTTTCCCCCACAGGTCACGCGGTCCGGCCGACTGAAACTCCCTAACTTAAGACTGTTGACCCGGAACGAAATTTTAAGGAGATTTTCCGACATGCGTAGACTGCTCATCGCCACGCTCCTCGCCGTCTCGGCCTTCGGCGCCGCCTCGGCCCAGACCAACAACGAAATCCCCAACATGGGCCGCGCGCCCAAGCAGGCCGACGGCGTCGGCCGCCTCGACCTGCGCGTCGTCGACCAGAACGGCGACCCCGTGCAGGGCGTCCGCGCCGACCTCCAGTCGAAGCGCTCGGGCGGCTTCCTCTGCGAGTCCTGGAACTGGACGGACGCGCGCGGCGTCGCCGTGCTCCCGCCCCTCCACATGGGCAAGCTCACGCTCAAGCTCTCGGCGAAGGGTTTCCAGACGCAGACGATTCAGGTGGACGCCGCCTCGCTCGACCAGCCCGTCCGCGTCACCCTCGTCAAGAAGTCGTAAGACAGTAGACAGTAGGAAAGAGATAAAAGCAGCGCGGCTCTCATCAGTTGGTGATGAGAGCCGCGCTGCCTGTTTTTCTACTGACTACTGACTACTGTCCTTTCCCCGTCGCCAGTCGCGCACCGCGTCGGCCGCCGGGCGCTTGTTCCCGTCGACCTCGTAGTTGAGCCGCCGCATCTCTTCGGTCGAGATCGAGCCGGCGAGCTTCTGCAAAACTTCGCGCGCGGCGGGGAGGCGTTCGAGCGCGTCGCGGCGCAGGAGGAGGACGGCCTCGTAGGGCGGGAAGTAGTGGCGGTCGTCTTCGAGCTGTGTGAGCCCGAGCGCGGCGATCATGCCGTCGGTCGAGTTGCCGGCGATGACGTCCACCTGCCCCTCGGCGAGCGCGCGGTACGAGAGCGACAAGTCCATCTCGCGCGGGCGCCCGTCGAACTGTAATCCGTACGCGCGCGCGAAACCCTCGTAGCCGTCGGCGCGCGACATGAAGTCCTGGCCGAAGCCAGCGCGCATGCGCGGCGCGTGCGGCGTCACGTCGGAGATGTTTTTAAGGTTGAGCCGGCGTGCGTCCGTAGAGCGCACGAGGACGGCGAAAGTGTCCTCGAAGCCGAGCGGCGGGCCGACCTCCACGTCGAAGCGCGCGGCGTAGTCAGACTTGACCGTCTCGTAGACGGCGCGCGCGTCCGTCGAAGGCGGGTGCTTGAGGATGGACATCAAAGACGTGCCCGTGTACTCCGGGTACACGTCCACCTCGCCGGCGACGAGCGCGTCGTGCGCGAGGTTGCCGCCCAGCTCGTAACGCCTCTCCACCTTCAGCCCGCGCGCCTCCAAACCCTGCGCGAAGATTTCGGCGAGGATGACGGACTCGGTGAAGTCCTTCGACCCGACCCGCACGTCCGCCTTCCCCGACCGTTGCCACAGCGCGAACCCGACGCCCCCCAGGGCGACAACCAGGAGCGCCGCCAGCGCGACCCGGCGCGCGAACGCGCTCCCCTTCGCGCCCCCGCGCGCGGCGCGGCGTCGCGCGGCGAGCCGCGACTCGATCAGACCTATCCCCGCGTCGGCCGCGAGCGCGAGCAGCGCGGCGGGGACGGCGCCCGCGAGGATGAGGCGGTTGTCGTACTGCCTGAGGCCCCGGAAGATCAAAGTGCCCAGGCCGCCCGCGCCGATGGCCGCCGCGATGGTCGCCACGCCGACCGAGATGACGGTCGCCACGCGCACGCCCGCGAGGATGACGGGCGCGGCCAGGGGCAGCTCGACCTGCCGGAGAATCTGCCGGTCGGTCATCCCCATCGCCACGGCCGCCTCGCGCACGCTGCGCTCGACGCCCTCGACGCCGGTCACCGTGTTGCGGATCACCGGCAGCAGCGCGTAGACGACGAGCGCGACGACGGCCGCGCGCCAGCCGATGCCGCCGACGTACTTGAGTGGGATGATGAAGCCGAAGAGCGCGAGGCTCGGCACGGTCTGGAGGATGTTGGCGACGGCGAGCACGGGACGCTTCCACGCCGCCCTGCGCGTGAGCAGGAGCCCCAGGGGCAGGCCGATGGCGACGGCGATTGAGGTCGAGACGGCGACGAGCAGAAGGTGCTCGCCCGTCAGCCCCAGCACCTCGCGCCAGTTGCGCAGGATGAACTCGAAAGCGTTCACGGCCCGCCCCCCGCGCGCCCGTCCCGCGCCACGGCGGACAGCACTTCGTCGGGCAGTTGTAAGGTCTCGCGGTAGGCGCGCGCGTGCGGCTCTTCGGAGCGGAGGAAGGCGTCGGGGGCGTCGAGGAGCACGACGCGCCCGGCCTTCATCAGCGCGACGCGCGTGCCGAGCGCGAGCGCCTCGCGCACGTCGTGCGTGACGAAGATGACGGTCTTGTGGAGTCGCCTCTGGAGCGCGGCGAACTCGCGCTGAAGCGCCGTGCGGGTCAGGGGGTCGAGCGCGCCGAAGGGCTCGTCCATCAGGAGCAGCGGCGGGTCTGCGGCGAGCGCCCGCGCCACGCCCACGCGCTGGCGCTGCCCGCCGGACAGCTCCGCGGGGAAGCGCCCGGCGAACTTCGAGGGGTCGAGCCCGACGAGCCGCAGCAGCTCTTCGACGCGCCCGCCGACGCGCGACTCGTCCCAACCTTCGAGCGTCGGGACGAGCCCGACGTTCCGCCCCACCGTGAAGTGCGGGAAGAGCCCCGCGTCCTGTATGACGTAGCCCGTGCGCCTCCTCAACTCGATGGCGTCCCACGCGCGCGTGTCTCTGCCTTCGACCAGGACTTCGCCTGCGGTCGGCTCCAGCAGGCGGTTGACGAGCCTGAGCGTCGTCGTCTTCCCGCAGCCCGACTCGCCGAGCAGCACGAGCGTCTCGCCGCGCCGGATTTCAAGCTCCAGCGCGTCGATGATGGGCGCGCTCACGCCCGGCGGCGCGTAGGTGACGCCGCGGAAATGGACGACCGTGTCGTCGCGGGTTTTGTGTTGCACGGTCACCTTTACACCGACGGCGCGTGGAGTGAAGGGCGTTTAACCACGGAGGCACGGAGGGCACAGAGATGGCACAGAGTAAATCAAGACTCCGTGCCCCCTCCGTGCCCTCCGTGCCTCCGTGGTTAACTCAACCCGCATCATTTTCAAGCCGCAAAGAGATAGACGGTTGCTCGAATCCGGTCAGGCGGCGCGCAGGTGCTCGAAGACCCTGTCCATCGAGCCGTGCCAGGAGCCCTCGAAGTTTCGCAGGAGGATGTCGGCGGGGCAGACGCCTTCGCCGACGACGCGCTCGACGAGCACGTCGAGGTAGGCGGCCTCGTCGGGCGCGACGCGCTTCAAGCCTTCGGCGGCGAGCCGCACCACCTCGCGCGCGAGGCGGAGCACGTCCACGCCTTCGAACTTCGCGGCGAGGCCGTCGCGCGCGACGCGCTCGCGCAGGGTGACGGCGTCGGCGGCCTTCAGCCTCGGCGCGAGGCGCAGCGCCTCTCCGAGCGCGGCGTCGTCGTAGAGCAGGCCCTTCCAGAGCGCTTGCAGCGCGAGCGAGTATTCGAGGTCGCACGCGTCGGCGCTGCGCAGCTCGACGTGCTGCTTGAGGCGCGCGTCGGTGAAGATGGTCGTCAGGTGGTCGGCCCAGTCGCCGAAGACGGGCGCGAGCCCCGCGCGCCCGCTCCCGAGGAACTCGCGGAAGGGGAGGCCCGCGACCGCGCCGATGTATTGCCCGCCGCGCTGCGCGAAGATCATCGGCACGCCGAGCGCGTAAGCGACGTAGTCCTCGGGCCTGAAGTCGTCGCGCAGCGCGGGGGGCGCGATGCCGGAGCGGTCGGGGTCGGTGTCGAGCCAGGCGGCGGCGCGCGTGGACTTGTAGCCGGACGGGCGGCCCCGCTCGAAGGGCGAGTTGGCGAAGACGGCCGTGACGACGGGCGCGAGGCGGTTGCCGACGAGGAACTTCTTGCAGAGGTCTTCCGGCGGGCCGTAGTCGAGGTTCGACTGCACGGTGCAGGTGCGGCACATCATGTCCCACGCGCGCGCGCCGCGCGAGGCGAGGTACGGGCGCATCACCTCGTAGCGCAGCTTGGGGAACCAGCGCTGCTCCTCGATGGAGCGCAGCGGGTCGAAGCCGACGGCGAGGAAGGCGAGGCGGTTGGCGTCGGCCACCTCGCGCAGGCGGGCCAGGTAGCGCCGCAGCTCGCGCTCCACGTCGGCCAGGCGCCTTTGCGGCGCGCCCGAGAACTCGACCTGCCCGCCGGGCTCGACCGTCAGGCGGTTCATCTGCCCGTCGTTCGCTTCGACGAGCGTCCCGCCCTCGTGCACGAGGTCGCGCGAGGAGGGCGCGAAGCCCGCGAGCACGCTCTGCACCTGCGCGGCGTCGATGCGCGCCAGGCCCCGCGCGCGGTCGTAGCCGAACAGCTCCAGCTCGGCCCCGCACATCCACTCCCCGCGCGGCTTCTCGCCCCGCAGCAAATTCTCGACGAAGAGCGGCACGGACTCGCCCGTGACCGCGTCGGTCAACACGGGGAAGCCCTCGCGGCTCGTCCTTGGGTGCTGAGCCATGTTGGTTAGTGATAAGTGATGAGTGATGAGTGATAAGGGAAATACAAGGCCCGCTGTTCTTTCTTATCACTCATCACTCATCACTTCTTTCGCGACGAAGAGGTTGCTGCTGAAGCGCCCGGCCGGGTCGAGCCAGGTGTGCTCGCGCGCGAAGCCCGTGTCGGCGGCGAGCGCCGAGAGTTCGTCGAGTGAATACTTGTAGGAGTTCTCCGTGTGGACGCGCTCGCCCGCGCGGAAGTCGACGCGGAGGCCGAGCGCTTCGACGCGGACGGCCTGTTCGCGCGTGCTTTCGAGGTGCATCTCGACGCGCCCTTCGGCCTCGTCGTAGAGGGCGACGTGGCGGAAGTCGCGCAGGGAGAAGTCGGCGCCCAGCTCGCGGTTGATGCGCGCCAGCAGGTTGAGGTTGAAGGCGGCCGTGACGCCGAGCGGGTCGTCGTAGGCGGCTTCGAGTGTGGCCGCGTCCTTCTTCAAGTCCGCGCCGAGGAGGAGGCGGTCGCCCGCGCGCAGCGACGCGCGCACGCGCCGCAGGAAGTCGCGCGCCTCCGCGCGGTCGAAGTTGCCGACGTTCGAGCCGAGGAAGAGGACGAGCGCGCGGGACTCTTCTTCGAAGCTCTCGTGCAGACGCGGGAGCGCCGTGTCGTAGTCGGCGGCGTAGGCCGTCACGCTCAGGCCCTCGTAGTCGCCGAGCAGGGCGCCGGCGCTCTCTTCGAGCGCGGCCGTCGAGATGTCAACGGGGACGTAACGCAGGCGCGTCTGGGCGGCGAGCAGCGCGTCGATGATGCGGCGCGTCTTCGCGGCGCTCCCCGACCCCAGCTCGAAGAGCGTCAGGCGCCGCGCGCCGGCCCGCGCCCTCTCGACTATCTCGGCGGCGTGGCGCGCGAAGATGTCGGCCTCGGCGCGCGTCAGGTAGTAGTCGGGCACGAGGCAGATGGCGTCGAAGAGGCGCGAGCCCAGGTCGTCGTAGAAGTATTTCGGCAGGAGGAACTTCCCCGGCGCGGTCAGCCCCCGCCGCACGTCCGCGGCGAAGTCGTCGGCGACCGCGGCCGTGAGCCTGTGTACGCGGAGCCGCTCGGACTGCCCCTGGCTCGCGGTTTGAGACATCAGTCGGGTTCCCCTCGTTTGGTTAGGAAAGCTGCTGTATCATAAACCAAGTAGTCAGTAGACAGTAGTCAGTAGACACCGGCGCTCCGCGTGTCGGAGATTGAAGATGACAACCGTAGGGTTCGAGCGATGACGGCTCTTCTACCGACTACTGTCTACTGACTACTGTCTACTTCCCTTATGAACGAACAGGCCGAACAGATCGCGCTGGGGCTGACCGGGGCGCGCGCCGAGACGCTGCGCATCTTCGACCTCGCGGAAGAGCCGGGGCTGCACCTCAGCCCCGGCTTCGGCTACCGCCCCATCATCTGGCACCTCGCGCACGTGGGCGTCTTCGAGGCGTACTGGCTCCTGCAAAAGCTCTGCGGCCAGGCCCCGCCCGACGAGCGCTACGAGCGCGTCTTCGACCCCATCCGCACGCCGCGCGAGGAGTCGAAAGACTTGCCGACCCGGCGCGAAATGGAAGGCTACCTGCGCCGCGTCCGCGGGGGCGTGCTCGAAGCGCTCGACCGCTTCGACTTTAACGACGCAGACCCTTTGAAGGCCGGCGGCTACGTCTTCCAACTCGTCCTCGAACACGAGTGGCAGCACCAGGAGACGCTCTGCTACCTCTTCCAACTGCTCGACCCTTCGCACAAGACGCGCCCCGACTACCCGCCGCCCGCGGCGTTCGACGGGGCCGCGGCCGGCGCGGGCGAAATGGTTTCGATACCGGCGGGCGCTTTTCTTTTGGGCGCGCCGTGGGACTCTTTCGCCTACGACAACGAGCGGCCGGCGCACGAAGTCACAGTCCCCGCGTTCCGCATGGCCCGCGCGCCCGTGACGAACGGCGAGTACGCGCGCTTCGTGGACGAGGGCGGCTACGGGCGGCGCGAGTTCTGGACTGAGGAGGGCTGGCGGTGGCGTGAGAAGGAGGGCTGGCAGTCTCCCCTCTACTGGCGGCGCGAGGGCGCGGGCTGGGTCGAGCGTCGCATGTTCGAGGAGGGGGAGTTAAGGGCTGAACACCCCGTGACGGGCGTCAGTTGGTTCGAGGCGGAGGCTTACGCGAAGTTCGCCGGCCGGCGCCTCCCGACCGAAGCCGAGTGGGAGCGCGCCGCCTCCTGGGACGAGTCCGGCGGTTCGAAGCGCCGCTACGCGTGGGGCGACGACCCGCCCGACGACACGCGCGCCAACTTCGGCCGCGGCCACTGGGGCACGACTCCCGCCGGGGCATACCCGCGGGGCGCTTCGCCCGCGGGCTGTCTCGACATGACCGGCAACGTCTGGGAGTGGACTTCCGGCAAGTTCGCGGGCTACCCCGGTTTCCGCGCCTTCCCCTACCCCGAATACTCCGAGGTCTGGTTCGACGAAGACCACCGCGTCCTGAAAGGCGGCTCGTGGGCCACGAGCGCGCCGCTTCTGCGAACCTCCTTCCGCAACTTCTTCCGCCGCCACTTCCGCATCGCCTTCGCGGGACTGCGCCTCGCCGAAGACATTTGATGTCAGGGTGGTGAACGGAACTTTTGCACTTGAGCGAAGGGCGCGTTGCGGCTCACCACGGAGGCACAGAGGGCATGGAGGGGGCACAGAGGACGGAATGCCGTTCGAGCCTCCGTGCTTCCTCTGTGCCCTCTGTGCCTCTGTGGTGAGTC
>DASVQJ010000324.1:0-11574 GCA_036389235.1 Pyrinomonadaceae bacterium | reverse complement strand
AATCGGCACGCCGCCCAAGTCCAGAGGTTGTGAAAGCATGGCGACGCCGGGCACGTCGCTCGTCACCAGCAGGTCGCCGACGCGGACCGCCCCGCGCGAGGCGTCCACCCTGACCTTGACCCTTCCGGTCGTCGCCACCAGCGCCTTGCCCTCGCCGGCCTCGCCGAGCGAGATGCCGGGCTGGGCCGAGACGACGCCCGCGACCCGCGTGTCGTACGACTTCATAGAGGCCGTGACGTGGTTGTCCCGGCTGACGTCGAGGATGACGACGGTGCCGGCCTGGAGCTTCTGGGTCGAGGGCACCCACTCGGCCACGTCCTGGTACTTCGCGTTGATGTTCCCGCTGATGCGGACATCGCCCGCCACGTCGAGCTTGTACTGCGCGCCGGGGTTGGGCGTGCCGATGCCGACCCCCCCTTGCACGACGAGGCCGTCAACGGGCACCTGGGTCGAGGAGGTGTAGCCGGAGCCGATGGTCACGTTGCCGCTCACGTCGAGCCTGTGCTGCGGCGCGCCGGTGCCGATGCCGACGTTGCCGTCGTTCTTGAGCACGAGGACGTTGTCCTGCGTCACCGCCCCGGAAGACTCGCTGAAGAAGAATGACTTGACGAGGTTGTTGGCCCCGTCGTAGCGGGTCTGGAAGACGCGCCTGGTCTGGGAGGCGTCACCGACCTCCATGCTGATGGCGGCGAGCTTGCCCGCGGCGGACGTGCTGAGCAGGAGTTGGGCGTGGTCCGCCGCGTTGAGGACGTGCAGCATGCGGCCGCTGCCGGAGACGCCGCCGAGGAAGGTGCCCGGCGTCGTGGTGCCGAACCCGATGCTGCCCGTGTTCGTGACGCGCATGATGTCCGTCCAGGCGAAGCCGCCCGCGGAGGGCGCGGCGCGGCGGAGGCCGGCGTAGTCGGCCCCCGCGCCCGGCGCGAGGAAGAAGTTCCACGAGGGGAGCGACGCGTCGTTGCGCGACCAGAAGTTGGTCGTCCAGCGCGCGTTGGCGCTCATGTGGAGGTCTGTGCCGACGGCGGCCTGGATGACGGCCTTGCCGGGGACGCCGGGCTGCGACAGCGTCAGGGTGCCGTCCGGCCCCTGCACCTCCAACGTGCTCGAAGGGGTCGAGGTGCCCACGCCGACGTTGTTGGTCGTGCTGGTGGTTGTGCCGCTCGTCGCCCACTGGGCCTGCGCCCCGACGGCGCTCATGACGGTCATGAGCGACGCGAGCGCCGCGAGCGCGAAGCCGCGCGCGAGTGACTTCTTCAACGTGCTGTCCATCGTTAGCTTTCTGCCTTCCGCTGTGGGTTGTGTCCGAGCCCGCCCTGCGCGCGTGCACCCGGGCGCTCTGTTGGTGGCGGCGCCGACCCGGCGGAAGGCACAGACCTCCCCCGCGCCGGAGGAAGCAAGCTCCCGCCCGCCGTCTGGAATCAACCGAGGCAGCCTCGGCTCCGCTATAAGCTGTCGTCAGGGACGGCGGGGGTCAGAATCGCCTCCGCCGCGTTCGTCGCTCGTCTACGGTCTTCCGTTCTCTTATGTGGAAATGAGGTCAAGTGGGTACGCCGCAAGAGAATGAATGTGGGGGCATTCGTTCGCCCGTTATATCCACCGGCCCGAATTCGGCCTACCCCGAACGCCCCCGGTGTGGAGCACCGAAGGTTGAAGGAACGTTTACGGGTACTGCCATTAGCAAGCCATGTGCCGCGTAGGCTGGCAAAGCGGGACGGGCCGGAACACATCAGATTATGGACTCCGGCCCGTCGGCGCTCCGACTCGGAGTGTTTCACGGCGCATCACACACGCGCCCGCGGTGTCTCACGACATGTCACACTGAAAAAAGCAGGAGGGCCGCTCGGAGGCGGTCATCAGTGCGGAGGTCGAAGAGGTCGGGCCGACGTCGGAACTTCAGCCGCGGTCGGGACTCATCTCCTGGACCCTGCGCCTCTCCGACAGGCGCCTCGGGCTGCCGCGCGCCGGGCTCGCGCGCAGCCCCGACGAGACGGCCGCGGCGCTGCGCGACCACCTCGAAGGGCGCGCCCCGGTCTCCGTAAGCCGCCCGACCGTCAGCCGCGCGCTCCCGCGCCTCGGACTCCCGCGTAAAAAAGACGGCGGCGGCGGGTGAGCGTAACCCGTACAAGCGGGGCCGGTACTGGCGGCGCGTGGCAGGGCAGGGGAAGTTCGCCGAGAGCCTCTTCAGTCTCGCGGCATAGCATGGGCCACTTCACGGCCCGCTTCGCCTCAAAGCAATTTTCGCAACGCGACCGGCGGCGAAGGTGACCGGGGACTGTTAATGATGACTAAGGAGAGTGAGAACGTCCGGTAATTGTCTTCATGATTTTGGACGGGGAAAGCCCCGGCAGGCTGTTAACCTGCCGGGGCTTTTCGGTTGTCGGGGCTCCCGGTTTATTGCCGGGCGTGGTTACCGCACCGAGAACTTCACCGCGTGCGGGACGGGGTCGCCGCTCACGACGAAATTGAGGAGGTACGTCCCGGGCGTGTACTCCTTGGTGCTCAGGTTGAAGATGTACGCCCCCGGCGTGCCGGCGACATAGCGGAAGTTGAAGTCGGGGTTCGCGTTGCCGGAGTCGGCGAGCTGCGCCGGAATCTGCGTCGAGATCATGACGACGCCCGTCGCCTGCACGACCGCCCCCGGCGTGGACACGTCCGCCGCGCCGGCGTTGCAGAGTTGCAGCTTGATCGGGAGCGTGCTGTTGCTCTGCGCCGCCTTCTCCGGGTCGTACAGCGCGCAGACGCCGTAGGTGACGGAGAGCGTGCCGTCGACGTAGGTGATCGAGTAGTTCGGCGAGGTCAGCCCCGAAGGGGTGACCGGGTAGTTGCCGACGCCGCTCGCGGCGGTCGCCGGCGTCGCGAAGGTCAGCGCGCCGCCCAGCGCGTTCGGCCCCTGCCCGAGGACGAAGCCCGTGTAGCCGGCCGTGAACGCGGGGTTGGCCGCGCCGAGTATCTTCACCTGGTTGTCCGCCGTCACGGTCAGCGCGGCCTTCGTGACGGTCAGGCTGCCCGGGGCGAAGTTGATGGCGTAGTTCGAAGAGGTCAGCCCGCCGGGCGTAACCGGGTAGGCGCCGGCGTTGCTCGACTGCGTCGCCGCGGTCGTGAACGACAGCGCGCCGCCGAGCGCGGCCGGCGTGTCGCCGTTCAGGAAGCCCGTGTAGGAGACCGTGAAGGCCGGGTTCGGCTGGCCGTAGACCCTGTTGGCGTCAACGGCCTTGACAGTCAGCGTCGCCCTCACGACGTTGATCGTCACGTCCTGCGAGGCGGCCGTGTAGTTGGCGGCGTCGGCGGGCGTGAACTCGACGTGCAGCGTCTGGCCGTTGCCCACGTCGAGCACCTTGCCGGCCGCGGGCGTGTAGGCGTAGACGCCGTCCACCGCGGGGCCGCCCGCGCCGCGCGTCGCGGCGGCGTTGAGCTGCGCGCCGCCGAGCGGCGTGCCGTAGACGACGGCCGAGGGGTTGGCCCAGTTGATGACGGGCGTCGCCCTGTTGACCTTGACGGCCGCGGGCTGGCTCGCGCCGGCCGTGTGGTTGGCGGTCTCGGGGATGGAGGCGACCACCGTGTAGTCGCCCGCGTTGACGGGGGCCGAGCCGCCGGGCGTGTAGGCGAGAGTCACCGCGCCGAGGTCCGTGCCGTCCACGCCCTTCGCCGCCCCCGCGGCCTCGCAGGGCGAGCCGCTGTAGGTGCAGTCGGCGGCGTTCGCCGTGACGACGGGCGCGACCTTGTTGACGACGAGCGTGGCCGCAGCGTCCTGCGCCTGGTAGTTGGCGTGCGAGAGCGTGGCGACGACCGCGTAGCTGCCGGCGTTCTTCGGCGGCGTGGCCGAGCCGTCGTAGGTGACGGTCAGGCCGGAGAGCCCGGCCGGCGCGGTCGAGGCGCCGACGACGCGCTGCGTGCCGTCGTAGTCCTGGTTAAGGCCCGACAGCGAGATGACGGCCTGCGCCTTGTTGACGTTGATCGAAACGTCCTTCAAGACCTTGTTGTAGTTGGTCGCGTCGGCCGGGGTGAACTCGACCGAGAGCGTCTGGTTGTCGCCGGCGTTCAGGACCGTCCCCGCCGCGGGGCTGTAGACGAAGTTGCCCGGGACGGAGGCCGCGGCGTTGAGCTGCGTCGCGTCGAGCGCCGTGCCGTAGGTGACGGCCGAGGGGTTGTTCCAGACGACGGCCGGGGTCGCACGCTCGACGGTCAGGCTGTTGACGCCGCTCGTGCCAGCGTAGGACGCGTCGGAGGCGAACTTCGCCGAGACGTAGTTCGCGTAGGTGCCCGCGTTCAGGCCCGAGAGGCTGATGCTCGGAATCGTCGCCACGCCGTTCGCGTCGGTCGTCGCGGTGTTGCCGGCGAAGTGGGCGCCGTTGAGCTTGAAGGTCACGGGCTTGCCCGCGAGCGGGCTGCCGCCCGCCGTGAGCGTCGCCGTGAGCGTCGCCGTCCCGCCGTACGTGCCCGCGGCGGGCGCGATGTTGAGGCTCGTCGCGGGCAGCGGCGTGTTGCTGTTGCAGACGGTCACGTCGCTCAGGGTCGGCGTGACGGCCGTGTTGGTCGTGCTCAGGTACGCCTTGTACTTGAGGTAGCGGAAGCCGTTGAACTGCGCGAGCGAGGCGCCGTTGGCGAAGAAGGTGTTCGGCGTCCCGTCGGGGCCGACGAAGGTGAAGAGGCCGGCGGGGTTGTTGCCCGCCGCCGCCTGGAACTTCACGTCCGTGCCGGCCGGCGTCGCGGCCGTCCAGGAGATGGTGCTCCAGCCGGCCTGCGTGCCGTCGGCCTGGTTGGCGTCCTTCGGCGCGGAGACGTGGTTGCCCGAGGTGGCGTAAGTCTGCGGGACGACGTAGGAGCGGAACGCGAGGTCGAGCGTGTTGGTGCCCGACGTGACGTTCGCCCAGCTCGCGCCGCCGGTGGACGACTGCTGCCAGTTGCCGTTCGCGTAGACGTTCGTGTTGGAGCTGACGGCGCGGAAGGGGCCGCCCGCGCCCGCCCTGAAGACGAGCGCGTACTGCGTCCCCGCCGTGACGTTCGCCGGGGTGGCGAAGGTCACGCTGTACCAGGCGTTGCCCGTGCCGGCGATGCTCGTCAGGTTCTCGGCGGCGAGCACGGTCGCCCCGGGCGAGCCGGAGGCCGTGTTGCGGATTTCGACGACGAGGGCGCCGGGGACGCCCGTCGTGCCGAGCGCCGCCTGGAAGTCCATCTGCGTCAGCTTACCCGTCGCCGAGGGGACGAAGGTCTGCGCCTGCCAGACGGTCGCCGTGATGTTGTTGGAGAAGATGTTGAGCGTCGTCGACTCGTCGTTGACGGCCCCGGGCAGCGAGAGCTTCATGTTGCCCGGCGAGCTGGTCACGTCCAGGTTGGCGGACAGGCCGGTGGCGAAGTCCGACTGGTTGGTGTCGGACGGGCAGGCGGCCGAGGGCGCCGACGTGAGCGCGAAGTTCTGCGTCGTGGCCGAACCGTTCGTGGCCGCGACGCTCGCCGCCGAGCCCTTCTGGTAGCCGACGGCCGCGACGGTCAGGGTGTAAGTCCCGGCCGGGATCGACTGGAACTGGTAGAAGCCGTCCTCGTCGGTCGCCGTCGAGTGGGCGCCGGCCGTGACGGTCGCGTTGGCGACGGGCGCGTTCGTGGCCGCGTCGGTGACGGTGCCCTGGATGATGGCGGGGCTGGCGGCGACGGAGACCTCCCACATGCCGCGGCCGTGCGTGGCGATGCGCAGCCTGCGGCTGGGGTTCTGCACCGCCATGTCGAAGACCGCCACGCGCGGCAGCCCGTTGCTGAACGGCGCCCAGTTCGCGCCGCCGTCCACCGAGCGGTAGACGCCGATGTCGGTACCGAGGTAGAGCGTGTTGGAGTCGGCCGGGTCGACGGCGAAGGCGTTGGCGGGCGCGTCCGGGAGCTGGCCCTCGCCGAGCCCCGCCCACGTCGGGGCCGCGGCGGAGAGGTTGGTCGTCTTGTAGACGCGCGGGGCCGTGCTGCCGAAGTAGCCCGAGAGCGTGACGTAGGCCGTGTTCTGGTTGTTCGGGTCGATGACGGCGCGCGAGACGAACTTGGCCGGGATCGCGCCCGTCACGTCCGCCAGGGTCGAGGAGCCGGTCACGGTGCGGAAGACCTTGCCGGTCCTCAGGCCGACGATGCGGACGGCGTCGTTCTGCGGCGAGACGCCGATGGCCGTGACGTTGACGCCGGAGACGAGCGTCTGGCTGACGGCCGTCATGGTGGCGCCGTTGTTGGTCGAGCGGTAGAGCTTGTCGGTGCCGAAGTAGAGCGTGTTGGGGCTGCCCGGCCCGAGCGCCATCGGCGCGTAGAAGGAGACGGCCGTGTCGCTGCAACTGATGCCGTTGGCGGTGCCCGAGCCGCAGCCGAAGAAGCTCCAGTTCTCGAAGGCCGCCGAGTTGGTCGTCGTCGCCACGCCGATGAGCGTGCCGACCTGGTTGTAGTAGGTGTGGTACTGGCGGACGGTGGTCGTGTTCGTCGCGTTCTGGTCGATGAGGGCGAAGCCGCCGTCGCCGTAGTCGGTGCGCGTCCAGGTGCCGTCGGGGCGCTGCCGCTCGGTGCCGTTGTCCTGCGTGCCGCCGATGGTGTAGTTCGGGTCGACGGGGTGGAGCGCCAGCGACATGAACTGCGTCGCGTTGAAGCCGGTGTTGTTGAGGCTCGTCCAGGAGCCGGCCGCGTTGGCCGACTTCCAGACGCCGCCGTCGCTGCCGAACCAGACGGTGTTGTTGTTCGACGGGTCGATCTCGATGGAGTGGCTGTCGGCGTGCAGCCCCGTCTGCGCCTTGGTGAAGGTCGGGGCGGCGCCGGCCGCGTTCGTGGACTTCTTGAGGATGGCCGAGGAGGTGCCGTCGGCGTTGCCGCCGATGTAGAGGACGTTGGCGTTAGTGGGGTCCACGGCGATGGGCATGTCGTAGGTGCACTGCCCGCCGCAGAAGCCCGCCGCGTTCGGGAGCGTGGCCCAGGTGGCGCCGCCGTCGACGGAGCGCTTGACGGTGCCGCTCGACTCGCTGGTCGCCGCGTAGATGGTGAGGAGGTTGCCCGCCTTGTTGAGCGCCAGCTCCACGCGGGCGCCGCCCGTGGCGGTGCCGGCCGCGAGGAGGCGCGTGAAGGACGGGGCGGGGTCGAGGGCGTTGGTCGTACGGTGGACGCCGCCGTCGTTGGCCGCGCTGGTGCCGTAGGTGGTCGCGTAGAGCGTCGTGGTGCTGCCCGGCTCGAACTCGATGTCGAACACGTCGCGGTTGGCGCTGGCGCCCATCGTCAGCTTCTGGAAGACGGGGCTGGCCGAGCCGGCGTTGGTCGAGCGGAAGATGCCGCGGTTCGGCGCCGTCGGGCTGCCGGTGCTGCAACCGCCGATGCCGCTGACGGCGCTGGCGGTGCCGGCGAAGATGGTGTTCGGGTCGGTCGGGTGGACGGCGATCTTGGAGACGGCGCGACCCGAGAGCACGTCGGCGTTCGCGGCGTCCTTGTTGAAGGGGCCGGAGAGCGCGGGGCTCGCCGAGTCGGCGTTGTCGATGCGGTAGACGCCGACGCCGAAGTAGGAGTCGCAGCTGAAGCCGGGCTCGCCCGTGCCGACGTAGACGGTCGAGGGCTGCGAGGGCGCGATGGCGACCGAGCCGACGGCGAGCGACTGCGCGTTGTCGAAGATGGCCGTCCAGGTCTGCCCGCCGTCGAGCGTGCGGTAGACGCCGCCCTGCGCCGTGCCGACGTAGGCGATGTCGGGGTTCGAGGGGTGGACGGCGATGGAGGTGACGCGCCCGCTGACGGCGTGCGTCACGCCGCTCGTCTGCCCGTTGGGGATGGGCGCGGGGCCGATGGACGCCCACGCCGGGGCGCCGACCGTCGCCGTGCTCGCGGCGACGGTGACGGCCGAGCCGGTCGCGGCGTCGGTGCCGACGGCCGCGGCCGTGACGCCCGCGCCGTCGAACTTGTTGCCGTTACCGTTACGCCCCCTGCCCTCCTGCTCCTGCATCCGCGCGATGGCGCGGCCGCGGGCGCCGGGGTCGAAGGGCCGGCCGCGCTCGATGCCGCGCAGGCGGTTGATGTGCTCGTCGCGCCGCGAGAGGTAGTCCGCCTTGCTGACCTTGCCGACCATGAAGCGCGGGAGGTCGGCGTCGTCGTCGCCCTCCTCCTCCTCACGCTCCTCCTGCTTGAACCTCACGCGCGCCGTCGCGCCCGAAGCGTTACCCGTCGCGACGGCGGTGAAGACGATCTCCTCTTCCTTCCCGCCGGCCTCGGCCTCGGCCTCGGCGCCGGGCAGCGAGGTCTTGACGACGAAGGAGCCGTTCCCGTCGGCCGTCGCCTGGAGCGTGGCGGCGGCGTCGTTCTCGCCCCTGGCCTTGACGACGACCGTGACGGTCTCGCCCGGCGCGAAGTCGGTGCCGGTGATGGTGACGGTCTCGCCGGGCTCGTAGACGGCCTTGTCGGTGCTGACGTTCGCCTTGTCTTCGGCGGCGGCCGCGGCCGGGGCCGCGGAGGCGCGCGCGCCGAAGACGCCCGCGAACAGTTTCGCGGAGGAGGGGACGGAGGCGACGGCCGCCGTGGCGAGCGCCAGGACGGCGGAGAGCGAGAGGAGGCGGACGCCCCGTTTCGTCGCGCGCGCCTTCGAGGCGAGCGCGCGGGCGTGGGCGGCGGCGGAACGGGCTTTACTCATCTGGGACAGGATTCCTTTCGTGACGGTGGATGGGCTTGAATCAGGGGTTATCAGGGCGACTTCAACTCTCGGCGGCCGGCGCGGGTCCCGCGTGAGGGGCGCCGGGTCGAACTGTTCACAGGAAACGGTGGTGCGTGACGGCGACCGTCGTCCGGTGGCTCCCGTCCGCCTGCGTCTCGGCGCGCGTGACGTTGCCGTGCAGCGCGACCGTGGCCTCGTGGATGTCGGCGACGACGAGGAGGCGGCAGCCGGCCTCGACGCGGCGCGCGAGCCGGAGGTCGAACTCCGTCGCGCAGAAGTTGTCTATGAGGGTCTGCGTGTGGAAGGCCGCGCCGGACGAGTCCACGCCGCGCACCCGCGCGGGGAAGAGGCCGCGGATGCGCGGCTCCGCGGGGGGCGCGGGCATTTCGGTGATTTTGAAATTATCCTTTTCCGCTGTCTGCATCGGCTGGCAGTCTCCTTACCGTTTAACCAGTGCAGGATACAGCCCCGCCGCGCGGCGGACATCTACCGCATGTCACTTTCTGCGGGTACAAATCGCTCTAAATTCGGCGGGGCCAGCGGTACATTTGTACCGCGCCCGGGGGAGGGCCGGGCGCCGGGTCAGGCGGAGGGTTTGACGAGGCCGTGCTGGTAGGCGTAGACGAGGAGCGCGAGGCGGCCGCCTTTGATTTCGAGCTTGTCGTAGATTCTCGTCAGGTTGTTGCGGACGGTGGACTCGGCCATGTGCATCTCGCCGGCGATCTGGCGGTTGTCGAGCCCTTTGCCGAGGTAGGTGATAAGGGTGCGCTCGGTCGGCGTGAGCGAGGCGATCTTGGCGGCCTCCGGGTCTTCCGCGTGCCCCGCGCCGCGCCGCCTGCCTTCGAGGAGGCGCTTGGCCGCGCCGGGCTCGAACCAGTAGTCGCCCGTGCGGTGGACTTTCTCGATGGCGTTGAGCAGCTCGGCCACGCCGTTCTCCTTGAGCACGACGCCCTTGGCGCCCAACTCCATCGCGCGGTCGCGCTTCGCCGTGTCGCGCATGCCGGTCAGGATGATGACGCTCGCGGCCGGGGCCGAACTCATGATCTCGGGCAGCAGTTCGAGGCCGCTCACGCCGCCGAGGTCGAGGTCGAGCACGACCACGTCCGGCAGCTCGCGCGCCACCGTCTCGACGGCCCCTTCGCGGTCGCCCGCGTCGCCGACGACTACCATCCCGGGGCGACTCTCGATGAACTCGCGCAGGCCGTCCCGGATGATCTGGTGGTCGTCGATCAGGACGACGCGGATGGGGGGAGTCTGGGTCTCTGCCATTTGCCGTACATTCTACGCGGCTAGAGCGGAATCTCAACCGTGACGGCGGTGCGGCCCTCCCCCGCCGGCTCGACGCGCACGCGCCCGCCCAGCTCGCGCGCGCGCTCCGTCAGAGACCTCGGCCGGAAGCCTTGCGGCGCGTCGCCGCCCGCGGCCACGCCGTCGTTCTCGATGCGTATGAAGCAGTCCCGCTCGCCGCAGCCCAGGCTGAGCGAGACGTGCGCGGCGCTCGTGTGCTTCCTGACGTTGCTGAGCCCCTCGTGCACGAAGCGTATGACCTCGGTGGCGAGGCGGTCGTTGACGTTCAGACGCCCCCTGCACTCGACGCGCACGTCGATGCCGTAGTCCTGCCCGAACTGCGTGGCGAAGCGCCGGACGGCCGCCGCGAGGTCGTCCTTCCGCTCGTCGGCATCTTTCAGCCCGCCGACGAAGCCGCGCAGGCCGCTGACCTCCTTGGCCGTGCTCTCGAAGAGGCGCTCCACATCCTCCGAGACGTCGGCCGCCCCCGCCGCGAGCTTGTTGCGGATGGCGGCCAGCCTGTACTGGAGTCCGAGGTACGGCTGGATGACGCTGTCGTGTATGTCGCGGGCGAGGCGCTGGCGCTCCTGCTCGGCCGCGTTCGCCGCGAGCCTTTCCAGCAGTCGGATGTTGTCGAGGACGGGCGAGACCTGCATGATGAGCTGCTCCAAAAACTCCACGTCCGGCTCGGAGAAAGTCCCGCGCCTCCCCGTCAGGTAGAGCCGCCCGACGATGCTGTTGCGGAAGTAGGCCGGGACGGTGATGAAGGACTCCGCCTCCAGGCGCGCGGCCAGCGCCCTACTCTCGGCGCGGAATTCGGCGCCGGGCGACGCGTGGGCGGTGAAGGGGATGCTGCCGCGCAGCCGCCTGGTGTAGTACCGCGCGGTTCGCCTGCCCTTATAGACGACGGACAGGTCTTCGGGGAGCGACCGCAGCAGACCCGCCAGCTCCGCCGGGATCTGTTCCACGTGCGCGGTCTGCCCGTCCGCCCCGCGTTCGCTCTTCAGGAGGTAATGCCCCTCCGCGCCCGACTCGGACCAGACGAGCAGGCAGCTTTCGGCGTCGTAGAAGTCGCGCAGCCTCCGCATGACGGAGGCGAGCGTATGAGTGAGGCCGAAGCGCGGGTTCGCAAGGCCCGAGACTTCCTTGAGCAGGTGCAGCTCCTGCTTGAGCCTGATCTCGCTCCCGCCCCAGTAGGCCATCATGTAGCCCAGCACCAGCAGGTAGGTCGGTCGCAGGAGGAAGCGGTTCCACCCGAAGTGCGGCGCGGGCGGGGCGGTGGCGTAGCCGATGAGCGTGAACGAGACCGCCGAGATGACGGCCACACACAACCCGGCCCGAAACCCCTGCCGGAAAGAGGCGACCAGAATGGCGAAGAAGAAGAAGAAGAAGAAGACGCTGTTCGTCCCGCTGCTCAGCGCGATGAGCACCACGTACCAGCAGACGTCGACCCAGTGCGCCTCGGCGAAAAGCGCCACCGGCCGGCCGGTGCTCGCGCCGTAGTAGAGGAGGGCGCTGTAGAGGCTGTAGAGGGCGAGCGTGGCGTAGGTGACGGTGACGAAGCGGTCGGGCTCGGACGGGTCGATGTAGATGACCAGCAGCGCCGAGAGGGCCAGCAGGAGCCGCATGGCCCCGATCATCCGCTCGTCCAC
>DASVQJ010000323.1:0-4604 GCA_036389235.1 Pyrinomonadaceae bacterium | reverse complement strand
GCCGAGAGTAGTTAAACTCTCGGCGCCCCTCGCATTTCAGGCCGGCGCGGCCTTTAAGACGGAAGCTCGGTGGCGGGGCGGGCGTAGACGACGCCGGCCTTCTCGCAGCCGCCGGCGTTGCCGGCGGCGCCGTCGGGGTGGTTGGAGACGACCTCGCCGTCGGGCATCGTTATCTGTTCGTGGTCGGCCGAGACGACCTCGCCCTCGATGGTCACCTCCTCGCCGGTGGCCGTCGTCACGGGCAGCGAGTCCAAAAATCTCTCGGCGTCGATGGCGGCCATACAGCCCGTGCCGGCCGCCGTCACCGCCTGGCGGTAGACCGAGTCCTGCGCGTCGCCGCAGGCGAAGACGCCGGGGATGTTCGTCGCCATCGAGACGCCCGCCGTCTTGATGTAGCCGACGTCGTCCATGTCGAGCCAGCCCTTGAAGACGTCTGTGTTCGGCTTGTGCCCGATGGCGATGAAGACGCCCTCGCACGCGAACTCCGTCTCCTCGCCCGTCTGGTTGTCGTAGAGCCTGACGCCCGTCACGCCCGTCTCGGGCGAGCCGAGTATCTCGCGCAGCTCGGCGTTCCAGACGAAGTCGATCTTCGGGTTCTTGAGCGCCTTGTCCTGCATTATCTTCGAGGCGCGCAAGGAGTCGCGCCGGTGGACGACCGTCACGCGCGAGGCGTAGCGCGTCAAAAACGTCGCCTCCTCCATCGCGGTGTCGCCGCCGCCGACGACGACGATGGGCTTGCCCTTGAAGAAGAAGCCGTCGCACGTCGCGCACGCGCTGACGCCCAGGCCGCCCAGCCCCTCCGGCGCGGGCGCCTCGCCCGGGATGCCGAGCCACTTGGCCGAAGCGCCGGAGGCGACGATCAGAGTCTCCGCCTTGATCTCGTGCCCCTCGTCCGTCCAGAGCGTGAAGGGGCGCTTGCCCAGGTCGACCTTGTTGACGTAGGTGACGAGGAACTCCGTGCCGAAGCGCTTGGCCTGCTCCTCGAACTGCTGCATCAGCTCGGGGCCTTGTATGCCTTCGGCGAAGCCGGGGTAGTTCTCGACCTCGGTCGTGATGGTGAGCTGGCCGCCGGGCTGCGGGCCGTGGATGACGAGCGGGCGCAGCTCTGCGCGGGCGGCGTAGATGGCCGCGGTCAGGCCGGCCGGCCCGGAGCCGACGATGACGACTTCGCGGTGCAGGGTCTCTTTCATCATGCCTCTGATTATACGGTCTCCGTCTGTAAGCGGGCTTACAGGTCGCGCGCGGCGGTGGTAGCCTTTTTCTCGGCGCGTGTAGTATAACTTCTCGCGCCTTGAGTAGTCGAATTTGACCGCGCCGAGAGCGCCGGAGCCCCGACCGCCCGGCGCCGCGAGACCCTTTGAGCACGCCGCAAGAGGACCAGAGTTCGACGCCGCACGCGCCCGGGGCCGTGCGCCGCGTCGCCGTCCTCGGCGCGGGCACGATGGGGCACGGCATCGCGCAGGCCGCCGCCGCCGCCGGGTTCGAGGTGGTCATCCGCGACCTCGAAGAGTCGTTCGTCGAGAAGGGCCTGCGCTCCATCGAATCCAACCTCGCGAAGGGCGTCGAGCGCGGCAAGCTGACGGACGAAGAGCGCGCCCGCACCCTCTCCAACCTCCGCACGACGACGCGCCTCGAAGAGACCGCGGGGAGCGACCTCTTCGTCGAGGCCGTCCCCGAGCGGCTCGACCTCAAGCGCGAGACGCTCCGCGCGGTCGAGAGCCTCAACCCGTCGGACTTCATCTTCGCCACGAACACCTCCTCGCTCTCCATCTCGGAGATCGCCGCGGGCGCGCGCCGCCCCGACCTCGTCGTCGGCATGCACTTCTTCAACCCCGTCCACCTCATGCGCCTCGTCGAGATCGTCGTCGGCCGCGAGACCTCGCCCGAGACGGTCGGGGCCGTCCGCGCCGTCGCCCTGCGGATGAAGAAGGAGCCCATCGTCGTGCGCGACGTGCCGGGCTTCGCGTCGTCGCGGCTCGGCGTGGCCCTGGGGCTCGAAGCGATGCGGATGCTGGAGGAGGGCGTGGCCGGAGCGAAAGATATAGATACGGCGATGGAACTCGGTTACAATCACCCCATGGGTCCGCTGCGTCTGACCGACTTAGTCGGCCTCGACGTGCGCCTCCACATCGCCGAGTACCTGCACGCCCGGCTCGGCTCGGAGCGCTTCCGCCCCCCCGACATCCTCCGGCGCATGGTCGCCGAGGGCAAGCTCGGGAAGAAGTCGGGTGAGGGCTTCTACAAATGGAGTGAGCAGTGAGCGGTGAGCAGTAAGCAGTTTTAAGAAATTCGGCTGCGCCCTTTTTAACTCAACCCCTGCTCACTGCTTACTGCTTACTGCTTACCGATTATGACAAGGCCACCGAACGAAGAGAGACGATTCGCGCTGCGCATGGCGCTGCGGCTGCCCATCGTGGTGTCGGGGCGCGCCGAGGACGGGGCGGCGTGGAGCGAGCCGACCGAGACGGACGACATCTCGACGCTCGGCGCGCTCTTCCACCTCAACCAGCGCGTCGCGCGCGGCGACCAGCTCTACCTGCGCGCACACCGCCCCGACGGCTCGCCCATCGAGGCCACCGCGCGCGTCGTCCGCACCGCGCCCGCCATCTACGGCACCGCCCGCGTCGGCGTGCAAATCCTGGAGCCGACCGAGAACTGGCTCCGCCTCTTCGTCTCCTGGGTCGCCGACGAGCAGCAGACGCCCGAGGGCGAGAAACAGTAAGAGCCAAGGGCAGTGATGAGTGATGGGTGATAAGTGATAAGAAAAGGCGGTTGCCCTTTCTCATCACTCATCACCCATCACTTATCACTGCATTTCCATTTAGGAGCAAGACCGACATGGCATCATACGAGACACTCCTGGTCGAGCGGCGCGGGCGCGTCGCCGTCATCACGATCAACCGGCCGCAGAAGCTCAACGCGCTCAACATCCAGACGCGCGCCGAGGGCGCGGCCGCGCTCGACGAGCTGCGCGAGGACGAGTCCGTCCGCGTCGTCGTCATCACCGGCGCGGGCGAGAAGGCTTTCGTCGCGGGCGCCGACATCGCCGAGTTCGAGGGGCGCACCGCCGTCTCGCAGCGCGACGTGATGACGGCGCGCTCGCTCTTCACCGCCGTCGACACCTTCCCCAAGCCCGTCATCGCCATGATCAACGGCTTCTGCCTCGGCGGCGGGTGCGAGCTGGCCCTCTCCTGCGACATCCGCGTGGCGAGCGAGACGGCGCGCTTCGGCCAGCCCGAGATCAACCTCGGCATCATCCCCGGCGGCGGCGGCACGCAACGCCTCACGCGCCTGGTCGGCGAGGGCAAGGCGATGGAGCTGATCCTGACCGGCGACATGATCGACGCGCAGCACGCCTACAACCTCGGCCTCGTCAACCTCGTCGTCCCCGCGGCCGACCTCGAAGCCAAGACGTTGGAGCTGGCGAACCGCATCGCCGAGAAGAGCCCCGTCGCCCTCCGCATGGCGAAGGAGGCGGTCAAGACGGCCGCCCGCGCCAGCCTCGACGAGGGCCTGCGCCGCGAGATAGACCTCTTCGCCCTCACCTTCTCCAGCGAAGACAAGGACGAAGGCGTCCGCGCGTTCCTTGAGAAGCGCAAGCCCGACTTCAAAGGCAGGTAACCCCTTCGGCGCGCGCGACTCCGCCGCCCCCTGCCCCGGATAAAACGAGACCTCCCGGCGCCCGGAGGTCTCGTTTGCGTTTTACACAACGTGCTGTTATTTTATTTTTCCGTGCCGCACACGGGGCCGTAGCTCAGCTGGGAGAGCGCATGAATGGCATTCATGAGGTCAGGGGTTCGATCCCCCTCGGCTCCATCGACTATATCAATAACTCAGGGGCTACCGGGTGGTAGCCCCTGAGTGTTTTGTGTGCCGGTAATGCGCCGGCTTCCCCGGCGAGCCCGTGTGGGGGCGTGCTTTTCGGGAGCGGGCGGGCTCCGTGCGGGAGATGCCATCCGGAGTACCGATAAGTTCAGGGTCGGCGTCGCGGCTGCTATGATACAGGCCGGCGCCGAAGCGGACACACGACCTCAGAACTTAGCGGCGCGCCGGGGCATAAAGCCGGCGGCAGTCCGAAAAGCCGCCCGAGCCACAGGTGAAAGAGATGTTCTGTCCCAAGTGCGGTCAGCAGTCTTCAGACGAGGTTCGCTTCTGCCCGAGGTGCGGGTTCCACCTCGCCGGGGTCGCGGCCTACATGGCGGCCAACGAGCACGCCCCGGCCGATGCCCCTGTCCCGCGCGCGCCGTTGATGACTGCGCGGCGGCGCGGCATGCGGCGCGGCGCGAAGCTGATGTTCATCTGCGCCGTCCTGCTGCCCGCCGCCGCACTGCTCGCCTTCGAGGGGGACGCGCCCGGGCCGCTGCTGCTCGTCTGCACCGCGTTCCTGGCGGGGCTGGCCTGGATGGTCTACTCCTGGCTGTTCGGCGACAACGTCCTGCCCGTCGGCAAAGACGCGGCCCGCAGAGACCTGGGCGCGGGCGCGGACAGGCCCTCGCTCGGCGCGCCGCAGTTCACCCCCGCCCCGCTCTTCAACCAGCCGCGCGCCAACACCGCCGAGATCTACCAGCCGCCCAGCGTCACCGAGAACACCACCAAGCTCCTCG
>DASVQJ010000322.1:0-31464 GCA_036389235.1 Pyrinomonadaceae bacterium | reverse complement strand
CACGCCGAGCTTCAGGGAGCTACTGGGCAGGGTGAGGGAGTCGGTGCTCGGTGCCTTTGCGCACCAGGACGCGCCGTTCGAGCGGGTGGTCGAGGCGGTACGCCCCGGCCGCAGCCTGTCGCACGCGCCGCTCTTCCAGGTCTTCTTCAACATGCTCAACTTGCCGTGGCAAGAGCTTGAGCTGCCGGGGTTGTCGGCCGAAGTCGAGGAGGCGGGCGAGACCGGCTCGAAGTTCGACCTGACGTTGTACGTCCACGAGCAGGGCGCGGGGTTCGATTGCACGCTCGTCTACGACCCGGACTTGTTCGACGAGGCGCGGATGGTCGAGCTGTCGGAGCAGTTCACACACCTGCTGGCGCAGGTCTCGGAGGAGCCGGCCGGCCGGATCGACGGCTTCTCGCTGGTGACCACGTCGGCGTCGAGGCTGCTGCCAGACCCGCGCGCGGAGTTGAACGCCGACTGCGGGGAATCACTTCCCGCGCGCCTGGCCGCGCAGGCGCGGCGCGTGCCCGAGCGGCCGGCCGTCGTCGACGGCGCAGAGGTGTGGACGTTCGGAGAGTTGGAGCGGCGCTCCAACCAGCTCGCGCATCACCTGCGCGGGGGCGGCATCGGGCCGGGCGATGTGGTCGCGGTCTACGGCCACCGCAGCGCCTCGCTCGTCTGGGCAGTGCTCGGTGTGCTCAAGGCGGGCGCGGCCTTCGTCGTCCTCGACCCGGCCTACCCGTCGGCGCGGCTGCTCAAGTACCTCGACATCGCGCGGCCGGTCGGGTGGCTTCAACTGGAGGCCGCCGGGGCGCCGCCCGAAGAGCTGGCGGAGTTCGTCGCCCGCGCGACGTGGCGCCGAAGCCTCGAACTGCCGCGGCTCGCGGAGGCCGACGGGCGCGGGACGCTCGCGGGCGAGTCGCCCGACGCGCCGGCACTCGTCGCCGCGCCCGACGCGCTCGCCTACGTGGCCTTCACCTCCGGCTCGACCGGCGAGCCGAAGGGCGTCGCCGGCACGCTCCCGCCGCTCGCGCACTTCCTCGGCTGGTACGAGCGCACGTTCGGCCTCTCGGAGGACGACCGCTTCAGCATGGCCTCGGGGCTCGGCCACGACCCGCTGCTGCGCGACATCTTCACGCCGCTCTGGCTCGGGGCGACGCTCTGCGTCCCCGAGCAGGAGGAGGAGGCGGGGCTGCCGCGCCGCCTGGCCGCTTGGATGCGTAGGGAGCGCGTCACCGTCGCGCACCTCGTCCCCGCCATGGCGCAGTTGCTCGCGGCCGACGCGGAGCACGACTCGGCGCCGCTCTTTGACCTGCGCTACGTCTGCCTGAGCGGCGACGTGTTGACGACCCGACTCGCCGCGCGACTTCAGGCGCTCGCGCCCTCCGCCACCTGCGTCAACTTCTACGGCGCGACGGAGACGCCGCAGGCCATGAGTTATTCGGTCGTGCCGCGCGCGGAGGAGGTCGGGTCGTCGTCGCGCAAGGCCGTGCCACTCGGGCGCGGCATCGACGACGCGCAACTGCTCCTCCTGAACGCGGCGGGGCTTCTGTGCGGGGTCGGCGAGCCGGGCGAGATATGCATCCGCACGCCCTTCCTCGCGCGCGGCTATCTGGGCGACGAGGCGCTGACGGCCGAGCGCTTCGTCGTCAACCCGTTCACGGGCGAGCCCGCCGACAGGGTCTACAGGACGGGCGACCTCGGGCGCTACCTGCCGGACGGGCAGGTCGAGTTCATGGGGCGTGCCGACCGGCAGGTGAAGGTGCGCGGCTTCCGCGTCGAGCCGGGAGAGGTCGAGGCGGCGCTCGCGCGCTGTCCGGGCGTCGGCCGCGCCGTCGTGGTCGGGCGCGAGGACGAGGCGGGCGAGGGGCTTCTGGCGGCCTACGTCGTCGCCGCGGGCGGGGCACAGCCGGCGGCCGGCGAGCTGCGCGCGCGCCTGCGCGAGACGCTGCCCGACTACATGGTGCCGGCCGTCTTCGTGCCGCTCGAAGAGCTGCCGCTCACGCCCAACGGCAAGGTCAACCTCGACGCACTGCCCGCCCTCGAAGGGGACGCGGCGCGTTCGGCCGCCGCGCGGAACTACGTGGCGCCGCGCACGGCGACCGAGGAGATTCTGGCGGAGACGCTGGCGGGGCTGCTCGGCGTCGTGCGCGTCGGCGTCCGCGACGACTTCTTCGAGCTGGGCGGCCACTCGCTGCTCGCCGTGCGGTTCGTGCTCCGCGTGCAGGAGTCGCTCGGCGTCGAGGTGCCACTGCGCTGGCTGTTCGAGAGGCCGACGGTGGCCGGCCTGGCCGAACTCATCGAAGGCCAGCTCGGGGCCGGGCAGGAGTCGCGGCTCCCGCCGATCCGCCCCGTCGCGCGGGGCGGGGAGCTGCCGCTCTCCTTCGCGCAGGAGCGCCTCTGGGTTCTCGACCGGCTCTCGCCGGGCAACGCCTTCTTCAACATCCACCAAGCCTTCAGCCTCCGCGGGCGGCTGAACCAGGACGCGTTCGAGCGCAGCCTCAACGAGGTGGTCGCACGGCACGAGGCGCTGCGGACGACCATCCGGACGCGCGACGGCCGACCCTTCCAGGCCGTGTCGCCGACGCTGCGCCTGAGCGTGCCGGTCTTCAACCTCGCCGGCTGGCCGGAGGAGGAGCGCGCGGCCGAGGTGCGGCGGCTGGCCGACGAAGAGGCGGGGCACGTCTTCGACCTCACGAAGTGGCCGCTGCTGCGCGTGAGCCTCGTCCGGCTCGGCGAGGAGGAGCACGTCGTCCTCCTCACGATGCACCACATCATCGCCGACGGCTGGTCGGTCGGCCTGCTCATCGCCGAGGTGTCTGCGCTCTACGAGGCGTTCGCGGCGGGCCGCCCGTCGCCCCTGCCCGCGCTCGCCGTCCAGTACGCCGACTACGCCGCGTGGCAGAGGGAATGGCTCGACGCCGAAGTGCTGCGGCCGCGCCTCGACTACTGGCGGCAGAAACTCTCCGGCGCGCCGCCGCGCATCGAGCTGCCGCTCGACCGCCCGCGCCCGGCCGCGCGCACGATGCGCGGCGCGCGCCGCGCCGTGACGCTCGACCCCGCGCTCGTCGAAGCGCTCCGCGCGGTCAGCCGCGGCGAGGGGGCGACGCTCTTCATCACCATGCTGGCGGCGCTCAAGATCGCCCTCTTCAAATGGACGGGCCAGCGCGACCTCGTCGTCGGGACGGTGACGGCCAACCGCGGCCAACTCGAAACCGAGCGGCTGGTCGGCTGCTTCGTCAACTTCGCCGCGCTCCGCACGGAGGTCGGCGGGGACGAGCCGGCCGGGGAAGTGCTGCGGCGCGTCAGGGCGAGCGTGCTGGAGATGTACGCGCACCAGGACGTTCCGTTCGAGCGCGTCGTCGAGGCCGTCAACCCGGGGCGGGCCGCCAACCAGAACCCGCTCTACAACGTCGCCTTCCTGCTCCAGAACTTCCCGCGCACCTACGCCTTCGGCGAGGGGCTCGAAGCCGGCGTCGTCGAGACGGAGCACCGAACCGCCCTGCTCGACCTGCGCGTGGTGGCCGAGGAGTACGACGACGGCGTGCAGGTCTGGTGCGAGTACGACACGGACATCTTCGACGCCCCGACCGTCGAGCGCTTCACGGACGCGTACCTCGACGCGCTGCGGACGCTGGCCGAGCGGCCCGCGACGCCGGTCGCCGAGTTCGCCGCGCCCGCCGGGGTCGAAGCCGACGCGCGCCGCGCCCCCGAGGCCGAGCCGTCGCCGCTGACCATCGCCGTCGCCGCCTCCTTCACGGCCGAGCCCGTGCGCGACGCGCTCGACTTCTGGATGCGGCAGCTCGACGTGCCGGCGCGCTACGAGTTCGCGCCCTACAATCAGGTCGTCCAGCAGTTGCTCGACCCGTCGAGCCTGCTCGGCCGCAACCGCGGCGGCGTCAACGTCGTGCTCGTCCGCTTCGAGGACTGGGGGCGCTACGCGCCGGCCGACGGCGAGGGCGAGCGCCGCCCCGCCGCGCCGGCCGAGCTGGAGCGCAACGTGCGCGAACTCCTGGCCGCCCTCGGCGCGGCCTCGGCGCGCGCCTCAAGCCCGCTGCTCGTCTGCGTCTGCCCGGCCTCGCCCGGCGCGGCCGAGGCGGACGCGGGCGCCGGCCTCTTCGAGTCGATGGAGCGGCTGCTGGCCGCGGGCGTCGAGGGCCTGCCGGGCGTCTACCTCGTGACGACCGCCGAGATGTCCGAGACCTACCCGGTGGCGAACTACTACGACGCGGAGTCCGACCGCCTGGGCCACGTCCCCTACACGCCCGGCTACTTCACCGCGCTCGGGACGATGATCGCCCGCAAGATTCGGGCGCTGCGCGCGGCCCCTTACAAGGTCGTCGTTCTCGACTGCGACGACACGCTGTGGGGCGGCGTCTGCGGCGAGGACGGGGCGGCGGGTGTCGTCCTGGACGAAGGGCGGCGCGCGCTCCAGGAGTTCATCGTCGGGCAGCACGACCGCGGGATGCTCGTCTGCCTGTGCAGCCGTAACAACGAGGCGGACGTGGCCGAGGTCTTCGGGGGGCGCACGGAGATGCCGCTGCGCAACGAGCACATCGCCGCCTCCCGCATCAACTGGGAGCAGAAGTCGGAGAACCTGAAGTCGCTGGCCGCCGAGCTGCGGCTCGGCCTCGACAGCTTCATCTTCATCGACAACGACCCGGTCGTCTGCCTCGAAGTCCAGACGAACTGCCCCGAGGTGCTGACGCTCCAGCTCCCGCCCGAGCCCGAGAAGATTCCGCGCTTCCTCAAGCACATCTGGGCCTTCGACCGGCTCGGGGTGACGCCCGAGGACGAGCGGCGCGCGACCCACTACCGGCAGGACAGCCGGCGCGAGGAGCTGCGCGAGTCGTCGCTGAGCCTCGCAGACTTCCTCGCCGCCATCGAGCTGCGCGTCCGCATCTCTGAGCCGAGGCCGGAACAGTTGGCGCGCGTCGCGCAGCTCACGCAGCGCACCAACCAGTTCAACTGCACGACCGTCCGGCGCGGCGAGGACGAGGTGCGCCGGCTCCGCGCGGGCGAGCGGTTCGAGTGCCTGGTCGCGGAGGTCGGCGACCGCTTCGGCGACTACGGGCTGGTCGGCGTGATGATCTACGCGGAGGGCGGGCGGGCGCTGGAGGTGGACACGCTGCTCCTGAGCTGCCGCGCGCTCGGCCGCGGCGTCGAGCACCGGATGCTGGCCCGCCTCGGCGAGGTGGCGCTCGGGCGCGGGCTCGCCGCCGTCGAAGTCCCGTTCCGCCCGTCGGGCCGCAACCAGCCCGCGCTCGACTTCCTGACGCAGGTCGGGGAGCAGTTCCGGCGCCCGCACGGCGAGGGCGGCTGGCTCTTCAGCTTCCCGGCCGACTACGCGGCCGCGCTCACCGCGGGCGCCGCGCCCGCGCCCGCCGAGGCCGCCGACCGGCTGGCGGTCACCACACCCGAAGAGTGAGGGATTGAAAGATCATGTCTGACGACAAGTCCGGGCGGCCGACCTCGCCCCTGTTCCACCGCATCGCCACCGACCTCTACGACCCCGAGCAGGTGCTCAAGGCCATCGAGACGCAGAAGCGCCGGGAGCGGCCCGAGACGGGGGCGCCCTACGTCGCCCCGCGCCACCCGCTCGAAGCGGAGATGGCCGAGACGTGGGCCGGGCTGCTCGGCGTCGAGCGCGTCGGCGTCCACGACGACTTCTTCAAGCTGGGCGGCAACTCGATCCTCGCCGTCCAACTCCTCTCGCGCGTCCGCGAGAGCTTCGGCGTCGAGGTGCCGCTGGCCTCCATCTTCGACCGGCCGACCATCGCCAACCTCGTCGTCCAGATCGTCCGGGGCCAGACCGACCAGCTCGAAGGCGGCGAGCTGGAGGAGGTGCTGGCCGAGCTGGAGCAGCCCCCGGCCGGCCGGACTGACTGAGCCGCCGCGCCCGCAAACCCGCTCCCCATTACCCCGCTCCCATCGACAGCCGGGCCTCCGCGGACGCCCGCGGGGCGCGCCCGCCGGCCCGGCCACAGGCGTGCTTTTTCCATCTCCCCACGGAGACCCTCCAGAGAGGCAGAGAGGTTGAACATGAAGGAAAATGTCTTGGCGGCAATCGGCAACACGCCGCTCGTCAGGCTGAATCAGGTCTACCCCGACCTACCTTTCCGGTTCTACGCCAAGCTGGAAGCGCTCAACCCCGGCGGCAGCACGAAGGACCGGCCGGCGCTGGGCATCATCCGGCACGGGATGGACCTCGGCCTCATCAACGGCGAGACGGTCATCATCGAATCCAGCTCGGGCAACATGGGCATCGGGCTGGCGCAGGTCTGTCTCTACTACGGCCTCCGCTTCATCTGCGTCGTCGACCCGAAGACCACGGGGCAGAACGCCAAGCTGCTGCGGGTCTACGGCGCGGAGGTGGACATGGTGATGGAGCCCGACCCCGTCACGAAGGAGTACCTCCAGGCCCGCATCAACCGCGTCCGGGAGCTGCGCAAAGCCTACCCCAACAGCTTCTGGCCCAACCAGTACGAGAACGTGTTCAACGCCCGCTCCCACTACCACACGATGCGCGAGATCGTCGAGGAGCTGGGCGCCGCGCCCGACTACCTGCTCTGCGCCACGAGCACGTGCGGCACCCTGCGCGGCTGCGCCGAGTACGTCCGCGAGCAGGGGCTCAAGACGAAGATCGTCGCCGTCGACGCCGTCGGCAGCGTCATCTTCGGCGGCCAGAACCTCAAGCGCCTGATCCCCGGCCACGGGGCGGCCATCCGCCCGGCGCTCTACTGCGACGACCTCGCCGACCTGTGCGTGCACGTCACCGACTTCGACTGCGTGCTCGGCTGCCGGCGCCTCGTCCGCCACGAGTCCATACTCGCGGGCGGGTCTTCGGGGGCCGTCGTCGTCGCGCTCGACAAGGTGCGCGACCGCATCCCGGCCGGCTCGACCTGCGTCGCCATCCTCCCCGACCGCGGGGAGCGCTACCTCGACACCATCTACTCGGACGAGTGGGTGGCCGAACACTTCTGCGAAGTCCTGGAGACGCGGCCCAGCCGCGAAGAGGCTCAAGCATGGTTAACGGTGACGTCATAATCATCAGGGGCGACGAGGTCGCCTCACTCCTGCGCGGCCGCGAGCTGGAGATCATGGAGACGGTGCGGGCCGCCTACGAGGCCCACGGCGCGGGCGACAGCTCGCTCCCGCACTCGACCTTCCTCCTCTTCCCGTCCGAACCGCGCAACCGCATCATCGCGCTGCCGGCCTACCTCGGCGGGCAGTTCGAGGTGGCCGGCGTGAAGTGGGTCTCCTCCTTCCCGGGCAACCTGGGCCTCGGGCTCGACCGCGCCTCGGCCCTCGTCGTCCTCAACTCGCCGCACACGGGGCGGCCCGAGGCCATCGTCGAGGGCTCGCTCATCAGCGCCAAGCGCACGGCCGCCGCCGCGGCGCTCGCCGCCGTGACGCTGGGCGACGGCCGGCGCGACCCGCGCGTCGGCTTCCTCGGCTGCGGGCTCATCAACTTCGAGACGGCGCGCTTCCTGCGCGCCGCCCGGCCCGACCTCGACTCCTTCACCGTCTACGACCTCGACGACGCACGCGCCCGCCACTTCGCCGCGCGTTGCCGCAAGGCGTTCGGCGTCGGGGTGAGCGTCGCCGGCGGCGTGGAGGAGCTGCTGCGCAGCGCGCCGCTCGTCTCGATGGCGACGACGGCCGGCGTGCCGCACATCTCCGACCTCTCGGCCTGCGCCCCGGGCACGACCGTCCTCCACACCTCTCTGCGCGACATCGCGCCCGAGGCGATGCTGGCCTGCGACAACGTGGTGGACGACGTGGATCACGTCTGCCGCGCGCAGACCTCGACCCACCTGACCGAGCAGTTGGTCGGCAACCGCGACTTCATACGGTGCACGCTGGCCGACATCCTGAGCGGCCGCGCGCCGGCCCGCCCCGAACCCGACAAGGTCTCGGTCTTCAGCCCGTTCGGCCTCGGCGTCCTCGACCTCGCCGTCGGCAAGACCGTCTGCGACCTGGCGCGCAGCGCAGGGCGCGGCTCCGTCATCAACTCCTTCCTCCCTTCGCCCTGGGCGGAGGAGGGCGCGGCCGGCGCCTGAGCGGCGCGGCGAGGCGGACGAACGACCCGGTCCCGGATGAACGACTTCAGCGAACGCCTGGACAGCCTCCCCCCGGAGAAGCTCGCGCTGCTCGCCGAGCGGCTGCGGGCGCGCCGGGCCGCGCCCGCGGCGGCCGCGCGCATCCCGCGCCGGCCCGCGCCCGGGTCGCCGGCCGCGCTCTCCTTCGCGCAGCAGCGCATCTGGCTCCTCGACAGCCTCGCCCCGGGGTCGGCCATCTACAACGTCCCCGTCCGCATGCGCCTCCTCGGCGAGCTGGACGCCCCCGCACTGACGGAGGCGCTCAACGAGGTGGTCAGGCGCCACGAGTCTTTGCGGACGACCTTCGAGGTGGTCGACGGCCGGCCGGCGCAGTTCGTCGCGCCCGGGTTGAGGGTCGGGCTGCCGGTCGAAGACCTGCGTGGGCTGCCCGACGGCGAGCGCGAGGCCGAGGCCGAGCGGCTTTCGCTGGAGGAGGCGCGGTGCCCCTTCGACCTGCGGACGGGGCCTCTCCTGCGGGCACGCCTGCTGCGGCTCGGCGATGCCGAATACCTCGCCCTGCTCACGATCCACCACATCGTCACGGACGGCTGGTCGATGGAGACGTTGGTGAGGGAAGTCGCCGCGCTCTACGAGGCGTTCACCGCGGGCCGCCCGTCGCCGCTCGCGGAGCTGCCCCTCCAGTACGCCGACTTCGCCCTGTGGCAGCGGCAGACGTTGGGCGGCGACGTGCTGGCCGCGCAGGTGGACTACTGGAAGCGGCAGTTGGCCGGCGTCCCCGTCCTGGAGCTTCCGACCGACCGGCCGCGCCCGCCCGTCCAGACCTACCGCGGCGCCACACACTGGATGCGCCTCCCGGCCGGGCTGGTCGAGGCGCTGGGCGAGCTGGGCCGGGGCGAAGGCGCCACGCTCTTCATGACGATACTGGCCGCCTTCAAGGTGCTGCTCTCGCGCTCGACGGGGCAGGAGGACATCGCCGTCGGGACGCCCGTCGCCGGCCGCGCCCGCGCCGAGGTCGAAGGGCTGATCGGCGTCTTCATCAACACGCTCGTGGTGCGGACGAGCCTCGCCGGCGACCCGACCTTCCGCCAGTACCTCGCGCGCGTGCGCCGCGCGTCGTCCGAGGCGCTGGCGAACCAGGACGTGCCGTTCGAGCGGCTGGTCGAGGAGTTGCAGCCGGCGCGCGACCTCAGCCACCCGCCGCTCTTCCAGGTCCTGTTCGCGCTGCAAAACGTCCCGCGCGAGGCGCTCCTGCCCTCGGGCCTGGTCATGCGGACGGAGACGGCCGACAACGGCGCCGCGAAGTTCGACCTGACGCTCACGGTGACCGAGGCGGTAGACGGCTCGCTGATGGTTCTCGGCTACAACACGGACCTCTTCGACGCGCAGACCATCGAGCGCATGGGCGAGCGCCTCGTGCGCCTGCTGCGGGCGGTCGTCGCCGACCCCGGCCGGCGCCTCTCGGAGCTGCCGCTGCTCTCGCCCGAGGAGACGCGGCAACTGCTCGTCGAGTTCAACGACACGGCGGCGCCCTACCCGTCCGACCGTTGCCTACACGAGCTGTTCGAGGAGCAGGCCGCGCGCACGCCCGACGCGCCGGCCGTCGAGTTCGACGGCGCGCGCCTGACCTACCGCGAGCTGGACGAGCGGGCCGACCGGCTGGCCCGGCGCCTGCGCGCGCTCGGCGTCGGGCCGGAGTCTCTGGTCGGCGTGCTGCTGGAGCGCGGGGCGGAGATGTTGGTCGCGCTGCTGGCCGTCATGAAGTCGGGCGGCGCGTACGTGCCGCTCGACCCGGACTACCCGCGCGAGCGGCTGACCTTCGCCGTCGAGGACTCGCGGGCGGCCGTCCTGCTCACGCAGGAGAGTCTACGCGCACACCTGCCCGAAGCCGCGGCACGCGTCGTCTACCTCGACGCGGACGCCCCCTCGTTCGTTGCCGAAGAACGCGGCGACCCGCGCCCGCAGGCCGCGCCCGACAACGCCGCCTACGTCATCTACACGTCCGGCTCTACGGGCCGTCCGAAGGGCGTCTGCGTCACACACCGCGCCCTCGTCAACTTCATGCAGGCCATGCGCGAGGCGCCGGGCCTCGGGCCGCGCGACGTGCTGCTCGCCGTCACGTCGCTCCCGTTCGACATCGCGGCGCTCGAACTGTACCTGCCGCTGCTGGTGGGCGCGCGCGTCGTCGTCGCCGGCCGCGAGGTGGCCGGCGACGGCGCCGCACTGCTGCGGCAGCTCGCGGCGTGCGGCGCGAACACGATGCAGGCCACGCCGACGACCTGGCGGATGCTGGTCGAGGCGGGCTGGGAGTCGGGCCGCGGGCTGAAGGTTCTGTGCGGCGGCGAGGCGCTGCCGCCCCGACTCGCGGCGGAGGTCTGCGCGCGCGCCGGCCGGCTCTGGAACATGTACGGGCCGACGGAGACGACCATCTGGTCTACGTTGCGCCTCATCGACTCGCCGCAACAGCGTGTCACCATCGGCCGCCCCATCGCCAACACGCGCCTCTACATCCTCGACGCGCACGGCCGGCCCTCGCCCTTCGGCGTCGCCGGGGAGCTTTACATCGGCGGCGACGGCCTCGCACGCGGCTACCTGAACCGGCCCGCGCTGACGGCGGAGCGCTTCGTCCCCGACCCCTTCTCCGGCGAGCCGGGGGCGCGCCTCTACCGCACGGGCGATGTGGCGCGCTACCTCGCCGACGGTGAGGTCGAGTTCCTCGGGCGTGTCGACCATCAGGTGAAGATTCGCGGCCACCGGATAGAACTGGGCGAGGTCGAATCGGCGCTGGCGGCGCACGACGGCGTGCGCGAGGTCGTGGTCGTCGCGCGTGACGACGAGCAGGGCGCGGCTGCGCGACTCGTGGCCTACCTGACCGCGGCCGACGGGCGCGTGCCGACGGCGGCGGAGCTACGAGGTCACCTCAAGCGGACGCTGCCGGACTACATGGTGCCGTCGGCCTTCGTCGCGCTCGACTCGCTGCCGTTGACTCCCAACGGCAAGGTAGACCGCAAGGCGCTGCCGGACCCGGGCCGGCCCGAGGCATCCGCCGCCTACGCCGCGCCGCGCACGCCGACGGAGGAGTTGGTGGCGGGGTTGTGGGGAGACTTACTCAACGTCGGGCGCGTCGGTGCGGGCGACGACTTCTTCGCGCTGGGCGGGCATTCGCTTCTGGCGACGCAGGCCGTCTCGCGTGTGCGGGAGGTGTTCGGCGTAGAGGTGGGGCTGCGTGCTCTGTTCGAGGCGCCGACGGTCGAGGGCTTCGCCGCGGAGGTCGAGCGGGCGCGCGCGGCCGGCTCGACCGCCCTCTGGCCGCCGGTCACGCGCGCCGAGCGCGGGGCGCGCCTGCCGCTCTCGTTCGCGCAGCAGCGCCTCTGGTTCCTGCATCAGTTGGAGCCCGAAAGCCACGTCTACAACATCCCCATGTCGCTGCGCCTGGGCGGCACACTGAACGTCGCGGCTTTGGGGCGGACGCTGGCCGAGATCGTGCGCCGCCACGAAGTGCTGCGGACGAGCTTCGAGACGGAGGGGCGCGAAGCGTATCAGGTCATCAGTCCCGAGACGGACTTCGCGCTGCCGCTCACAGACCTGCGCGGGCGGCCTGCGCCGGAGCGCGAGGCGGAGGCCGCGCGCCTCGCCGAAGAGGAGGCGCGTCTGCCCTTCGACCTCACGCGCGCGCCGCTGCTCCGCGCGCGCCTGCTCAGGCTCGACGAAGAAGATCACCTACTGCTCCTCACCATGCACCACATCGCCTCGGACGGCTGGTCGATGGGCTTGCTCGTCGGGGAAGTGGCCGCGCTCTACCGTGCGTTCGCCGGAGGGGGCGAATCGACGCTCCCCGAACTACCCGTCCAGTACGCCGACTACGCCGTCTGGCAGCGGCGGCACCTGACGGACGAGGCGCTGGCCGGTCACCTCGAATACTGGCGGGAGCATCTCCGCGGAGCGCCGCTGCTCGAACTGCCGTCGGACAGGCCGCGGCCGAGCGCCCCGGGCTTCCGCGGCGCGCGCCTGCCCGTCGCGCTCCCGAGCGGGTTGAGCGAGCAGGTCACGGCCCTGAGCCGGCGCGAGGGCGTGACGCCCTTCATGACGCTGCTCTCCGCGTTCCAGTTCCTACTCGGCCACTACTCCGGGCTGGACGATGTCGTGGTCGGCACCGACGTGGCGAACCGCAACCGCGCCGAGACCGAAGGGCTGATAGGCTTCTTCGTCAACCAGCTCGCCCTGCGCGCGAAGCTCGACGAAGGGCAGAGTTTCCGCGAGCTTCTGCGCGCCGCGCGCGAGACGACGCTGGAGGCGTACGCGCGCCAGGACGTGCCCTTCGAGAAGGTGGTGGAGGTGGTGGGGCCGGAGCGCAGGGGCAGCCGCGCGCCGCTCTTCAGCGTCAAGCTTGTGCTGCAAAACACGCCCGTCGGAGACGCCGGCCTGGAACTGCCGGGGCTCACGCTGAACTCCTTCAGGGCGGGCAGTGACGCGCTCGACTACGACCTCGTCCTCGTCCTCTTCGAGACCGCGGGAGGCATCGGCGGCTGGGTGCACTACAGCGTCGAACTGTTCCGGGCCGAGTCGGCCGCGCGTCTCTTCCGGCGCTACGAGGCGCTGCTCGGACACTTCTGCGCGGCGCCCGAGGCGACGCTCGGGCGGGCGCACGCCCTCCTGTCCGAGGCCGACCGGGAGGATCAGACGCTCCAGGAGGCCGAGTTGCGCGAGGCACGCCTGCGCAAGTTTCAGGGCCTCCGGCGCCGGAGCACCAGCGGCGTCTGAGGGGGCCGCCGGCCGGCGAGGCCGACAAGTTCAAACAGTTATGGCAGAAGAGATCATTGAAGGGTTTCGACTCTCGCCGCAGCAGGAGCGCCTCTGGCTGCTCGGGCGGGAGGGCGGCGGGGCTGGGCCTTACTGCGCCGTGTGCGTCGTAGAGCTTCGGGGCGCCCTGCGCGTCGAGTCGCTGCGGGCGGCGCTCGACGAGGTGGCGGGCCGACACGAGATACTGCACACGGTCTTCCCCGTCCTGCCCGGCATGACGCTCCCCGTACAGGTCTGCGGCGAGGGGCCGGCGCCCGCGTGGGCCGAGCGCGACCTGCGCGGGCTCGACGCGCGTGCGCGTGAGGCCGAGGTCGAAGCGATGGCCGAGGCGGCGGCGCGGCTGCGCGACCCGCTCGACCGCGGCCCGCTGCTGCACGCGGCGCTGGCGCGTCTCGCCGAAGACGAGCACGTGCTCGTCCTCAGCCTGCCCGCTTTGTGCGCCGACCGCGTGTCCCTCGACCTCCTCGTCGAAGAGGTCGGCCGCGCCTACGGCGAGCAGGCGGGCGAGGTGGGGCCGGCCGAGGCGCCGTTCCAGTACGCCGACCTCTCGGCGCTGCTCAACGAGCTGCTGGAGTCCGAGGAGACGCGCGCGGGCAGGGAGTACTGGCTGCGTTCGGAGTCGGCGCCCGAAGCCGGCGCGGCCCGGCTCGCCTTCGAGCGCCAGCCGGAGGGGGCAGGGTTCGACCCGCGCGTCGTGTCCGTGACGGTCGGCGAGGAGGCTGTGCGGCGGGTCGAGGCGTACGCGCGCGAGCGCGGGACGACGCCCGCGGCCTTCTTCCTCGCCTGCTGGCAGACACTCCTCTGGCGCCACACGGCGCAGGGCGAGACCGTCGTCGGCGTGCTGCACGACGGCCGCGGCTCCGAGGAGTTGGAGCGGGCGCTCGGGCCGCTCGCCAAGTACCTGCCGGCGCGGGCGCGGCCGGAGGCGGCCGCCTCGTTCGACGCCGTCGTGCGGCAGGCCGACGAAGCGCTCGCCGAGCACCTTCTGTGGCAGGACTATTTTTCGTGGGGGCTCCTGACGCGGCCGGACGGCGAGGGCGCGGGGGACTCTTTCTTCCCCTTCACGTTCGAGTTCGCGGGGCCGGCCGCGGCCCACACATGGGCCGGCGTGTCGTTCGCCGCCGCGCGCCGGCTCGCCTACGTCGACCGCTTCAAGGTCGGGGTGACGTGCGTCCCCGAAGGCGCGTGCGTGCGCGCCGAGTTTCACTACGACGCCGCGCGCTACGAGGGCGCGGACGTGCTCCGGCTGGCCGGGCAGTTCCGCCGCCTCGCCGAGAGCGCCGCCGCCGAGCAGGACGCGCCGCCCGACCGCCTTGACCTGCTGACGGACGAGGAGCGGCGCACGCTCCTCGAAGTGTGGAACGACACGCACGTCGCCTTCCCGCGCGGCAAGTGCCTCCACCACTTCGTCGAGGCACAGGCCGAGCGCACGCCCGACGCCGCGGCCCTCACCTTCGAGGGCGAGACGCTGAGCTACGCCGAACTCGACGCGAAGGCCGACGCGCTGGCGCGCAGGCTGCGTGCGCTCGGCGTCGGCCCGGAGGCGCGCGTCGGCGTGATGATGGAGCGCTCGCCCGAGCTGGTCGTCGCCCTGCTCGGGGTGTTGAAGGCGGGCGGGGCCTACGTGCCGCTCGACCCGCAGTACCCGGCGCGGCGCCTCGCCTTCATGCTCGAAGACGCGCGCGTCGCGGCGCTGCTGACCGAGCGCGCCCTGCTCGACACGCTGCCGGCGCACGACGCCGTCGTGCTCTGCCTCGACGAAGAGGCGGGGCCGGTTGAGGCGACGCCCGCCGCAGCGCCCGAGCAGTTCTTAGACGAGGAGCACCCCGCCTACGTCATCTACACGTCGGGCTCGACGGGCGAGCCGAAGGGCGTCGTCATCCCGCACCGCGCCATCCTCAACCGCCTGCTCTGGATGCTCCACGCCTTCGACTTCGGCGCGCGCGACAGCGTCCTACAGAAGACGGCCGTCAGCTTCGACGCCTCCGTCTGGGAGCTGTTCGTGCCGCTGATGTGCGGCGCGCGCGTCGTCCTGGCGCGGCCCGGCGGACACCGCGACAGCCGCTATCTCGTCGAGGCCGTGCGCGACGAGGGGGTGACCATCCTCCAGCTCGTGCCGTCGATGCTTCAGCTCGTGGTGGAGGAGCCGGGGCTGGAAGAGTGCCGGAGCTTGCGCCGCCTCTACTGCGGCGGCGAGCCGCTGTCGGCCGAGCTGGTGCGCCGCTTCGAGTCGCGCCTCGGCGCGGAGCTGCACAACCTCTACGGCCCGACCGAGGTCTCCATCGACGCGACCCACTGGGCCTGCGAGCGCGGCGGCCGTCGCGCGGCCGTGCCCATCGGACGCCCCATCGCCAACACGCGCCTCTACATCCTCGACCCGTACCTGCGGCCGGTGCCGGCGGGCGTGGCCGGCGAGCTTTACGTCAACGGGGCGGGGCTCGCGCGCGGCTACCTGAACCGGCCGGCGCTGACGGCCGAGCGGTTCATCCCCGACCCGTTCTCCCGCGAGCCGGGCGAACGCATGTATCACACGGGCGACCTCGCGCGTTACCTCCCAGACGGCAACGTCGAGTTCCTGGGGCGCGCAGACCATCAGGTGAAGGTGCGCGGGTATCGCATCGAGTTGGGTGAGGTCGAGGCGGCGCTGTCGAGGCACGAGGGCGTGCGCCGGTGCGTGGTCGCGGCGCGCGACGACGGCGCGGGAGGGCAGCGCATCGTCGCCTATCTCGTCGCCGAAGCGGGGCGGACGCCGACGGCCTTCGAGCTGCGCGAGTTCATGCAGAAGTCTCTGCCCGAGTACATGGTGCCTTCGGCCTTCGTCACGCTCGACGAGTTGCCCGTGACGCCCAACGGCAAGGTAGACCGCCGCGCTCTGCCGGCGCCGGGAGACGGCGCGGCGCCCGCCGACCGCTCGGGCGCCGCGCCGCGCACGCCCACGCAGGAGATCGTCGCGGGGCTGTGGGGGCACCTGCTCGGGGCCGAGCGGGTCGGGGCGCGCGACGACTTCTTCGAGTTGGGCGGCCACTCACTTCTGGCGACGCAGGCCGTGTCGCGTGTGCGGGAGGTGTTCGGGGTGGAGGTCGGTCTGCGTGCGCTGTTCGAGGCGCCGACGGTCGAGGGCTTCGCCGCGGAAGTGGAGCGGGCGATGGGCGAGCAGGAGGGCCTGCGCGCCGGACAGATCACGCCCGCGCCGCGCGACGCGGCCCCGCCGCTCTCGTTCGCGCAGCAGCGCCTATGGTTCCTGCACCGGCTCGCGCCCGAAAGCCCCCTCCACAACATCCCGGTCACGCTCCGCTTCCGCGGCCCGCTCGACGTGGCCGCGCTCGAACGGACGGTCAACGAGGTCGTGAGGCGTCACGAGGTTCTGCGCACGCGCTTCACGACGGCCGCGCGCGAGCCCGTCCAGACCATCGACCCGCACCTGCGCGTCGCCCTCGCGCGGCTCGACCTCAGCGGAATGCCCGAGGCCGAGCGCGAGGCCGAGTCCCGCAGGCTCGCCGAGGAGGAGGCGCGCCGCCCGTTCGACCTCGCGGCGGGGCCGCTGCTGCGTCTCGCCCTGCTGCGCCTCGCCGACGAGGAGCACCTGCTGCTCTGCACCATCCACCACATCGTCTCGGACGGTTGGTCGATGGGCGTGCTCGTCAGGGAGGTGGCCGCGCTCTACGAGGCGTTCTCCGAAGGGCGCCCGTCGCCGCTCGCCGAGCTGCCGATCCAGTACGCCGATTATGCCGTCTGGCAGCGCGAGCATCTGGCGGGCGAGGCGCTCGCGCGCCAGCTCTCCTACTGGACGGGGCAGTTGGCCGGGGCGCCCGTCCTCGAACTGCCGACCGACCGGCCGCGGCAGCGCGTGCAGAGTAACCGCGGCGCGCAGCAACCGCTCGCGCTCACGCAGGAGTTGAGCGAGCGCCTGCGCCGGCAGGCGCGCGAGGAGGGCGTCACGCTCTTCATGCTGCTCCTGGCGGCCTTCCAGGTGACGCTCGCATACTTCGCCGGCCAGCGCGACGTGGTCGTGGGCACCGACGTGGCGAACCGCAACCGCTCGGAGACGGAGGGGCTGATCGGGTTCTTCGTCAACCAGCTCGTGCTGCGGACGACGCTGCGCGGCGAGGAGAGTTTCGGCGCGACGCTCGGCCGCGTGCGCGAGACGACGCTCGGGGCCTACGCGCACCAGGACGTGCCGTTCGAGAAGATCGTCGAGGCGCTCAGGCCGGGGCGCGAGCCGGGCCAGGCGCCGCTCTTTCGCGTCAAGCTCGTGCTACAGAACGCCGCCTTCCACGCGCTCGAACTGCCCGGCCTCGGCCTCGCGCAGGAGTACTTCACGCAGCAGATGCTCGACCTCGACCTGATCGTCGAGCTGGCCGAGACGGGCGAGGGCGTCCGCGGGCGCGTGCTCTACAGCGCGGACCTGTTCACGCCGGAGACGGCCGGCCGCATCGCCGAACACTTCCGCGCGGTGCTGGAGCGGGTCGCCGAGCGGACGGACATCACCGTGGGCGAACTCGAACAGGGGCTCGCGGCGCGCGACCGCGAGGAGCAGGCCGCGCGGCAGAAGACGCGGCAGGAGGCGAAGCTCAGGAAGTTCAAGAGCGTCAAGCCGGTCGCCGTCAGCCTCGGCCGCGAGGAGGTGGTCACGGCCGCCCCGCTCCGGCCCGGCGCGACGCTCCCGCTCGTGCTCGAACCGCGGGCGCCCGAGGTGGAGCTGGTCGAGTGGTCGGCCGCCAACCGCGCGCTGCTCGACGAATACCTCGCGCGCCACGGGGCCGTCCTCTTCCGCGGGTTCGGCGTCGAGTCGGCCGCGCGCCTCGAACGCTTCGCGCTGACGCTCTGCGGCGAGCTGCTGCGCGACAACGGCGAGCACCGGCGCGGGGCGCTGACCGACGGCGTCTACACGCCGGTCTTCTACCCGGCGGGCGAACGCCTCCTCTGGCACAACGAGAACTCGTTCAACCACGCCTGGCCGGGTCGCATCCTCTTCTGCTGCGCGCGGCCGGCCGAGCGCGGCGGCGAGACGCCGGTCGTCGATTCGCGCAGGGTCTACGAGGCCGTCGAGCCGCGCGTGCGCGAGAAGTTCGCCGCGCGCGGCGTGATGTACGTCCGCAACTACGGGACGGGCGCGGGGCTCGACTGGCGCTCGGTCTTCCAGACGGAGAGCCGACGAGAGGTCGAGGAGAAGTGCCGCGCGCAGCGCATGAGCTACGAGTGGAAGGAGGGCGGCGTGCTGCGCACGAGCTGCGTGCGGCCGGCCGTCGTCCGGCACCCGCGCACGGGCGAGTGGACCTGGTTCAACCAGGCGCAGCACTGGCACGTCTCGTGTCTCGACGACGCGACGCGCGAGGCGACGCGCAGACTCTTCCGGGAAGAGGACATGCCGCGCAACTGCTACTACGGCGACGGCGGCCGCATCGAGGACGAAGAGATGGCCGCCGTCCTCGCCGCGTACGCCGGGCTCGAAGTGGCCTTCGGCTGGCGGCGCGGCGACGTGATGGTGCTCGACAACCTGCTCGCGGCGCACGGCCGCAACAGCTTCGAGGGCCGGCGCGAGCTGCTGGTCACGATGGGCGACATGCTCAGCTACGACGACGTGGAGGGGGCGCCGTCGTCCGCCCCCGCCCCCCTTTCCTCCAACCCTTAACGCCGCGCGGGCAGCCAACATTTATATGTCGAAGCAAATCACAGGCTACCGCCTCTCGCCGCAGCAGAGGCGGCTCTGGGCCTTCCGGCAGACGGGCGCGGTCTCCTACGCGCAGTGTGCGCTCCGCGTCGAGGGGCCGCTCGACCCGGCTGCGCTGCGCGAGGCCCTGAGCCGCGTCGTCAGGCGGCACGAGGCCCTGCGCACATCGTTCTGCCGCCCGCAGGGCATCAGGCTGCCCCTTCAGGTCATCGGCGAGGAGGGCGCGCCCTCCTGGCAGGCCGTCGATCTGCGCGGCCTCGACCGCGGCGAGCAGCAGTCCCGCTGTGATGAACTCTACGCGGAAGGGCGCCGCCGCGCCTTCGACCCCGAAGCGAGTACGCCGCTCGGCGCCACCCTCGTCTCGCTTGCGGACGACGAACACCTCCTGCTCGTCACGCTGCCGGCGCTCTGCGCCGACGCCCGCTCGCTGCAAGTTCTGGCGGAAGACATCGCGCGCGCCTACGCCGCCGCCCGCGCCGACCGCGCGTCCGAGGGCGAGGACGACGAGCCCCTTCAGTACGTCCACTACTCCGAGTGGCAGAACAAGCTGATCGAGGACGAGGACGAGGCCGAGGGCAGGGAGTACTGGCGTGCGCGCGACGCGTCGGGCCTCACGCCGGCCGCGCTCGCCGGGCGCCCCGCGGCCGACGCCCCGGCCGGCTTTGAGCCCGAGTTCTTCGAGTCGGCCCTGCCGGCCGAGACGGCCGCGCAGGTCGCCGAGGCCGCGCGCGCCTCCGCGACGACAATCGAGACGTACCTCCTCGCGTGCTGGCAGACTCTGCTCTGGCGGCTGGCGGGCGAGACGGGCCGCGTCGTCATCGCCGCGACCTTCGAGGGCCGGCAGTACGAAGAGATGCAGGGCGCCGTCGGCCCCTTCGCCAAGCCCCTGCCCGTCGCCGCGGAGGTCGAAGCAAGCGAGCCGTTCGCACGACTCCTCGGCCGGCTCGACGAGACGCTGCGCGAGGCCGCCGAGTGGCAGGATCACTTCCACTGGGGCGCGACGGACGCCGCCGACGGCGACGTGGATGCTCCGCCCTTCCTCCCCTTCGCCTTCGAGTACGCGCCGGCGGCCGGAGAGGTGAGGGCCGGCGGCGTCAGCTTCTCGCTCGTTAGGCGGCACGTCTGCGCCGAGCCCTTCCACGTCAAGCTGTGCTGCGCGGGGGGCGAAGGCGGGCTGTCGGTCGAGCTGCAATATGACCCCGCACGGTTCCGGCGCGACGACATCGAGCGGTTGGAAGGACAGTTCCGGCAACTCCTCCGGAGCGCGCTCGACAACCCCGAGACGCCCGCCGGCCGCCTCGAACTACTCACGGCCGAGGAGCGCCGCCGCGTGCTGTTCGAGTGGAACCGCACGGAGGCCGAGCTGCCCGACAAGTGCGTGCACGAGTTGTTCGGGGAGCAGGCCGCGCGCACGCCCGACGCCGTGGCCGTCGCCTTCGGCGGCGAGACTTTGACCTACGCCGAGCTTGACGCGCGCGCCGAACGCCTGGCCGCAGTGCTGCGGGGCGAAGGCGTCGGCCCCGACGTGCTGGTCGGAATCATGCTGGAGCGCTCGGCGGAGATGGTCGTCGCGCTCCTCGGCGTGCTCAAGGCCGGCGGCGCGTACTTGCCGCTCGACCCCGCACAGCCGACCGAACGCGTCGCCTACATGCTCACGGACGCGGCGGCGACCGTCCTGCTCACGCAAGGTGATGCGGCCGACGCGCTGCCGGCGCACGGCGCAAGGGTCATCCGGCTCGACGAGGCGCGCGGGGGGCAGACGCCGCAGGCCCACGCGCCCGCGCGCGTCACGCCGTCGAACCTCGCCTACGTGATCTACACGTCCGGCTCGACGGGTCGGCCGAAGGGCGTGATGATTCCGCACCACGGGCTGGTCAACTACCTGGTCTGGTGCGTCGAAGCCTACGGCGTGGCCGAGGGCGCCGGCTCGCCCGTCCACTCGCCGGTCGGTTTCGACCTGACGGTGACGAGTCTCTTCGCGCCGCTCCTGGCCGGGGGCCGCGCGGAGATGCTGCCCGAGGAGGGCGGCGTCGAGTCGCTGGCCGACGCGCTGCGGCGCGAGGGGCAGTTCAGCCTCGTCAAGCTCACGCCGTCACACCTCGAAGTGCTCGAACGCAGTCTCGGCGAGGGCGAGGGCTGCGCGCCGCGCGCGTTCGTCATCGGCGGCGAGGCGCTGAAGGCCGAAAGCCTCGCCCCCTGGCGCCGGCGCGCGCCGCACACGCGCCTCTTCAACGAGTACGGGCCGACCGAGACGGTCGTCGGCTGCTGCGTCCACGAGGTCGCGCCCGCGGACGTGCCGGGCGGGGTCGTGCCCATCGGGCGGCCCATCGCCAACACGCGGCTTTACGTGCTCGACGAACACCTGATGCCGGTGCCGGTCGGGGTCGCGGGCGAGCTCTACGTCGGCGGCGCCGGCGTCGCGCGCGGCTACCTGAACCGGCCCGCGCTCACGGCGGAGAGGTTCGTCCCCGACCCCTTCTCCGGCGAGCCGGGCGCGCGCCTCTACCGCACGGGCGACGTGGTGCGCCACACGGCCGAGGGCGTGCTCGAATACGTCGGCCGGCGTGACCATCAGGTCAAGCTGCGCGGCTTCCGCATCGAGCTGGGAGAGATCGAGGCCGTGCTGGCCGAGCACCCGGACGTGCGCGAGTGCGTTGTGACGACGCACGAGACCGAGGGCGGGGATAAGCGCCTGGCGGCCTACGTCGTCGCCGCGGCCGGGAGGTCGCCGGGGGGCGGCGACCTCCGCCGCCACCTGCGCGGGCGGCTGCCGGAGTACATGGTGCCGTCCGACTTCGTCCCGCTGAAGTCGCTGCCGCTGACGCCCAACGGCAAGGTAGACCTGCGCGCGCTGCCCGCGCCCGAGAAGGCGCGGCTGGTGTCGGGGCTCGGCGACGACGCGGCGCGCAACGTGGTCGAGGAGGTGCTGGTCGGGATTTGGTCCGAAGTGCTCGGGGCCGAGACCGTCGGCGTGCACCAGAACTTCTTCGAGGTCGGCGGCCACTCGCTCCTGGCGACGCAGTTGATGTCGCGCGTCTGCGAGAGCTTCGGGGTGGAGGTGCCGCTGCGCGCCTTCTTCGACGCGCCGACCGTCGCCGCGCTGGCCGAGCACGTCGGGCGCGAGCTGGGGGCCGGGCGCGCGGTGGAGCCGCGACCCGTCGAGCCGCGGCCCGAGGGCGAGGGCTCGCCTCTCTCCTTCGCGCAGCAGCGCCTCTGGTTCCTCGACCACTTCGAGTCGGACGGCGCCGTCTACAACGTCACCTCGGCCGTGCGCCTGACGGGCGACCTCGACGTGGGGGCGCTCGAACGTGCGCTCACCGAGATCGTCCGCCGCCACGAAGTTTTGCGCGCCTCCTTCCCCATGCGCGACGGGCGGCCCGCGCAGGTCACGGCCGCGGCGCGGCCGGTCGCCCTCCCCGTCTCCGACCTCCGCCGACTGCCGGCCGGGGAGCGCGAGGCCGAGGTGCGAAGGCGCACGTCCGAGGAGGCACGCCGGCCGTTCGACCTCGCGGCGGGGCCGCTCCTGCGCGCCTCGCTCATGCGCCTGGCGGACGACGTTCACGTCGCGCTGCTCGTCATGCACCACATCGTCTCGGACGGCTGGTCGATATCGGTGATGACCCGCGAGGTGGCGGCGCTCTACGAGGCGTTCGCGGCGGGGCGGCCGTCGCCGCTCCCCGAACTGCCCGTCCAGTACGCCGACTTCGCCGCCTGGCAGCGCCGCTGGCTGCGCGGCGAGGCGCTTGAGCGCCAGCTCGACTACTGGCGTGGGCAGCTCGCCGGGGCCGAGCCGCTGGAGCTGCCGGCCGACCGCCCGCGCCCCGCCGTGCGGAGCCAACGCGGCGCGCACAACGGCTTCATGCTGGAGCGCGAGCTGGCCGACTCGCTGCGGCGGCTCTCGCGCGGCGAGGGCGTGACGCTCTTCATGACGCTGATGGCCGGCTTCAAGGCGCTGCTGCACCGCTACACGGGGCAGCACGACATCAGCGTGGGCACGCCCGTCGCCGGGCGCAACCGGCCCGAGGTCGAGGGGCTGATCGGCCTCTTCGTCAACATGCTCGTGCTGCGCACAGACCTCTCTGACGACCCGACCGTGCGCGAGCTGCTGGGGCGCGAGCGCGAGGTGGCCCTCGGCGCCTACGCGCACCAGGACGTGCCCTTCGAGCGGCTGGTCGAGGAGTTGCAGCCGCAGCGGAACCTGAGCCAGACGCCGCTCTTCCAGGTCGTGCTGGCGATGCAGAACGCGCCGCGCGGCGCCTTCGAGCTGGCCGGCGTGAGGATGACCGAAGAGCCGGTCGAGAGCGGGACGGCGAAGTTCGACCTGGTGCTCACGCTGGAGGAGACGGCCGAAGGGCTGGCCGCCTCGTTCGAGTACAGCACAGACCTCTTCGACGCCGCGACCGTCAGGCGCATGGCCGGGCACTACGCACAAATCTTGCGCGGGATGGCGCATGACGCGGGGCAGAGGGTCTCCCGTCTGACGCCTCTGACCGAGCCGGAGCGGCGCGGGCTCCTCGCGGCGTGGGCGCGCACGGGCGAAGAGTTCGCCGCGGGCGAGTGCCTGCACGAGACGTTCGAGCGGCGCGCGGCCGAGACGCCCGCGGCGGAGGCCGTCGGCTACGGCGACGTGCGGCTGAGCTACGCGGAGTTGAACGAGCGCGCGAACCGCGTCGCGCACCACCTGCGCGGTCAGGGGGTCAGCGCGGACGTGCTGGTCGGCGTGATGATGGAGCGTTCGGCCGAGTTGGTGGTGGCGCTGCTCGGGGTGTTGAAGGCCGGCGGCGCGTACCTGCCGCTCGACCCGACGTACCCGCAAGACCGCCTCGCCTTCATGCTCGAAGACGCGGGCGTCTCCGTCGTGCTGACGCAGGAGCGCCACCTCGAAAAACTTCGCGGGCGGGACGTGCGCGTGACGTGCATCGACTCGGAATGGGACGAGATAGAGAAGGGAAGCGGCGAAGACCCGCGCGCCGCGGTCGGCGAACAGAACCTCGCCTACGTGATCTACACGTCGGGCTCGACGGGCAGGCCGAAGGGCGTCTGCGTCACGCACGCCAACGTCGCCCGCCTGTTCGCGGCGACGCGGCATTGGTTCGACTTCAATTCGGAAGACGTGTGGACGCTCTTCCACTCCTACGCCTTCGACTTCTCGGTGTGGGAGCTGTGGGGCGCCTTGCTCCACGGCGGGCGGCTGGTGGTCGTGCCGAATGAGGTGGCGCGCTCGCCCGCGGACTTCCTGGCGCTGCTGGCGCGCGAGCAGGTGACGGTGCTCAACCAGACGCCTTCGGCCTTCCGCCAACTGATGCGCGAGGACGAGTCGGCCGGGACGCCGACCCTCGCGCTACGCTACGTCGTCTTCGGCGGCGAGGCTTTGGAGATGAGGAGCCTCGCCCCGTGGTTCGCGCGCCGCGGCGACCGGCGCCCGCGGCTCGTCAACATGTACGGCATCACGGAGACGACCGTCCACGTCACCTACCGGCCGCTGACGTCTGAGGACGCGGAGGGGGCGAGCGTCATCGGGCAACCCATCCCCGACCTCGAAATCTACGTCCTCGATTCGCGGATGGAGCCCGTACCGCTGGGCGTCCCCGGCGAGATGTACGTCGGCGGCGAGGGGCTTGCGCGCGGGTATCTGAACCGGCCCGAGCTGACGGCCGAGCGCTTCGTCCCGCACCCTTATTCGAAGGAGCCCGGCGCGCGCCTCTACAAGACGGGCGACGTGGCGCGCTACACGGCCGCGGGCGAGTTGGAGTACGTGGGGCGTGCCGACCAGCAGGTGAAGATTCGCGGCCACCGGATAGAGCTGGGCGAGGTCGAGGCCGTGCTGGCACAGCACCCGAACGTCAAGGAGGCCGTCGTGCTTCCTTCGGAGGGCGACGCGGGCGAGCGCAAGCTGACGGCCTACCTCGTCTGCGACGCGGGGCTCGCGCCGGCGACCTCCGAACTGCGCGCGCACCTCAAGGCGAAGCTGCCCGAGTACATGATCCCCGCGGCCTTCGTCACGCTCGACGCGCTGCCGCTGACCTCCCACGGCAAGTTAGACCGCCGCGCGCTGCGCGACTACGAGCCGGAGGGCGCCGGCCCGGGCGAGAATTTCGTCGCGCCGCGCACGCCGGTCGAGGAGGCGCTCGCGGCCATCTGGTCGCAGGCGCTCGGCGTCGGGCGCGTGGGCGTCCACGACAACTTCTTCGAGCTGGGCGGCGACTCCATCCGCAGCATCGAGGTCAGCGCGCGTGCGCGCGAACTGGGCCTGGGCGTCACCGTCCAGCAGCTCTTCATCCACCAGACGGTCGGCGAGCTGGCGGCGGCCATCGCGGCGGACGACGAGCAGGCCGCGGCCGCCCCGCAGACCGAACCCTTCGGCCTCATCTCCGACGAAGACCGGCGCGCCCTGCCCCCGGACGTCGAGGACGCCTACCCGCTGGCGATGCTTCAGGCCGGGATGCTCTTCCACACGGAGCTGAGTCAGGACACGGCCGTCTACCACGACATCTTCAGCTTCCACCTGCGGACGCGGCTCGACGTCGAAGACATGCGCGAGGCCGTGCGGCGCCTGGCCGCGCGCCACCCCGTCCTGCGGACTTCGTTCGACCTGGCGACCTACGGCGAGCCCCTGCAACTGGTTCACGCGGCCGTCGAGATTCCCCTCGACGTCGAAGACCTGACCCACCTCACGCCCGACGAGCAGGAGGGCGAGGTGGCGCGCTGGGTGGAGTCCGAGAAGCGCCGCCACTTCGACTGGACGCGCCCGCCGCTGCTGCGCCTCCACGTCCACCTCCGTTCGGAGGACTCGCTCCAGTTCTCGATGAGCTTCCACCACGCCATCCTCGACGGGTGGAGCGTGGCGACGATGCTCACGGAACTCTTCGAGCTATACCAGGCGCCGCGCGAGTCCGCGCCTCCGGGCGAGGTGCGCGAGCCGGGCAGCACCTACCGCGATTTCGTCGCCGCCGAACGCGAGGTCGCGGCCTCGCCCGAGGCGCGCCGGTTCTGGGCGCGGAGGCTGGAAGACCTGACGGCCACACGCCTGCCCCGCGGCGAGCACGCGCCGGAAGCCGGGGCGCCGGCCCGCACGGCGCTGCACTATGTGCCCGTCGGCGAGGAGGTCTCGGACGGCCTCAAGCGGGTCGCGGCGGCGGCGGGCGTCCCGGTGAAGAGCGTCCTGCTCGCCGCGCACCTCCACGCGCTCGGCGCGCTCAGCGGGCAGACGGACGTCGTGACCGGCGTCGTCTCGCACGGGCGGCCCGAGACCGTGGACGGCGCGCGCGTCGTCGGACTCTTCCTCAACTCGCTCCCGTTCCGCCAGCGATTGCCGGGCGGCACCTGGGCCGAGCTGGCGCGCGACACCTTCCGCACCGAGCGCGAGATGTACCCCTTCAGGCGCTACCCGCTCGCACGCCTCCAGAACGAGGCCGGCGGCGGCGAGCTGTTCGAGACCGCCTTCAGCTACATCCACTTTCACATCTACCAGGGCCTTGAGCAGCTCGGCCACCTACAGGTGCTCGGCGCCCGCAACTTCGAGCAGACGAACTTCGCCTTCTCGGCCAACTTCCACGTAGACATCAACTCCGGGCACATCACGCTCCGGCTCGACTACGACGCGAGCCGCCTCGCCGCCGCGCAGGCCGAGTGGGTCGGGCGCTGCTACCGCAGCATTCTTGAGGCGATGGCGCGCGACCCCGGGGCGCGTTACGAGTCGCACAGCCCGCTGCCGGAGGACGAGCGGCACAAGCTCCTCGTCGAGTGGAACCGGACGTCGGTCGAGTACCCGGCCGACGCCCTCCTGCACGAGCTCGTCGAGGCGCAGGTCAGGCGCACGCCCGACGCGGCGGCCGTCCAGTTCGAGGGCGAGACGTTGACCTACGCCGAACTGAACCGGCGCGCGAACCAACTGGCACGCCGCCTGCGCCGTCTCGGCGTGGGGCCGGAGACGAGGGTCGGCGTCCTGTCGGAGCGCTCGGTCGAGATGGTCGTCGCGCTCCTCGGCGTGTTGAAGGCGGGCGGGGCTTACGTCCCGCTCGACCCCGGCTACCCGGCCGAGCGCCTGTCGTTCATGCTCGAAGACGCCTCGGCCCCTGTGCTGCTCACGCAGGGGCGCTTCGCCCCGGCGCTGCCCGCGGGGCTCGGCGCGCAAGTCCTCTACCTCGACACGGGCTGGGACGACGTGGCGCTCGAAGGCGGCGACGACCTCGGCCGCGTGGCGCGGCCCGACGACCTCGCGTACGTCATCTACACCTCCGGCTCCACGGGGCGGCCGAAGGGCGCGATGAACACGCACCGGGGCATCTGCAACCGCCTCCTCTGGATGCAGGACGCCTACGGACTCACGCCCGACGACGCCGTCTTGCAGAAGACGCCGTTCAGCTTCGACGTAAGCGTGTGGGAGTTCTTCTGGCCCCTTTTGACCGGCGCGCGCCTCGTGGTCGCGCGGCCCGGCGGCCATCAGGAGCCCGAGTACCTGGCCGACCTCATCGCCGCGCAGAAGATCACCACGCTCCACTTCGTCCCGTCGATGCTGGGCCTGTTTCTGGAGGGCGCGGACGCGGGGCGCTGCGCCACGTTGAAGCGAATCATCTGTAGCGGCGAGGCGCTGGGCTGGGAGTTGCAGCAGCGTTGCCTGTCGATTCTGCCGCACGCCGAGCTGCACAACCTCTACGGCCCGACCGAGGCCGCCGTCGATGTGACGGCGTGGCGCTGCCGCGCCGACGGCGCCGCCACGGCTGACGCCGGCGGTCACGTCGTGCCCATCGGACGACCCGTCGCCAACACGCGCCTCTACATCCTCGACGCGCACCTGCGGCCGGTGCCGGCGGGCGTGGCCGGCGACCTCTACCTCGGCGGCGTCCAGCTCGCGCGCGGCTACCACCGCCGGCCCGACATGACGGCGGAGAAATTCATCCCCGACCCGTACTCCGACGAACCCGGGGCGCGCATCTATAGCACGGGCGACCTCGCGCGCTACCTGCCGGACGGGAACGTCGAGTTCCTCGGGCGTGTCGATCATCAGGTCAAGATACGCGGCTTCCGCATCGAGCTGGGCGAGGTCGAATCGGCGCTCGCCGCGCACGAGGGCGTGCGCGAGTGCGTCGTCTTAGCGCGCGAGGACGGGGCGGCGGGCGAGAAGCGGCTGGTCGCCTACGTCGTCGCGGCCGAGAGTCAGGCGCCTTCGGTCGCGGAGCTGCGCGGGTTCCTCGCGGGGCGTGTGCCGGAGTACATGATCCCCGCGGCCTTCGTCGCGCTCGACTCGCTGCCGCTGACGCCCAACGGCAAGCTCGACCGCAAGGCGCTGCCCGCGCCCGACGGCGCGCGGCCGAGTCTCGGCCCGCCCTACGTCGAGCCGCGGACGCCGGTCGAGGTGGAGCTGGCAGAGCTGTGGCGGGTTCTGCTCGGCGTCGAGCGCGTGGGCGCGCGCGACCACTTCTTCGAGCTGGGCGGCCACTCGCTGCTCCTGACCCAGCTCGCCTCGCGCATCAAGAAGAGCTTCCGCGTCGGCCTCCCCCTGCGAACCCTCTTCGACGCGCCGACGCTCGACGCGATGGCGCAGGCCGTCGTGGCGAGGCAGGTCGATCAGGTCGAGAAGCCGAAGATAGAGGAGCTGTTGAAGAGACTCAGGCAGCTCTCGCCCGACGAGATGAAGGCGCAACTCGGAAGCGAGCGCCGGCCGAGCTAGGAGGGCGCCCGGCCCGCCACACACTACCGCGATGAAGATTCTGCTCACGATGAACCTGCCGTACACGCGCTCGCACGGCGGCACGAACCGCTCCAACCGGAGTCTGGCCGAGGGGCTGGCCGCGCGGGGCCACCACGTGCGCGCGCTGGTGCCGGCCCTCGCCGTCCCCAGCTCGGTCACGCACGCGCAGTTGCTCGAAGAGCTGCGGGCCGACGGCCTGCGGGTCAGGACCGAGGGCGGGCTCGACCGCTTCGAGCTGAACGGGGTCGAGGTGCACGCCGTCGTCGAGCCTTCGCGGCTGCGTGCGTCGCTGGTGGAGGCGGTCGGCGAGTTCGGCCCCGACTGGACGCTGGTGTCGGCCGAAGACCAGTCGCAGAACCTCCTCGACGCGGCGCTCGGCGCGTGCCCGCCGGGGCGCGTCGTCTACCTCGCGCACACGCCGCAGATGTTCCCGTTCGGGCCGGCGAGCCTGTACCCGGGTGAGGCGCGGACGCAGCTCGTCGGGCGGGCCGCCGCCGTCGTCACCATCAGCGAGTTCGTCGCCGACTACGTCAGGCGTTGGACGGGCTTCGAAGCCTTCGTCAACCACCCGCCGCACTTCGGGGCCGGCCCGTTCCCGCAGCTCGCCCGGCACGACGGCGGCTACGTCCTGCTGATGAACGCCTGCGCCGTGAAGGGCATCTCGGTCTTCCTCGCGCTGGCCGACGCCTTCCCCGGGACGCCCTTCGCCGCGCTGCCCGGCTACGGCACGACCGACGCCGACCGGGCCGCCCTCGCCGCGCGCCCGAACGTGACCGTGCTCAGGAACGAGAAGCACCTCGACGACATCTTCCGGCAGACGCGCGTCCTGCTGATGCCTTCGCTCTGGGTCGAGGGCTTCGGCATGGCCGTCGTGGACGCGATGCTGCGCGGCATCCCCGTTCTTGCGAGCAACTTCGGCGGGCTCGTCGAGGCCAAGCTCGGGACGGACTACCTGCTGCCCGTGCGACCCATCGAGCAGTTCGAAGAGCGGCTGGAGGAGAACATGCTCCCGGCCCCGGTCGTCCCGCCGCAGGAGATCGGCCCCTGGCGCGACGCGCTCGGCGAGCTGCTCTCAGACCGCGCCCTCTACGAGAGGCAGTCGGCCGCGGCCCGCGAGGCTTCGCACAAGTTCATCTCCGGGCTGAGTGTCGCCCCGTTCGAGGAGCTGCTTGAGCGCCTCGCGGAGCGCCCCGCCGCCGCGCACTCCGCGGCGGCCGACTCGGCGGCGCCGCAGGGCACAAACGCACCCGAGGCCGACCCGCTCGGAGACCTGAGCGACCTGACGCCGGAACAGCAGGAGCTGCTTCAACTCTGGCTCAGACAGGAGTTGGCCGGGCAGGAGGAGGAGGCCACGGAGCCCGAGTCCATCCCCCGCGCCCCGAGGGGCGGAGAGATTCCGCTCTCCTTCACCCAACAGAGGCTCTGGTTCCTGGAGAGCCTGGAGCCGGGCACGCCGCTCTACAACGTGCCGGCGGCCGTCAGGCTCAAAGGGCGGCTCGACGTCGATGCGCTGGGCCGCGCGCTCAGGGAGGTCGTGCGCCGCCACGAGTCCCTGCGCACGACTTTCGCGGAGGTCGAAGGACGCCCCACTCAGGTCATCTCGGATGATGTCAGCTTCGACCTGTCGTTGGAAGACCTGTCGGCGCTCGACGACGTGGGGCGTGAGGAGCAGGTGCGTCGGCTGGTCGCCGACGAGGCCCGCCGCCCCTTCGACCTATCGGCCGGCCCTCTGCTGCGGGCGCGAATCGTCAAGCTCGCCGCGGAGGAGCACGTCGTCGCGCTGGTGATGCATCACATCATCTCGGACGGCTGGTCGGTGGGCGTGCTCGTCCAGGAGTTGGGCGCGCTCTACGGGGCCTTCACGAAGGGGCAACCGTCGCCGCTCGCGGAGTTGCCGATTCAGTATGCGGACTACGCCATCTGGCAGCGCGACTATCTCTCCGGCCAAGTGCTCGACGCGCAGTTGGCCTACTGGCGCGAGCGGCTGGCGGGCGTCTCCGTGTTGGAGCTGCCGGCAGAAAGGCCGCGCCCGGCGGCGCGCACGCACGCCGGCGCGACTTATTCGTTCGCCGTGCCGGCCGACGTAGCCGACGGGCTGAAGGAGTTGGGGCTGCGCGAAGGCGTGACCTCGTTCATGACGTTGCTGGCGGCGTTTCAGGTCTTACTGTCGCGGTACACGAATCAGGAAGACATCGCGGTGGGCACTCCCATAGCGGGCCGGCAGCGCGCGGAGGTCGAGGGGCTGATCGGGTTCTTCGTCAACACGCTGGTCGTGCGCACGGACTTGTCCGGCGGGCCGACATTCAGGGAGTTGCTCGGGCGTGTGCGTGAGTCTGTGCTGGGCGCCTTCTCTCACCAGGACGTGCCGTTCGAGCGGCTGGTCGAGGAGTTGCAGCCGGAACGGAGTGGCCGCCACCAGCCGCTCTTCCAGGTGGCCTTCGCGCTACAGAACGCCGCCCGCGAGACGTTGGAACTGCCCGGCCTCTTTGCGACCCCCGAGCCCCCGCCGACCGAGCTCTCGAAGTTCGACCTGACCCTCGGGGTGCAGGAGACGGAGGGCGCCCTGGGCGTCACCCTTGAGTACAGCACCGACCTGTTCGACGCCGCGGCGGCCGAACGGATGGCCGGCCACTTCACGACCCTCCTCAAGAGCATCGCCGCGCGCCCCGACGAGCGCATCACGCGCCTGCCCATACTGACGGAGGCGGAGCGGCGGCGCCTGCTCGTCGCCTTTAACGACACGCGCGCCGACTACCCCGCGGGCCTGTGCGTCCACCAACTCTTCGAGCGGCAGGCCGCAGAGACGCCCGACGCCGTGGCCGTCGTCTTCGACGACGAAACGCTGACGTACGCCGAGTTGAACTCACGCGCCAACCGCCTCGCGCGTCGCCTGCGCGAGCACGGCGTCCGGCCCGAGTCACGGGTCGGCGTCTGCGCCGAACGTTCGGCCGGGATGGTCGTGGCGCTGCTCGGCGTGCTCAAGGCCGGCGGGGCTTACGTCCCGCTCGACCCCTCGTACCCGTCCGAGCGCCTCGCCTTCATGCTCGAAGACGCGGGCGTCCGTGTGCTGCTCGCGCAGGAGCGGCTCGTCGGGGAGTTGCCCGATCACGACGCGCGCCTCGTGTGCCTCGACGCCGGGCGCGAAGAGTTCGCCGCGGAGGACGAGACGAACCTCGACAACGTCGCGGCGCCAGACAACCTCGCCTACGTCATCTACACGTCGGGCTCGACCGGCAGGCCGAAGGGCGTCTGCGTCACGC
>DASVQJ010000321.1:0-6899 GCA_036389235.1 Pyrinomonadaceae bacterium | reverse complement strand
CGTGCTCTCCTTGCCCTTCGGCGTCGAAATCTACGGCCTGCTCACGCGCTGGAACCCCTTGAACGCGAAGCGGCCGTACGCGCTCCCTTACAACGGCAAGAACGTGCTCGTCGTCGGACTCGGGCCCGCCGGCTACACGCTCGCGCACTTCCTCCTGAACGAGGGCTTCGGCGTCGTCGGCATTGACGGGCTGAAGATCGAGCCGCTCGACGAGGCGCTGACGGGCGACGGCGGCCGCGGCGTGCCGCGCGCCGTGCGCGACGCGGGCGAGATAGGGGCGGAGCTGGACGAGCGCGTGCTCGCCGGCTTCGGCGGCGTGTCCGAGTACGGCATCACGGTGCGGTGGGACAAGAACTTCCTGACGCTGATGCACCTGACGCTGGCGCGGCGCGAACGCTTCCGCTTCTACGGCGGCGTGCGCTTCGGCGGGACTCTGGGCATCGAGGACGCGTGGGGCTTAGGCTTCGACCACATCGCGGTGGCGACGGGCGCGGGCAAGCCGACGCTCGTCTCGATGAAGAACAACCTCATCCGCGGCGTGCGCAAGGCTTCGGACTTTCTGATGGCCTTGCAGTTGACCGGCGCGGCCAAGCACGACTCGATGGCGAACTTGCAGGTGCGCCTGCCGGCGGTCGTCATCGGCGGGGGCCTGACGGCCATCGACACGGCGACGGAGCTGTTCGCCTACTACCCCGTGCAGGTCGAGAAGATGCTTGAGCGCTTCGAGGCGCTCGGCGAAGAGTTCGGCGAAGGCGAGGTGTGGAGGCGCTTCGACGCGGAGGAGCGCGCCGTGCTCGAAGAGTTCGTTGAGCACGGGCGCGCGGTGCGCGCGGAGAGGGCGCGGGCCGCCGCCGCGGGCGAGGCGCCGGACTTCGTGCCGCTCGTGCGCGCGTGGGGCGGCGTCTCCATCGTCTACCGCAAGCGCCTGATCGACTCGCCGGCCTACAGGCTGAACCACGAGGAGGTCGCGAAGGCCCTCGAAGAGGGGATCAACATCATCGAGAACATGTCGCCGGCCGAGGCCGTACCCGACGAGCACGGCGCCGTCGCGGCCGTCGTCTTCGAGCGCGTCACGCGCGACCCGGCCACGGGCAAGTGGCACGTCAACTGTGAGGACACGCTGCGCGTCCCCGCGCGCTCGGTCTGCGTCGCCGCGGGCACGAGCCCCAACACCATCTACGAGCGCGAGCGGCCGGGGACGTTCGCCCTAGACGACTGGAAGGAGTTCTTCGCGCCGCACAGGGTCGAGAGGGACGGCGACGGCAAGCCCCGCCTCGTCCCCGCGGCGAAGGGCGAGCGCGGCTTCTTCACTTCGTACGAGGACGGCGGGCGCTTCATCAGCTACTACGGCGACAACCACCCCGTCTACGCGGGCAACGTCGTCAAGGCGATGGCCTCGGCGAAGGACGGCTTCCCCGAGGTCGTCGCGCTCTTCGGGGAAGAACTGGCCGCGCTCAAAGCGGAGGAGCAGCCCGCGCGCGAGGAGGCTTTCGGGCGTCTGTTGGAGACGCTGGACGAGAACCTCGTCGCGCGCGTCGAGCGCGTCGAGCGCCTGACCGACACCATCGTCGAGGTCGTCGTGCGCGCGCCGATGCAGGCGCGCAAGTTCCACCCCGGCCAGTTCTACCGGTTGCAGAACTACGAGACCGACGCGCCGCTGATCGACGGTACGAGGTTGACGATGGAGGGCCTGGCGCTGACGGGCGCGTGGGTGGACAAGGAGGCCGGGCTCTTAAGCCTCATCGTGCTTGAGATGGGCGCGTCGTCGCGCCAGTGCGCGCTGCTGCGGCCCGGGCAGGAGGTCGTCGTGATGGGGCCGACGGGGACGCCGACCGAGATTCCGGAGGGCGAGACCGTGCTGCTCGCGGGCGGGGGCCTGGGCAACGCCGTGCTCTTCTCCATCGCGAAGGCTTTGAAGGCGGCGGGCAACCGCGTCGTCTACTTCGCGGGCTACAAGGACGGCAAAGACCTCTTCAAGCGCGAGGAGATCGAGGAGGCGACCGACCAGGTCATCTGGTCTACGGACACCGGCCGCGAGATCGAAGCGCGCAGGCCGCAGGACACGCACTTCCGCGGCAACATCGTGCAGGCCATGCTCGCGTACGCGGAAGGGAAGTTCGGCGCGCCCGCGTTCGACCTGCGCGAGGTGGATCGCATCATCGCCATCGGCTCCGACCGCATGATGGCCGCGGTGAAGGCCGCGCGCCACGGCGTGCTCTCGCAACACCTGAAGGCGGGGCACGTCGGCGTCGGCTCCATCAACAGCCCGATGCAGTGCATGATGAAGGAGGTCTGCGCGCAGTGCCTGTGCAGGCACGTCGACCCCGAGACGGGCGCCGAAAGTTTCGTCTTCTCCTGCTTCAACCAGGATCAGCCGCTCGACCGGGTGGACTTCGCGCACCTCAACGCGCGCCTGCGCGCCAACACCGTGCAGGAGAAGCTGTCGAACCTCTGGCTCGACCGGCTGCTCCGCGCCGGCGCCTGATTAAGGCAGGGATGCGCCCTCAAGTAAGACGAATTCACCACAGAGGCACAGAGGGCACGGAGGGGGCACAGAGACTTGAATACTCTGTGCAACCTCTGAGCCCTCTGTGCCTCTGTGGTTAACGAATCTCCCGCCGCATGCCCTTACGAGAAAAAAGGCGCTACTCGTCACGTCGCTTCGAACGCTCGCGCTCGGAGGTGAGGCGGCGGTAGGCTTCGTCGCGCGTAAGTCCCAGCTCGCGCGCGGCGCGTTTGAGGGCGGCGCGTTGGTCGAGACCTTCGGCCTCGAAGGCGGCCACCAACTCCGCGACGCTCGAAGTCGTCCGAGTCCCTCCGGCGCCACCTCCGTCAATCACGTCGCGGTCGATGACGAGCACCATCTCGCCGCGCGCGGCGCCTTCGGGCGCGAAGCGCGCGGCCAGCTCCGAGAGGCGGCCGCGGGCGAACTCCTCGTGCACCTTCGTCAGCTCGCGCGCGACCGCGGCCTCGCGCTCGCCGAGGACTGCGAGCGCGTCGGCGAGCGCGTGCGCCAGGCGGTGCGGCGTCTCGTAGAAGACGAGCGTGGCGCGGAGCTGTTTGACCGAGGCCAGCTTCTCGCGGCGCGCGTGGCCGCGCGCGGGCAGGAAGCCGCCGAAGTAGAACTCGTCGGTCGGCAGCCCCGACGCGGTGAGGGCCGCGACGAAGGCCGTCGGGCCGGGGACGGGCACGACGCTCAAGCCCCGCTCGACGCACGCGCGCACGACGCGGTAGCCGGGGTCGTTGACGCCGGGCGTGCCCGCGTCCGAGACGAGCGCCACCGTCCGGCCCTCTTCGACCAGACGCGCCAGCTCCTCCGCCCGCTCGCGCTCGTTGTGCTCGTGGTAGCTCACGGTGCGCGCGCGGATGCCGAAGTGTTCGAGCAGCGTGCGCGTCCTCCGCGTGTCCTCGCACGCGACCACGTCCGCCTCGCCCAGCACGCGCAGCGCGCGCCGCGTCACGTCCTCCAGGTTCCCGATGGGCGTGGCGACGAGGTACAGCGTCCCGCGGGTTTGCGACATGGGGAGAGGATACAGGAAAGTGAGCGGTGAGCAGTAAGCAGTGAGCAGTAGTCGAGTCGGTTAAAAAACGAAGGCGGCCGGTCATTCGAGACCCGGCCGCCTTCCAGTTTTGACTGCTCACTGCTTACCGCTTACGGCTCACTTCTTACTCCCAACGGCGGTTGCCGCGGCGGTCGTTGTCGTTCCAGATGTTGTAGCCGCGGTCGTCGTTGAAGCGGAGGTTGTAGATGTTGGCGACGACGCGCAGGTCGGAGCGAAGCTGGTTCCAGTCGTTCGACGTGCGCCCGTCCAGGCGGATGCGGTTCAGCATGCGGCTGAACTGCGAGGCCGACTGGAGCAGCTCGCGCGCCTCGTCGCGGCTGCGGTCGAGGCGGTCGCTGTCGCCGGCCACGTTGCGGAAGCGGGAGGCGGCGTTGCGCAGGTCGCGCGCCTCGTTGTTGATGCGGTCTTCGCGGTTCGAGCCGTTGATGCGGCTGTTGTCGAGCAGGTGGTCTACGTCGCGCTGGAGGTCGCGGCTGCGGTCTTCGATGCGGCGCGAGAGGTCGCGCAGTTGGCGGCGCTCGTAGTCGCTCACGCGGCCGTTCCGGCCGTAGCGGTCGTCGTCGCGGCGGTTGCGGCGCCAGTCGTCGTCGCGCTGACGCTCCTGCTCGGCGCGGTCGCGGATGCGGTCCCAGATGGACTGGGCGCCGGCGGACGCGGGCGCGAGGGAGGTTGCGAGCGCGACGGCGGCGAAGGTCAGAACGGTGAAACGTCGTTTGGTCATCTCTCGTGTCTCCTTGTGCTCGGGGCTGAAGGCCGCCGGGGCGACGGCGGGAGCGTCGTGCTCTGTTCGGCTTCGCCTCTCAGATTCTCTGCCGCGTCCGCCCGGGGAAACCGTGGGCCGCGGCAATCATTCCGACGCGCGTTTTGGCAACCGCCGTGCCGCTGAAGCCGGACGGAGTGAGGGACACGGAAGACTGCTTGAAAACAGTGCTCTTGCGTCAGACTGACGCGGAGCAGCCCCGGCCTTAACCGCTGCGTGAGGATGAAAGTCGTCGTCCCAAAACGTGCAGGCCGCGCCGCAAATGGTAAGGGCAGTTTTCAGTTTTCAGTTTTCAGCTAAGGCATTGTTCTTACTGAAAACTGAAAACTGTTCAGCCCAGCAGTCGCGTGAGGTGGCGGCGGAGGTGTTCGGGGTGGAGTTCGGTGCGGGCGCCGGTCTTCTCGATGACGAACCAGCGGGCGTCCGTCCGGGAGTCGGGGACGAGGAGGAGTTCTTCGCCGGCGCGCGCGTCGCCGAAGTGGCCGATGGCGGCGGAGGCTAAGCCCCCGCCGCGGACGATGCCGTCTTTCGGCATGCGCGGCCAGCCGGCCTCGACCGTGAGCGCGCGCACGCCGCGCCGCAGGACGAGGCGCGGGCCGACCATCGTCGAGTTGCCGACGCGGAAGCGGTGCGCGTCCGTGCGCGCGAGCGTCAGCCCCGCGCCCGCGCGGTTCAGCTCGCCCGCGGCGGCCGTGAAGGTTTCGAGCAGCCACTCGACGGCGCGGGCGCGCGCCGCGTCGTTGGCGGCCTTGAGGTCGAGGTATTCGAGCACGTCCCCGCGGCCGCCGCCGCTCGCGCGCTCGCGCGCCTCGCGCATCCTCTGCTCGTACTCTTCGTCGAAGCCGCTCAAGCCGCGCCGCCTTCGGGAGTGGATTTTTGACCGCGCCGCGCAGTGCGCGGGCTCGGGCGGCGATGTTATCATGCCCGCTCATAAGTCGTTAAAACCCGACGGACGAGCACGTCTCCCGACTCCCGGACGTAAAGTCCCGCACACCCGACGCCGACCGAGATGAGACTGACCAACGCCCTTCGCAGAACTGCGGCCCCGCTCCTCCTGCTGGCGCTGCTCGCGCCGTTTACCACGCAGGCACCCGCGCGCCAGCGGCGCGGCGAGGCCCCGCGCGCGGCGGCCGCGGCCGCCCAGCCGAAGCGCCCGCGCCTCGTGCTGCTCATCGCCGTAGACCAGTTCCGCTACGACTACCTCGAACGCTTCGGCGACCTGTTCGGCGCGGGCGGCCTGCGCCGCCTCTTGCGCGACGGCGCGTCATGGGCCGAGTGCAACTACGACCACGTGCCGACCGAGACGGCCCCGGGGCACGCGACGATGATGACGGGCGCGTGGCCTTCGGAGACGGGCATCATCGCCAACCTCTGGTTCGACCGCGCCGAGGGCAAGTCGGTCGAGAACGTGCGCGACGACTCCGTGCGCCTGCTCGGCGGGGGCGCGGGCGAGGCCGCTTCGAGCCCGCGCAACCTCCTGGCCTCGACGCTCGGCGACCAGTTGAAGATGGCGACCGGGGGGAGGGCGCGCGTCGTCGGCGTCTCTTCGAAGAACCGCGCGGCCATCCTGCCCGCCGGCCGCATGGCCGACGCGGCCTACTGGTACAGCACGCTGACCGGCGCCTTCGTCTCGTCAACTTATTACTTCGACAGGCTGCCCGACTGGGCCGCGGGCTTCAACGCCGCGCGACCCGCCGACAAGCTCTTCGGCGCGAAGTGGGAGCGGCTGCTCCCCGCCGCGGAGTACGAGCGGCGCGCGGGCCGCGACGACGCGCCGTGGGAGAAGGCGGCCGACAACAGCTCTTACGTCTTCCCGCACGTCATGGACGGCGGGCTCAAAGGGCCGGGGCCGGCCTTCTACGGCGCGCTCGACTACTCGCCCTACTCGAACGACCTCGTGCTCTCGTTCGCCGAGGCCGCGCTGATTAATGAGAAACTCGGCGCGGACGAGGAGACGGACGTGCTCACCGTCAGCTTCTCGGCCAACGACATCGTCGGCCACCGCTACGGCCCTTACAGCCACGAGGCGATGGACATCACGCTGCGCGTGGACAGGCAGATCGCGCGGCTCTTGGAGGTCGTTGACGCGCGCGTCGGGCTGTCGAACACGGTCGTCGCCTTCACCGCCGACCACGGCGTCGCGCCCTCGCCCGAGCACTCGGTCGAGATGGGCCTGCCGGGCGGGCGCGTGAAGGTGTCGGACGTGCTGGCGGCCGTGCGCAACCGCCTGCGCGCGCGCTTCGGCAAGCCCGGCGACAAGGACACGACCGCCGACTACGTCGCCGAGACGGCGATGAACGGGCAGCTCTTCTTCAACGTCGTGGCGCTCAAGCGCGACGGCGTCGAGCGCGCCGAGATCGAGCGCGTGGCCTGCGAGGCGGCGCTCACCGTGCCGGGCATCTCCCGCTGCTTCACGCGGACGCAGTTGGAGTCCGGCGCCATCCCGCCCGCAGACCCCGTGGCGCGCCGCGTCCTGCACGGCTTCTACCCGCGGCGCAGCGGCGACGTGGCGGTCATCCAGGAGCCGTTCAAGTACCTGAGCGAGTTCGCCACCCCGATCTCCGCCACGCACGGCT
>DASVQJ010000320.1:0-36214 GCA_036389235.1 Pyrinomonadaceae bacterium | reverse complement strand
TCGCACTGTACCGGTCGCTCGGGTTTATAGAGATCGAGCCGTACCGCTTCAACCCCGTCGAAGGCACCCTGTACATGGAGTTGGAACTGGGCTAACCGACCGCCACCGACGCGAGATTCCGACTATGACCGCCAGAAACATTCCCGTCCGACTGCTTCTCGTCCTGCTCTTCTTCGTCTCGCCCGCCGCGCCTCTGCTGCAAGTCGGGAGCGGCCGGGTCGCGCGGGCGGCTTCGCGGCCGCCGGTGAGGGCGCGGCACGGCATGGTCGCCTCGACCGACCGGCTCGCGTCGCAGGCGGGCGTGGACGTGCTCAGGCGGGGCGGCAACGCCGTGGACGCGGCCGTCGCGGTCGCGCTCGCGCTGACCGTGACCTACCCGGCGGCGGGTAACATCGGCGGCGGCGGCTTCATGATGATTCGCCTGCGCGACGGGCGCGCGACGGCCATCGACTACCGCGAGATGGCCCCGGCCGCCGCGCACCGCAACGTCTACCTCGACGAGCGCGGCGAGCTGAAGAAGGGCGAGGGCGGCTCGCTCGTCGGCTACCGCGCGTCGGGCGTGCCCGGCACGGTCGCGGGGATGGAGCTGGCGCTCAAAAAGTACGGCTCGGGCAGACTCACCTGGGCGCAGCTCGTCGAGCCCGCGCGCCGCCTCGCCGCCGAAGGCTTCCCGCTCTCTTACGGACTCGCCCGCTCGCTCAAAGCCAACGCGAAGGACTTCGGGCCCTACGCGGAGTCGAAGAAGATTTATAACCACAACGGGCGCTTCCTCGACGAGGGCGAGGTCTGGCGCCAGCCCGAGCTGGCCGCGACCTTCGCGCGCATGCAGCGGCAGGGGCCGCGCGAGTTCTACGAGGGGCGCACCGCGCGCCTCATCGCGGAAGACATGCGCGCGCACGACGGACTCATAACCCTTGAGGACATGAAGAACTACGTCGCGAAGGAGCGCGCGCCCCTGCGCACGACCTACCGCGGCTTCGAAGTCATCTCGATGCCGCCTCCTTCGTCCGGCGGCGCCGTGCTCATCGAGATGCTCAACATCCTCGAAGGCTTCGACCTGCGCCGCATGGGCGCCTCCTCGTCCGAGCGTTACCACGCGCAGACCGAGGCTATGCGCCGCGCCTTCGCCGACCGCGCCGAGTACATGGGCGACGCCGACTTCGTCAGCGTCCCCGTCGCGGGCCTGACCGACAAGGCGTACGCCGAGCGCCTGCGCCGCGGCATCAAGATGGAGCGCGCCTCGACGAGCGCGGAGGTCAAGGCCGGCAAGCCCGCCGGCCACGAGTCCGAGGAGACGACGCACTTCACGGTGGTTGACGCGGAAGGGAACTGCGTGTCGAACACCTACACCTTAAACGACGGCTACGGCTCGAAGGTGACGATCAAGGGCACGGGCATCCTGATGAACGACGAGATGGACGACTTCGCGGCGAAGCCGGGGACGCCGAACCTGTTCGGGCTCATCCAGGGCGAGCGCAACGCCGTGGCGCCGCGCAAGCGCCCGCTCTCGGCCATGACGCCGACCTTCGTGCTCCGGCCGGACGGCTCGCTCTGGTTCGCCGTCGGGAGCCCGGGCGGCCCGACCATCATCAACACCGTCCTGCAAGTCATCACGAACGTCATCGACTTCGACATGAACATCCAGCAGGCCATCGACGCGCCGCGCATACATCACCAGTGGCTCCCGGACGAGATAACGTACGAGCCCTTCGGGCTGAGCGCCGACACCTTCCGCGCGCTCGAAGCGCGCGGCCACCGCCTCGCGGCCAAGCCCCGCTACATGGGCGACGCCCAGGGCATCATGATCGAGGAGAAGACCGGCGTCCGCCTCGGCGCCAGCGACCCGCGCAACTACGGCGAGCCCGTCGGCTACTGAGGTTATTTGAAGCGCGCGCGGAGCCGCCGCGGAGCGGCACTTGAGTTTAGCCCGGCCTTTTAAGGCCGGGTCGGCGTCGGGCGAGCATCGGGGCGTCGCGTCAGCGACGCCTGAACGGGCCGCGTCGGCTCAACCGTCGCTGACGCGACGGTTCATCTTTATCTCGCTGGCGGCCCCGGCCTTGAAAGGCCGGGCTAAATTCAGACGCCGCTCCGCGGCGGATTGTCATACACGCTTCAGATTACTTGGAAGAGGTTCGAAGGAGTTTTCGACTTGAGAAGAATCATCATCGTCGCCGCGCTGCTCTGTGTCTGCGCGCTTTCGTCAACGCTCCCGTTCGGCCTCCCCTCCGCGCGCGGGCGCGTGGCGGCGCCGCCGGTGATTCGTGAGGCGCCGCCCGCGCCCGAGTTCACGGAGGAGGAGCGGCACGCGGAGCTGCGCGCGCGGCGCGGGCGCGTGATGGAGAAGCTCGGGCCGAACTCTCTGCTCGTCCTCTTCAGCGCCGAGCCGCGCGTCTACACGAACGACGTGGACTACAAATTCCGGCAGGAGAACAACCTCTACTACCTGACGGCGCTCAGGCAGGAGGGCGCGACGCTCGTCATGGTGAGGGGCGCCGCGGGGCCTGCGCGCGAGATTCTCTTCCTGCCGCGGCGCAACGCGGCGGCCGAGACGTGGACGGGCCACATGTACTCGCCCGGGGAGGCGCGCGCCGCCTCCGGCCTGGGCGAAATCTGGGACGCGCGCGAGTTCGAGCCCTTCATGACGGCCGTCCGCTCGCGCCTCGCCTACAGGCCCGAGCCGCAGGCCGTCCTGCTCGCGCCGCCGAACGCGCAGTCCGCCCCGCCCGCCGACTTCCTCGCCGCGATGTCGAAGTTCGAGGGCACGCTCTACCTGCTGCTGACGGGCGGCGAGCGCAACCGCGAGTACGAGCGCGAGCGCGCGTACTCGGTCGCCTGGGCGGGCAACTCGGGGGGGCTGAGCGTGCGCTCGGCCTGGGAGGTCTTCGCCGCGCTGCGGCAGCGCAAGTCGCCGTACGAGCTGCGGCTCATGCAGCACGCCGTGGACATCAGCATCGAGGGGCACCAGCGCGCGCAGGCCGTCGCCTCGCGCGCGAAGTGGGAGTACGAGGTCGAGGCAGAGCTGGACTACACCTACAAGCGGCGCAACGCGGACAACTGGGGCTACCCCTCCATCGTCGGCTGCGGGCCGAACGCGACGACGCTCCACTACCAGGAGTCCCAGGGGCGCGTCGGCCCGAACGACCTGCTGCTGATCGACGCCGCGGCCGAGTACGAGCACTACAGCGCCGACGTGACGCGGACGTTCCCCGCCTCGGGCAAGTTCACGCCGGCGCAGGCCGAGGTCTACAACGTCGTGCTCGCGGCGCAGGAGGCCGCCTTCCGCGCCATCAAGCCCGGCGCGCGCCTCTCCGACGTGCACAACGCCGCGGCCGAGGTCATCAAGGACGGGCTGCTCCGCCTCGGCCTCATCACCGAGAGGAACAGCCTCGCGCAGAACCGCGTCTGGTTCATGCACGGCACCTCGCACTGGCTCGGGATGAACGTCCACGACGTGAGCGTGCGGGGCGACGACAGGCTGGACGCGGGGATGGTCTTCACGGTCGAGCCGGGCATCTACGTGCGGCCGGACGCGCTCGACAATCTGCCGAAGACGCCCGAGACCGAGAAGTTCATCGCGGCCGTCCGGCCGGCGTTCGAGAAGTACAAGGGCGTCGGCGTGAGGATCGAGGACGACGTGGTCGTCACCGCCGAAGGCTACCGCAACCTCTCCGCCGCGCTCCCGCGCACGATTGCCGACATCGAAGCTTTCATCGCCCGCGCGCAGAAGGAGGTGCGCGTCGGACTCCTCCCACCGTGGCGCAGGGAGGCGGGCGAGTAAGCAAGGCAGAAGGTCAGTCGAACACGGAAGGAGGGTTGATGAAAGACACGCGGTCTTTCATCAACCCTCCTTCCTTCGTCGGAATCAGCACCCGTCGGCGCGGGCTATCTTGTCGGCGAGGTAGGTCGAGAAGTAGCCGCGGTACTTCTCCTGCAAGTCGGGCCGGCGCCAGTCCTGCCCGGTGATGACCTTGCGGCAGGTCGGGGCGCCGCAGCGGCAGTCCAGCTCGTAGTCGTCGTCGTCGGTCGTCGCCCAGTCGTGCGTCAACTCCTCGCCCGCTTCGACGGCGCGCATGGCGACGAAGACGATCTGCCCGCGGACGCCGACGTTGGGCTCGCACGAGTGGTTGCTGAAGACCATCGAGCCCTCGCGCTCCTCCTCGAACAGCGGGCCGATGAAGAGGTCTTCCGCGACCTGAATCTCCGCCGACGCGTACCAGCCGGGCATCGACTGCAACGCCGCGCGGTCGAAAATATAACCGCCCTTGACGCAGACGACCTCGCCCGCCGCGAACGGCTCGCGCGCGAAGAGCCCGCGCCCGTGAATCGTGCTCTCCCTCACTCCGGCCTTCGGCGAGATGTAGGAATGATTGGGCAAGCCGTATGAACTCCCGGTTGCGGTTAGAGCGGAGGGCGGTTCAACGAGGAGGCGCGGAGGGCGCGGAGGGGGCGCAGAGGGTCGCGTGATTTCAGATTTGAAATTTCAAATCTCAAATCCGTATTCCTCAGCGCCTCCGCGTCCTCCGCGTTAAAACCCACCTTCCTAAAGTGTCGAGCTCGGAGGTCATCCGAACCTACTCGTAGCTCAACGCGTCGACGGGGTCTTGGCGCGCGGCGCGCAGCGCGGGGTAGAGCGCGCCGAGCGTGCCGCCGAGCAGGCCGATGGCGAGCGAGACGGCGAGCCACTTCGGCTCGATGTCCACGGTGAGTGAGGTGGTGCGCATCACGACGAAGCGCGCCGCGAGCGTCAGCACCACGCCGAGCAGGACGCCGAGCACGCTCACGGCCAGCGCCTCCTGCTCGATGACCCACGCCACGCCCGCGTTCGACATCCCGAGGGACTTCATCACGCCGATCTGGCGCGTGCGCTCGGTGACGGTCGTGTACATGGCGAGCAGGATGACGAGCATGCTGATGACGGCGGCGACGCCGACGATCACGTTGATGAACACGTCGAGCGCGGGCACGCTCGAAGCGTAAAGCTCGGGCAGGTCGCGCGTGAAGATGATCTGGTCTTCGCCGAAGGCGTCGTGGATGCGCTCGGCCACCGCCTCCTGCTCGGCCGGGTTGTTGACCGAGACCAGCACGGTCGTGCAGAAGGCGCCGTCCTCGACGCCCGCGTTCGCCTGCATCGTCGAGAGCGGTATCTTGATGCGCGCGCCGCCGGGCGGCTCGTAGACGCCGACGAGCCTGAAGTCGCGGCCGAAGAGCTTGACCGTGTCGCCGATCTTCGCCTTCCGCTGCTCCCTCCAGACCGAGTCCACGACGGCCTCGTCGCCGCGGCCGGGCGGGCTCCCCTCGACGACGCGGAGGCCGGAGAGGCGCGAGTAGCATTCGAAGTCGATGCCGTCGATGACGCGCATGCCGAAGCCCGTGTCGCTCGTGTCGGTGGTCTGCCCGGCCGGGCAGGCGCCGCGCACGCCGGGGATGCGCGCGACCTCCGCCGCGCGCGAGACGGGCATGGCGAAGCGCTGCGCGCCGAAGCCGGTCGTGCCCGCGGCGCGCATGATGATCTCGGCGCCGACCTCCGACTCGCGCCGGCCGCGCTCGCGCAGGACGCCGTGCGCGAGCCCGACCGTGAAGGCGACCAGCAGGACGCCGACGGCCACGCCGAGTATGCTGACGAAGGTGCGCGCCGGGCGGTGCGTCATGTTCGAGAGAACCAGGTTGTCCATAACTTCTCGCAGTCGCGGGTGGCGCTCGACGGCCTTGCGCAGCGCGGCGGGCGCCGTGTGCCGGATGAGCATCAGGAGCCCGACGAGCGCCCAGACGATCATGCTCGCCTTGCGCACGATGCCGATGGTCAGGCCGGTCGCCACCGCGTAGCCGAGCGTGTGCAGGATGAAGCCCGTGCCGCCCTCGTAGACGCCGATGGTCGCGGGCACGAAGCTGAAGACGAGGTTAATGACCTTCGTCAGCGAGTCGATAATGTACGACACGCCGAAGCCGGGCTCAAAGCCGAGCATCCAGAGGACGGCCGCCACCTCCGCCACGGTCGTCGCGTGCGCGAGGAAGTCGCACGCGAGCATGGTGAAGAACGTCCGCGGCCTCTTCTTGTAGAAGTCGTAGACGTTCTCCTCGACCTGTCGGAAGTGCCCGCGCCTGGACTCGAACCACCTCGCCTTCCAGCCGCGGCGGATGAAGAAATCGACGGCCGCCGTCACCGGCATCACGTCGGAGATGACGGCCCAGGCGATGAGGGTGATGACGAGCGCCATCCCGGCCGCGATGCCCATCAGCGGCAGCCGCGCGCCGACGGGCAGGTCGTAGGTGAGGAGCATGACGAGCGCGCCGCTGGAGATGAAGACGGCGACCGAGAGGTTGTAGAGCAGGTTGTCCACGGCCAGGGCCTGCACCGCGGCCGGGAGCGGCACGCGCTTGCGCAGGAGCGCCGCCTTCGTCGCCTCGCCCAGCACGGGGCCGGTGAAGGTGAAGAAGCTGATGGTCTCGCCGGCGAGCCGCGTCGTGTAAGCCTGCCAGAAGTTGAAGCGGCGGTGCTCGCGCGCGACCGCCAGGCGCATGGCGAAGGAGCGGAGCGCGTGGCGCCCGCCCGCCAGCCCGAGCAGGATGAAGAAGCCGTAGTGTATCTGGCCGAGCGCCTGGAAGATGGGCTCGACGCCGACGGCGCGGATGAGCAGGACGAGGAGCGTCGCGCCGAAGACGAAGGCGAGGATGTGCAGGTAGAAGAGCCAGCCGCGCCGCCTCGCGCCGGGCTCGCCCGTGTCGGCGGTGATGTGTATCTCCGCCTCGAAGAGGTCTTCGCGCCCGACCCCCTCGTTCTCGCGTGCGGCGGTCAACGTCTGACCTCCGGCGCCGTGGTGTCTGCGACGGGGGCGGGGGCGTGCGGCGCTTCGAACAGCTCGCGGACGACGCGGCCGGGGAAGGCGCGGAAGCCTCGGCGCCGGAGGACGGGGACGGGGCGCTCGCCGTCTTCGAGCTGGCCGGTGAGCGTGAGCAGCGTCGGCATCAGGCTCAGGGAGTCGTACGGCTCTTCGACCGCGAGGCCGCGCGGGACGCCCGAGTTGTCGCCCCCGGCGAGCATGAGCGTCGAGTGCGTCGAGATGCGGAAGAAGGAGCCGTGATTGCCGCCGGGGTTGAAGCCGCGCACGTCGAAGTTCCAGTGGTCGTTGGCGAGGATGAGGAGGTCGTTCTCGACCAGCGTGCGCTGGCGCAGGCGGAAGCGGCGGACGGCACGCTCGTCGGCGGAGAGGTTCGCGGCGTCCGCGTCCGTGCCCTCGACGACGTGGCGGGCCAACTGCTCGTGCAGGCCGACGACGGCGTTCGAGTAGCGCGTCAGGTGCGTCGCGCGCAGCCATTCGATGTCCGTGTGCCAGGCGGCGAGCCAGCGCCCGCGGTCTTCGCCGCCCGGCGGCGTCACCCGCGCGTCCTCCCAGAGCTTGAGCGGGAGGCCGTCGCGCCACCCCGTCCGCTCGAAGCTGACGCGGCCGTCCGCCGACTGCCTGAGGTTCGAGACGGGGAGGTAGCGGAGCTTAAGTTGACTGCCCTCGTCGCGCGCGAGGATGAGCGCCTGCCGGTCGGGGCCGCCGTAGAGCCAGACGGCCTGGTCGGGCCGCTCGTCCGCCGCGAGCGCGCCGCGCAGGGCCTCTTCGGGGACGTGGACGGCGACGAAATCGACGGGGCGGCTCTCGACCTGCGGCTGCACGTTGTTGCGGACGCTGAGGCCGCCGAGGAGCGAGAAGTAGTCGACGCGCCGGAAGCTGCGCGCCATGTCGAGCGAGCCGTCGGGCGCGAGCACGAGTCCGCCGTCCGCAGGCCCGACGACGTAGTTCTGCAACCCGTGGAGCGTGTTGTGGTCGCCCATCGCGCCCTTCGGGATGAGGTCTTCGATGCGGACGGCCGGAGGGTTCAGCCGCGCGGGGTCGAGCGCGAGGAGGTTCGAGAGCGATTGCAGGTAGGCGCTGTACTCGCGCTCGTCGGTCGTCCAGGAGTCGAGCCGGGCGAACTCGCGTTTGGCCGCGCGGTCGCGCCCCGCGTCTGCGTCCTCCTTCGTAAACTTCTTCGGCTGGGCGGCGACGAGGGCGCGCTGGCGCTCGATGAGGCGGCGCAGGGCGGCGAGTTCCTCGCGCATCTCTCCGAGCGTCCGCTCCCAGCCGGCGCGGCGGCGGTCGAGGGTGGCGGAGAGCGCGCCGGCCGCGGCGCGGCGCAAAGGCTGCGGGAGGTCGCCGCGCCTGAGCTGTTGCAGGAGGATGTGTATGAGGTTGAGGTCGCTGTCGCGGAGCTGGATCGACGCGCGCTCGTTGCCGTCGAAATCGACGAGGGCCGTCGGGTACGAAGTGCTCTGACCCTTCAGGTAGAACGAGTCCTCGGTCGTCGTGTAGATGAGCGGGATGAGCGGGTAGATTCCCTTGAGCGCGTAGTCGTTCAGGAGGCGGCGCTTGGTGATGACGTGGTGGCCGCCGCCCTCGGCCGAGCCGAGGAGCTTGACGAGGTTATAACCCTGACTATAGACGCGCTCGTGGGTGTTCGTCCCGTGGTCGGAGACGAGGACGAGCGCGGTGTCGGCGGCCTGCGGGGTCTTCCGGATGGCCGCCCAGACGCGGCCGACGAAGGCGTCGAGGTCGCGCAGGGCGGCGAGCTGCGTCGCCTCGTCGCGGTTGTGGTGCGCCGCGTGGTCGAAGTCGGTCGTGTAGAAGTCGAGGTAGCGGACGCGCGGGTCTTGCAGCTTCTCGACCAGCTCGCGCTCCTGCTGCTCGTTGAGGATGTCGCGGCCGCCGATGCCGAGTTGCCACTCGTCGAACAGCTCGCCGGGCGCCCGCGCGAACTTGTTCTGCAAACCCCTCTGGAGCGTCGTCCAGCGCGTGCCGCGCTGGTAGAGCTGGAAGCTGATGTAGCGCTCCTCGTAGGGGTACGCGTCGGCGAGGAGCGGGACGCCGACCTCGTCGAGCAGTTCTGGGCCGGGCATGTCCACGCGCACGCCGCCGACGTTGGCGACCCAGAAGGGGATGAAGTTGAGGTAGTCGTAGGAGTGGAGCGTGTAGCGGTCGAACTCGACGTTGCCCTTGATCTGCAAGTGCTGGCCGGTGTCCAGGAGCGACCACGAAGGCCCCGAGAGGCTCATGCCGCGCACGTAGAAGTTGTTGAGCCGCGTGCCGCGCTCGTAGAAGATGTGCTCGAACCACGGCAGCACGCTCTTGCCCGTGCGCGGGTCGCGGCGGCGCACGAAGCGCTCGACCGTGTCGTGCGGCAGCCCGTCGACCTTCACGACGACGAGGCGCTTCGCGCCCCCCGCCCGGACGGGGAGGTGAAGAAGGGCGACGAAGCCGGTGACGACGGCCGCGAGCAAGAGGCGACGAACGAGATAACCGCTGACAGTTGTGGAGAGAACTTCGGGCACCCGGTTCACCCAACCTGCTCGCTGCGAAAAGTAGAACTCACGCGGGTGGACGGGGTGGTCGGGATAAGAATTTGAGATTTGAGATTTCAAATTTGAAATTTTCAACCCCTTATCCTGTCAACCCCGTCCGCCCGCGTGAATGGTTCCTGCCGTCGATTCTACCTTAAAAAATGAATCTTCACTGGCCGACGGCGGCGATGATGGCGCGGGCGTCCTCGGGGGTGATGCGCTGCTCTTCGCGCAGGGCGTCGCGCAGGTACTGGGCCGTCAGGAGCCGCAGCTCGGGCTCGACGCCGGGCGACTGGTAGATGCGCAGCAGGGCGGTCTTCGCGGCCTCGTTGTCGATGCGGTAGAGGCAGCCGAGGCAGAGGCGCCGCGTCTCCGCGTCGCCGGTCTGCGCGAAGATGCGGGCGGCGGCGCGGGCGGCGCCGGCGTCGCCGCGCGTGTCGGCCGCGGCGACGTAGCGCAGGCTGCGGCGCACGTCCTCGATGTTCCAGACGACCTCGACGACGGGCGTGGACTTCGCCACCTGCTGGAGGAAGCGCTTGTGGAAGGCGAGCCGGCGCTCGGCGTCGAGCGTCTGCCGGACGGACTCGGGCGCGGCCGGCTCGCGGTGCTTGTAGAGCCCGAGGCTCAGGACGTTGGCGAAGCGCAGCAGCGCGCGCCCGGCCTTGCCGTGTTCGAGCGGCACCATCTCTTCGCGCCGGTCGCGGTCGAGGCGGGCGGCGAGGCCGTCGGGCCTCCCGGCCGCGGCCACGAGCGCGGCGTACTGCTGGCGCGCGAGGCGGGCCTCGGCCTCAAGGTCGTTCTCAAGCGGGTTGAGCGAGACGGTCTCGATGCGGCTTTCGATCTCTTCGCGCAGGTCGCGGTCGAGCGTGCGGTCGAGGGCGAGCAGGAGCTTGAGCTGCGAGTAGGCGCGCAGGCGCGTCGGCTGGTTCACGTCCATGCCGCGGCGGCTGGTGACGAAGTCGAAGACCGTGCGGCCGAGGAAGTAGTGCACGTCGCCGTAGCGCGAGAGCGAGAGGACGTTGCGCGCCACGTCCTCGATGACGCGGTGCGACATCTCGCGCCGCTTCGGGTTGAGGCGGTCGCGGAAGTCCACGAGCAGCGCGGGGATTTTGGGGAAGTCGAGCCCGTAGAGCGCGAGCGGTATCAGCTCGATTCGGCGCGCGCCCTCCGCGCCGGCGGCGGCGGGCCGGCCCTCCGCGTCGACGTAGCGCGTCTCGGTGTAGCCGTCCCAGCGCGCGACGCGCGAGTCGTCCCAGGGGCTTTCGATGTTAAGGAAGCGGCTGCCGAACTTGCGCCCGCGGCTCTTCTGTAAGTCTTCGCGCGACACCCAGAGGAGCGCGTGCGTGGCCTCGCCGTCGGGCATCGTCAGCGGCTCGAAGTAGAGCCCCTCGGTCTCGGCGCGCTGGCGCAGGAGTTCCCAGTTGTGGCCGCGCGTGTCGAGCGTCTGCGTGTTCTGCCGCCGCAGGACTTCGTCGAGGTACGCGTCGTCGATGAGGCCGCCGAAGGTCTTGCTCGTCAGCATGAGCCGCGCCTGTATCTCGGCCGACTCGGCCTGCGTGAAGGCGGACTCGGCGCCGGTCTCGGCCTCGTAGAGCGAGAGGATGGCGAGCGCGCGGAGGATGTGCGCCTGCCGGTAGCGCTCCGAGTTGCGGCGCAGCGCCGAGGCCGAAGCCTTCGCGGCGACGCCGTAGGGGTTGAAGACGACGTTCTGGAGCGCGAGCCACATGAAGCGGTGCCAGAGGTCTCGCCGCGGGTCGGCGAGGTCGATGACGGGCGGCGGCACGCCCTTACCATTCGCGCGCTTCTTGTCGCCGACGCGGCCGTAGAGGAAGGGGATGGCGGAGGCGACGCGCTGCATGGCGGTCGGGCGCGTGTAGGTGAGCATCCAGACGTGGCGCAGCCGGTCGTTCTCGGGGTCCGCGTCGCCGAGCGTGTCGCGGAGGATGCTGACGAGCGGGACTTCTTCGGGCTGGGCGGCCGAGTCCTTGAGCCCGTCGAGCTTGCCGAAGACGGTCAGGAGCTGCGCGTCGCGGCCGACGGGCAGCGTCTCGATGCGGAAGGGCGAGGGGCCGGCGGGCTTGCGCGGGAGCGCGTCCTCGCTCTTGAGGGAGGGCACGATCTGCACCTGCTGCGCGAACGCGCGCGGCAGAAGCCCGGCGAGGAGGAGAACAGACAGCGCGAGCGTCAGATAGTTTTTCGCCGGCCGCATCCGGGGCACAGTCTTCATGTCCTCAAATGTCCCTTATGTTCAATCAGAAGGCTCCTGTCGGAGCGAGAAGACTGCGCGGGGCCGTTTCGAGGGGAGTCGAAAAGTTGCGCCCCGCGGGTCTCACAAAGCCTCGCGGCCCAAGAGAGCAACCGACGTTCCGGATGCACAAACAATCTACACGAACTCGACCGAAGTTGGCACTCAAAGCTCAAAGCCTGCGATGTCGCCGCCCGCCGCAGGTGTTGCCCGTTCAAAATCAGGTCAGAACCGCCCGCGGTGGCGGGTGGGCCTGTGCGACACGGCGCCGCCGAGTTACAGCGACCCACCCGCCACCGCGGGCGGTTCTGACCGCTATGACGACGGCCTAACGATTGACTACCTCCTCGAACGCGCCGAAGGTCGCGGCGTCGAGCGCGTAGACTTTGGCCGACGGCACGCGCCCGAGCGAGACCGCGGCCGCCGGTTGAGACGCCGCGTCGAGCCGCGCCGTTAACTCGTCGTTGCTGAAGTAGCGCCGCCCGCGCGCGACGACGACGAGGTCGCCGGGGCGGAACTCGCGCAGAGCCGCGCGGTCGGAGAGCGAGACCGAGCGCAGGTCTTCGCGCCCCGCGAGGTGCAGGTAATAGGCGAGCAGTTCCGGCGTCTCGCTCGCCACGCCGGCGCCCGTCGGCGCGAGCCGCGCGACCGAGGCGGCGATCTCGCGCGTGCTTGAGTCGTAGAACTCGTCGTGCGGGAAGTACGAGCCGGCGCGCCCCTCACCCCCGCCGACGAAGTTGGTGTAGAGCCTGTAGTGCGGCGCCGCCTTCAACGACGCCAGGAGCGAGAGCCCGACGACGAGCACGCCGAGCGCGGGCGCGGCCCACTCCGCGCCCCCGGGCAACCTCCGCCAGAGACGGGCCACGAGTCCGGCGAGGTAGTGGAGCCCGACGGCCGAGGTCATCAGCACGGCCGGCAGCGCGAAGGTGAAATAGCGCGTGAACTTCCCGCCGAGGAAGGTGAAGGGGAAGAACCAGAAGAAGAGCCAGAAGAGCAGGAAGTAGCGGCCGTCGCCCAAGCGCCGCCGGAAGAGCAGCGGGAGCCCCGCGGCGCAGCCGACGAGCACCAACGCGGGCAGCTTCACGCCCATGAAGACGTAGTAGAAGTACCAGGGCGAGCCGCGCAGCCACAGAGACATCTGGTTGCGGTAGAGGCGGCCGAGGAACTCGTAAGAGTCGTGCCCGATGCGCTTCTCGCCCGCGAAGGTGAGCATCTCCTTCCAGGTGCCGGGCAGCAGGATCGTCGGGTTGCAGACGACGAAGGCGACGCCCATCACGGCGAACCAGACGAGCCACTTCTTCTTGCCCATCCGCCAGCGCGTCGAGGGCACGCCCTGAAAGGCCCAGTAGTACGCGCCGCTGATGGCGAGGAAGTGCGGCACGTACTTCGACGCCAGCATCGCGCCGAAGGCCGCCGCCGCCGCCCAGTAGAAAGGCTCCGGCCTACTCACACCCTCCTCGGCCGCCCTCTGACCGCGCAGCCAGAAGACGTTGCCGAGCAGGAAGAAGAAGACGAGGAAGCTGTCCTCCTTCGCGATGCGGTTGAAGCCGACGGCCGCCGGGTCGAAGGCCCACAGGGCGGCCGCGAGCAAGGCCACCTCCGCGCCGAAGAGTTCACGCGTGACGAGGAAGATGAGGAAGGAGGTGAGCGCGCCGAGCAGCGCCCCCGGCAGGCGCGCGGCCGTCTCGGTCGAGACTCGGAGCTGCGAATTCCGGCGCGCGACTGAGGTCGAGTTCCAGCCTTCGGAGGCGACGATGCTCGCCGTCAGCAACGCCTTCATCAGGAAGGGGTGCTCGCCGTTCGCGGGCGTCAGGCCGCGCTCGCGGTACTCGGCCACGGCGCGCACCTTGTTCAACTCGTCCTCGCTCAAACTCTCCGCGCCGAGCTGGTAGGCGCGCAGGCCGAAACCGCCCAGCAGGCAGAGCGTCAGCGCCGTCAGCACGAGCGCGCGGCTCGCCGCGCCTACCGACTGCCCCGGGAAGAGTTCGGGCCTGGCGGGCGCGGTCGTGGCGGATGCGGCGGGCGCGGACAAGGTTCGGCTGTATCTCCGTTAAAACTCACAGATTACCTAAAGCACGGAGAGTAACGGACTAGGCCGCGAGTGTCAAAAACGTCTGTGACAGAAGGTTAAGCGTCACAGGCGGGAGGCTTGGAGGTGCCGGGAGCGCGGGCATCCCTGCCCGCCGAAGCGTGCGCCAGCGCGCTTAGCCGTGAGGCGGTATCTTTCGACATCGAGGTTTAAAGTCGCTCTGCTTTCGCGCTCCGCGCTCATGGCGGGCAGGATGCCCGCGCTCCCGGCAAGACGGGGTCTTGTTTCATCGGGACTGGTTCGCGGCGGGGCGCGAGTCCTTTGGCGGCTGTGAGGCGTTGGCGTTGGCGTTCTGGTCTTCGGAGGGCTCGGCCGTCTTCCAGCCGGCGCGTTCGAGCAGCGGGTAGACGTACTTGACGGGGACGGCGTAGTTCTGCCCCTCCATCTCGGTGAAGGTCGCGAAGTTGACGCCGATGACGCGCCCCTTGGGGCCGAAGAGCGGCGAGCCGGAGCCGCCGACGGCGTTGCGCGCGTCGTAGACGATGTTGCGCCCCTCCAGGTCGGAGATGTGCCCCTGCGTCGTGAGCGGCTTGATGTAGTTGCGGTCGGAGAGGCAGGCGAGCAGCGTCTCGGCCGACGCGCCGCAGCGCTCGCGCAAGGAGCGCGCCTCCGCCTCGGGGATGGTCGCCATCAGGCGGTCTTCGCCCGAAGGGTAGCCCATCATGACGACCGTGCCGCCGATCATCGCCGTGTCCGGGTCCTGGTCGAGCGGCAGGGCGGGCAGGGCGGCGGGCAGCTCCTTCGCTTCGAGCGTGCCGACGGCGATGTCCTCGCGCGAGGTCTGCCGCACGCGCACGACGAAGGGCTGGCGGATGCCGGGGAAGAAGGCGACGATGCGCGTGACGCGGAACTGCCCGCGCACGCTCTGGCTCAAGGACTGCACGCCCTCGTCGGCCGTCCACGGCTCGACGGCGAGGTGCCGGTTGGTGACGACGTAGCCGGAGCCGACGTGGAAGCCCGTCCCGACGAAGTCGCGGATGAAGGGCGGGCCGTTGCCCTCGGGCGTCAGGAGGGGCTGCTCGCCCGCCGTCTGCGCGGCCTCGCCCTCCTCGGTCGTCTGCGTCTCGGGGTAGCGCATGGGGCGCCCCGTGCCGGGCTCGAAGAGCATGTAGGAGCCGGCGATGAGGCAGACGCCGTTGCCGTACTGGCTGCGCAGGCGCGGCGCCAGCGAGAGGCTGTTGATGATCTCCTGGTTGCGCTGGTCGACGGCGCCGAACTGCGCGCCCACCAGTTCGAGCTGCCTCTGCTGCGCCGCGAGCTGCTCGTTCTGCTTGTTGATGAGCTCGCGGCTCCGGCGCATCTCCTGGTAGAGCGAGTTGCCGAGGTAGAACGTGCCGCCGGCGAGGATGGCGACGCAGAGGAAGACGCCGATCTTCGTGCTCCAGTTGATCTCGCGCAGCAGCTCGCGCGTGAACTCGCGCAGGAAGACTTTGGCGTCGTCGCGCCGGGCGGTGGCGGCGGCCTCGATGGCGGCCTGCTCGATGAAGGGGGCGACGCTGGCGCGGCGGCCCGCGGCGGTGACGGCCGGGAGGTTGCCGACGGGGAAGAACTGCATGCGCACGTCGAAGGCCGAGAAGCGCAGCTCGTCGCCGTCGTCGATCTTCGCGCCGCGCGCGAGCGGGCGCCCGTTGAGGGTGATGCCGATCTCGGGGTCGAACTCCTGGACGCGGAAGTGGCCGTTCTGCCGCGCGAGTTCGAGCATGACGTTGGAGTCCGTGAGGAGGTCGGAGCCGAGCCGGATGTGGCAGCCCTCGCCCGGCCCGATGAGGACGCGCTCCTGCGAGAGCACCTCCGTGTGCCGCTCCTGCCCGTTCGAGATGTGTACGACCAGACCGCCTGCCATCGAGCGTTAAAGCCTTCGTCACCCCGGCCCAAGACTAAACTGTGGCGAGCGCCTGACGGGCCGTCCCCGGAAAGTTCCGGGCGGCCGGGCGCGTTCGCCACCGGCGCCGATTTTATATTACATTTGAGGAACGGGCAAAGTTTTGCGTCAAGTAAGCCGGGTCGGAACCACCCGCGGTAGCGGGTTGGACTCTGCGATACGGAACGTTCGGGTTGCAAAGGCCCGCCCGCTACCGCGGGCGGTTCCGGCCTGAAATCCAAAGTCGTGGACGAAAGTCGTGTTGACGGGGCGTAAAAGCCCTTCTCCGGCCGGTTCTTGAGAAACATACGGCGCGGCGGGCGCGTAAACACTGGCCTGAAGGGACAGGGTCGCGCAGCCTCCGCCCCGGCCCCGGGGCCGCTGAAACGTACAACAATCTCTCGGCGGAAGGGCATCCAAGCACGCGCCGGCACGACTCCCCCGCGCGGGCCTCGAAGGCGCCCGACCCGAGTTAAGACGAGGAGCTTCAGAGATGCTTCGACGAACCGCAGTCTTCCTACTTCTGTGCGCGCTCTCGTGCGCGGCGAGCGCGTCGGGTCAGACGCGCGTGCCGCCCATCAACTTCAAGGAGCGCACGCTCTCGAACGGGCTCGTGGTCATCACGGCGCAGGAGCGTTCGAGCCCGACGGTCTCCATCCAGGTCTGGTACAAGGTCGGCTCGAAGGACGACCCCGACCGCCGGAGCGGCTTCGCGCACCTCTTCGAGCACCTCATGTTCAAATCGACGAAGAACATGAAGGACGAGATGATGGATCGTCTGACCGAAGACGTGGGCGGCTGGAACAACGCCTCGACCTCGGACGACGTGACGAACTACTACGAGGTCGTCCCCTCGAACTACCTTGAGACGCTGCTCTGGGCCGAGGCCGACCGCATGTCGTCGCTCAACGTGACGGACAAGAACTTCCCGTCGGAGCGCGACGTGGTCAAGGAGGAGTTCAACACGGGCGTGCTCGCGCCGCCGTACGGGCGGCTCTTCTACGCCATCGACAAGCTGTCGTTCTCCGTCCACCCTTACAAGCGCCCGACCATCGGCAGCAAGGAAGACCTCGACGCCGCCAACATCGAAGACGTGCGCGCCTTCCACAAGACCTTCTACCGCCCCGACAACGCCGTGCTCATCGTCGTCGGCGACTTCGAGCAGCGGCAGCTCGACTCGTGGGTCGACAAGTACTTCGCCAGGATTCCGAAGCCCTCGGCCGCCATCCCGCGCGTGACCGTGAAGGAGCCCGAGCGCACGGCCGAGAAGCGCTTTAACGAGACGGGGCCGAACGTGCCTCTGCCGGCCGTCGCCATCACGTACCTCGCGCCGCCGGTCTCAAGCCCCGACGCGGACGCGCTGCGCGTGGCCGAGTCGATCCTCTCGAACGGCGAGTCTTCGCGGCTCTACCAGTCGCTCGTCTACACGCAGCAGGTCGCGGCCGAAGCCTTCGGCAGCGCGAACCTGCGGCAGGACCAGGGCATCTTCGTCCTCGGCGCCATCCTCGCCAGCGGCAAGCAGCCGGCCGAGGGCGAGCGCGCGCTGCTCGCCGAGCTGAAGCGGATGCAGGCGGAGCCCGTGACGAAGGCCGAGCTGGACAAGGCCGTCAACCAGCTCGTCGCCAACGCCCTGCGCGAGCGCGAGACGAACAGCGGCAAGGCGTTCGCCCTCGGCAACGCCGCCGTCCTCGTCGGCGACGTGAGGCGCGTCAACACCGACATCGAGCGCCTGCAGGCCGTCACCGCCGCCGACGTGCAGCGCGTGATGAAGAAGTATTTCACCGACACGAACCGCGTCGTCATCACGTACCAGGCCGAGGCGCAGAAGCCCGACGAGAAGAAGGCCGAGGGCACGCAGGGGGAGGGAAGCCGATGAGAAACGTCCTGAAGGAAGTCCGACTCGCGGCGCTCGCCTTGGCGTCCCTCCTGTTCGCCGCGTTCGCGTTCGCCAACGGCTCGGGCGCGCAGACGGCCTCCGGCACGACGGCGATGGTGCAGGAGACGCCGCCGCCGCCCGCCGCGCCGCGCTCGGTCAACGTGCCGAAGCCGGTCGAGCGCACGCTCGCCAACGGCCTGCGCGTCATCGTCATCGAGAACCACGCGACGCCGCTCGTCGGCGCGCAGCTTTTAGTCAAGAACGGCGGCGAGGTTGACCCGGCGAACTTGAGCGGCCTGGCCGACATGACGGCCGAGCTTCTGACGAAGGGGACGAAGACGCGCACCGCGCCGCAGATCGCGCAGGAGGTCGAGGCGCTCGGCGGCGTGCTCAACTCCGGCGCCGGGTGGGACGCCTCGCGCGCGTCCGTCAACGTCCTCTCTTCGAAGACCGAGCCGGCGCTCTCCATCCTCGCCGACGTGGTGCGCAACCCCGTCTTCAAGGAGGAGGAGGTCGAGCGCCTGCGCCAGCAGTACCTCGACAACCTGAGCGTCGGGATGAACAGCCCCGGCACGCTCGCCTCGTGGGTCGCCGGGCGCGTCGTCTTCGGCGACAGCCCTTACGGCCACCCCGTCTCGGGCACGCCCGCCTCCGTCCAGCGCATACAGGGGAAGGACGCGGCCGACTTCCACGCGCGCTTCTACCGCCCCGACAACGCCGTCCTCGTCCTCGGCGGCGACATCAAGGCCGACGACGCCTACAAGCTCGCCGAGCGCCTGTTCGGCGACTGGGCGAAGCCCTCGGCCGCGCTCGCGGCGCCGGCCGCGGCGCGCGCCGAAGGCGCGGCGGGCAAGCGGCGCGTCGTCGTCGTGGACATGCCCGGCGCGGGGCAGGCGGCGGTCGTCTTCGCGCGCCGCGGCATCGCGCGCACCGACCCGGAGTTCTACTCGGGGCTGGTCGCGAACTCCGTGCTGTCGGGCTACTCGGGGCGTCTGAACCAGGAGATACGCATCAAGCGCGGGCTGAGCTACGGCGCGCGCTCGTCGCTCGACACGCGGCGCGACGTGGGGCCGTTCGTGGCGTCGGCGCAGACGAAGAACCAGTCGGGCGCGGAGGTGGCGTCGCTGCTCCTGGGCGAGCTGACGCGGCTGTCGAGCGAGGCGGTGAGCGAGGCCGAGCTGACGCCGCGCAAGGCGGTCGTCATCGGCAACTTCGGCCGCTCGCTGGAGACGACCGAGGGGCTCGTCGGTCAGGTCGCTTCGCTCGCGCTCTACGGGCTGAGCCTCGACGAGATCAACCGCTACATCGCGAGCGTGCAGGCGGTGACGCCCGCGCAGATACAGAAGTTCGCCGGCTCGCGGCTGGGGGCGAGCGACGCCGCCATCGTCATCGTCGGCGACGCCAAGGACTTCATCGAGCCGCTGCGCAAGCAGTTCCCCGAAGTCGAAGTCATCAAGCGCGACGAACTCGACCTCGACACCGGCAAACTCCGCAAGTCCGACGGCGGCACGGCGAAGCAGTGAGAGGATTGAATCTCCTCTTGACTTGAATGGTTTGAAAGTTGGGTTAACCACAGAGGCACAGAGGGCTCGGAGGGGGCGCGGAGGGATGCCTTTCTCTGTGCCCCCTCCGTGTCCTCCGTGCCTCTGTGGTTAACCGCCCTCAACTTTACGAGCACGTTTGAGTAAAACAACGGCGGCTGAGGTTCGGCCATGAAGAGCAAAACGATCATAACGCTGGCGCTGCTTTCACTCCTCGTCCCCGCTTCACGCGCGCGGGCGCAGGACGAGCCGTCGAAGGCGCCGGGCGCGGACTCCTCCGCGGTCGCGCGTAAGCTTTCGAGCCGCATCGCCTCGGAGCGCCGCGCGGCGGCGGAAGAGCTGGCGCGGCTCGCGGCGGTCGAGCACCGCCTGCTCGCCGAAGGCTACCGCGCGCAGGAGAAGGACGCGCGCGTCAAGCTCGCGCTCGACTGGGCGCTCTACCGGATGGGGAAGAACGAGACGCTCTTCCAGCTCGTCGGCGCGCTCGACGAGAAGAAGCAGGCCGAGCAGGCGGTCGCCTACCTCAAGCAGCTCGAAGGCCCCGACCCGCTCTACGTCTTCCTCGGGCGCGTCAACGGCTACACGCAGGTACGCCTCCTCGAAGTGCTCGCCGCGGTCGGCGACCGCGCCACGCTCGAAAAGATTCGGCCCTACACGCAGTCGCTCGACCCGCTCGTCGCCGACGCCGCCCAGTTCGCCGAGCGCGAGATCACCATCCGCGTCGAAGAGACGCCCGCCGCCGAGCCCAAGCGAGAGCGCAAGGTGGGCAACACGGACGACGCGCAGCCGCCCTTCTGACCTCCTTGTTTTGACATACGCCGGCCTTGTGATTAACTGGCGGCGCATGCACCGCAACCTCCGCTCGTTTCTCGAACTGCTCCGGCGCGAGGGCGACCTCGTCGAAGTCGGGGCGGAAGTTGACCCCGAACTCGAACTCGCCGAAGTCCACCGCCGCGTCATCGAGCGGGGCGGCCCGGCGCTCCTCTTCAAGAGGGTGAGGGGGAGCCGCTACCCCGTCGTCACCAACCTCTTCGGCACGGCGGGCCGCATCGAGCGCGCCTTCGGCCCGAAGCCCGAGGCGCTCGTCCGCCAGGCCGTCCAAGTCGCCGAATCGCTCCTGCCGCCGAAGCCCGCCGCGCTCTGGCAGCACCGCGCGCTCGCGCTCGAAGCCCTGAAGCTGGGCACGAAGAGGGTCGGCCGCGCGCCGGTCACGGAAGTCTTGGACAGGCCGGCGCGGCTCGACGAGCTGCCCGTGCTGACGACGTGGCAGGAGGACGGCGGGCCTTTCTTCACGCTGCCGCTCGTCTACACCGAACACCCTTCGACGGGCAAGCACAACCTCGGCATGTACCGCATGCAGCGCTTCGACGCGCGCACGACGGGGATGCACTGGCAGATACACAAGGGCGGCGGCTTTCACTACCACGAGGCGGAGGCGGCGGGGCGTGCGCTGCCCGTCACGATGTTCCTCGGCGGCCCGCCCGCGCTCATACTCTCCGCCATCGCGCCGCTGCCGGAAGACGTGCCCGAACTCGTCCTCGCCTCCGTCCTGTCGGGCGAAAAGATTCGCGTCGTAGACTCGCCGCTCGAAGGCCACCCGCACCGGCTCGTCGCCGAGGCCGAGTTCGCGCTGGTCGGCAAGGTGCCCCCGCGCGAGCGACGGCCCGAAGGCCCCTTCGGCGACCATTACGGCTACTACTCCCTGCGACACGACTACCCCGTCTTCGACGTCGAGGCCGTCTACCACCGGCGCGACGCCGTCTACCCCGCGACCGTCGTCGGCAAGCCCCGGCAGGAAGACTTCTTCATCGGCGACTACCTGCAAAAGCTCCTCGCGCCGCTCTTCCCCGTCGTGATGCCGAGCGTGCGCGACCTGTGGACGTACGGCGAGACCGGCTTCCACTCGCTGGCCGCCGCGGTCGTGCGCGAGCGCTACGCGCGCGAGGCGCTCGTCTCGGCCTTCCGCATCCTCGGCGAGGGGCAGCTCTCGCTCACGAAGTTCCTCCTGCTCACAGACACGCCGCAAGACCTGCGCGACTTCCCGAGATTGTTCGAGCACGTCCTGGCGCGCTTCCGCCCCGAGACAGACCTCTTCGTCTTCTCGAACCTCTCGATGGACACGCTCGACTACACCTCGGGCACCGTCAACCGCGGGAGCAAGGCGGTGCTGCTCGGCCTCGGCGAGGCGGTGCGCGAGCTGCCGCGCGAGTTCCGCGGAGACCTGCCCGCCGGCATCGCGCGCGCCGAAGTCTTCTGCGCCGGCTGCCTCGTCGTGGAAGGGAAGAAGTTCGAGGAAGAGCCCGACCTTGCCGCACGCGTCGCGCGCGCGGAGGTCTTCCGCGACTGGCCGCTCGTCGTCGTACACGACGCCGCCGCGGTCGCGCGCAACGCCTCAGACTTCCTCTGGGCCACCTGGACGCGCTTCGAGCCCGCCTCCGACGTACACGCCGCCGCCGCCGAGCTGCGCAAACATCACATCTCTTACACCGCGCCCGTCGTCATCGACGCACGCATGAAGCCCGGCTACCCCGACGAACTCCTCGTCCGCCCCGACATCGAAGACCTCGTCACCCGCCGCTGGCGCGAATACTTCCCGGCGCAATAGCGGTCAGAACCGCCCGCGGTAGCGGGCGGTTCTTACGACAACGGCGTGCGCCGCATCGCAACGACCCACCCGCTACCGCGGGCGGTTCTGACCCGTCTTACTGAGCGGGAAGTCTTAAGGTGAAGACGGCGCCGTCGTTCGGCGAGTTCGCGGCGGAGAGCGTGCCGCCGTGGTCCGTGGCGACGCGGTGCGCGAGGGCGAGGCCGACGCCGTGCCCTTTGGACTTGGTCGTGAAGAAGGGGATGAAGATTCTGTGCAAGTCCTCTTCGGGTATCCCCGCGCCCGTGTCTTCGATTTCGACGCGCGCCCAGTTGCGGCCGGCGGCGTCCGTCTCGGACGAGCCCCTGACGCGAACGCGCCTCGCTTCGGCCTCGTCGGGTATCGCCTCGGCCGCGTTGCGCATGAGGTTGAGGAGCGCCTGCCGGAGCATCCGCTCGTCGGCGCGCACTTCGGGGAACTCGCCTTCGATGGTGAGGGAAGCGCGGCGCTCGTTGAAGAGTGCGTCGAGGTCTGCGGCGCAGGTGTCGAGCAGCTCGCGGAGGTTAACGTCGCCGAGGTCGGGCGTCTTCGGGCGCGCGAAGTTGAGGAACGAGGTGACCATCTCGGAGAGCCCGCGCACCTCCTGCAACAGCGCCGCGGTCGCCGACGCGCGCGCGTCGCCCGAGAGCGCGGCGTTCTGCAAGAGCTGCGCGTAGCCGTGCAGCGTCGCCAGCGCGTTCTTGAACTCGTGCGCGAGCCCGGCCGACATCTCGCCGAGGCTTTCGAGGTTGCGCTTGCGCGCGACCGTCTCGCGCAGCTCCGCGACCTCCGTGATGTCGGTCAGCATGCAGAGCACGCCGCGCGAGCCGCCCGCGCGCGCGGGGTCAACCGGCGCGACCGTCACGCCGAGCCTGCGCGCCCGCCCGCCGTCGAGCGTCGCCGTCGCCTCCTCGCGCCGGTAAAGCTCGCCCGTCTCCAGACAGCGCCCGACCATCCCGGCCAGCCCGGGCGCGCGCGCGAGCAGGCGTCGGAAGTCCTCGCCCTCCGCGCGGCCTTCGATGCCGAGCAGGGCGCGCGCGGGCGCGTTGAAGACCGTGGCGCGCCCCTCGGAGTCGAAGGCGGCGAGCCCCGAAGGGAGGCTGGCGACGACGCGCTCGCCGAACTGCTCGGCGGTCGCGGCGCGCTCGGCGGCGCGCGCGCCCAGCCGCTCAAGCTCGCGCTGCTTGGCGCGGAGCTGCGCGACGACCTCCTGAAAAGTTTCGAGCACGAACTCCGACTCGTCCCGCGTGCGTCCGCGCGCCGCCGACTCGACGGGCGCGCGCTCGGCCTCGTCCACGAGTTGCCTGTACGGCCTCAGCAGCCAGCGCGGCAGCAGCAGGATGGAGGGGACGCTGATGACGAGCGTGAGGACGAAGACCGTGTAGAGGACGGGCGCGCGCTCCGCCCGCGTCGCGGGAGAGAGCGCCACCAGCGTCAGCGTGAACAGGTTGGCGAGGAGCAAAAGCCCCACCAACAGCGCCAGCGCCAACTGCATCCGGTTTTCGTGACGGGGCATCTTTGGTGAATGGTAAATGGTGAATGGTGAATGGTAATCGCGCCTCGTTAAGCGCCGAATGTTTTCGTCAGGCGGCTATCACTCAAACTCTATTTACCATTCACCCTTCACCATCTTACTGTTCGTCAGAACTTTCCCACGTACCAGTCGATGATGCGCGTGCCGAAGAGGAGGCTGACGAGCGAGCCGAGGCCGAGGAAGATGCCGAAGGGGAGGAGCATCTGCATGTCGCGCTCGCCGCGCCGGAGCATCGCGGCCACGCCCGCCAGCGAGCCCGTCAGCACGCCGACGAAGATCGTCAGGAGCGTCAGCGGCCAGCCGAGAAACGCGCCCACCATGAACATCATCTTCACGTCGCCGAGCCCCATCGCCTCGACCCCCCGTGCGCGCTCCCAGAGCCAACCGACCAGCCACAGGAACCCGCCGCCCGCCAGCGCGCCGAGCACGGCGCCGCCGAGCGAGAGCAGCCACGCGGGCGTGTGCTCGCCGCCGAGCGAAGCCACGCCGTAGAGGTTCGGGACGGCGACGCGCGCGACGAGCGCCAGCGCGGCGCCGGGGTAGGTGATGACGTTCGGCAGGAGCATGTGCTCGGCGTCGATGAAGACGAGGGCGACGACGGCCGCGACGAAGGCGAGGTCGAAAGGGAGCGACAGCGTGAGCCCCGAATGCAGGAGGTACGTCAGCGCGAAGAGCGCGCCCGTCAGAAGCTCGACCGCCGGGTAGCGCGCCGAGATGGGGGCGCGGCAGGCGCGGCAGCGGCCGCGCAGGACGGCCCAACTGAGGACGGGAATGTTGTCGTACGGCCGTATCGCCGTGTCGCACGAGGGGCAGTGCGAGGCGGGGAAGGCTATCGACTCCTCGCGCGGGACGCGGTGGATGACGACGTTCAAAAAACTGCCGATGATGGCCCCGACGACGCCGACGGTTGTGGCAATTACGTACGCCGGCAGCCCCGTTAGTGTGTCCTGTGTCACGATTCTCTGAAGAATGTCCATTCGATGTGGATGAAGAAAGAAGAATGGTCTACGGCGGACGCCGCTTGACGCGTGGCGCCCTATTTGCATATTAAAGGTTTATCATGCTTTGTGAAAGGCCGGGAATAATACAGTGATTGACGAGAAGATTTTGACAGGGGGGGCGGCGCGATGAACCCCCGCAAGCCGATATACGCGTTGATGGTGATCGGCGCGGCGGCCATCCTCGCGCTGACCTTCGCGCCCTACGCGCTGATGAAGGACGCGCGCAGGGCCGCCGCCGCGTACATACAGATTCCGCTCGCACGGACGGCGTCGGCCGTGCCCCCGGCATTCGTCCCCGCGCCCGCCGCGGCCGCCGCGCCCGCCTTCGACGTGCCCGGCTGGTACTCCGTGCGCGGCGACGACCCCGCGCGCCACGCGCTGCTCGTCCAATCGAACGACGGCCGCGTCACGCTCGCCGAGCACAACGCCGACGCGGCATACAACCCCGCGTCTCTGGTTAAGCTCTCGACCTCGCTAGTCGCGCTGCGCAAGCTCGGCAAGGATTTTCGGTTCGAGACGAAGTTCTTCGTCGAAGGCGACGTGGACAAGTCGGGCGTGCTGCGCGGGCGGATCGTCGCCGCGGGCAACGACCCGACCTTCGGCGACTTTCACGCGACGCTCGTGGCGAAGAAGCTGGCCGAGCGCGGCGTCAAGAAGTTCGAGGGCGAGCTGGCCGTCTCGCCCGACTTCGTCTTCAACTTCACAGACAAGCCGGAGGAGTCCGCGCAGCGCCTCGCCAAGGTCGTCAAGCTCAACCCGAAGACGTTCGCCGTGGCGGAGGCGCCCGCGGGCGAGCCGACCTTCGCGGTGCTCTCGTACCCGCTGCGCGACGTGCTGCTCTACATGAACGCGCATTCTAGCAACTTCGTCGCGGAGCGTCTGGGCGCGCTCGTCGGCGGGCCGGAGGGCGTGCGCGAGTTTCTCGTCAACGAGGTGAAGCTCCCGCCGGAGCAGGTGCAGCTTGCGACGACTTCGGGTCTCGAAGTGAACCGGATGACGCCGCGCGGGCTGGTGGCGGTCATCCGCGCGTTGGACGACGAGGCGCGTCGTCAGGGCTTGGAGCTGGTGGACATCATGGCGGTGGCGAGCGGCGACTACGGGACGCTGCGGCGCAGGATGGTCGGGACGCCGCTCGAAGGCGCGGTCGTGGCGAAGACCGGCACGCTCGTCCACGACGACGGCGGGATGGCGAGCCTCGGCGGCGTCGTCTACACGCAGAAGTTCGGCAAGGTCTACTTCGTCGTCCTCAACCAGGGCTCCGCGGTGGCCGAGTCGCGCCAGCTCACCGACGAACTCCTCTCGGAGATCACGCTCAGCCAGGACACCCCCGCCCCCATCCCCAAGCCGGAGAAGCCGCGCCACCAGTTGGAGAGCACCGACTTGGAGGTGCTTGAGTAGTGAATGGTGAATGGTGAATAGAAGAAGCCACCATTCACCATTCACCATTTACCATTCACCCCCTCCTGCATTTCCCAGAGCATGACGTGTTTGAGGAAGGCGTGGTGCGCGGCGAAGCGCGCGATGGCGAGGCCGGCGAGGCCGTCGCGGAAGCCGCCCTTGAGGATGAAGCTGCGCGTGAAGGCGGCGGGCGCCGCCGCCGCGATGCGGAGCGGGGAGGTGCGGCGGCCGGCCTCGAACATCTGGCGCGCGGCGAGCGGGGCGTAGCGCTCGCCGATCATGCGGTGGTGGTGCGCGGCGTCGCGGACGCTGAAGTGTCGGAGGTCGCCGGCCAGCGTCTCGACGCGCGCCCCCGGCCGCATCTTCACCGACTCGTGGATGTGCGCGCCCTCCCAGCGGCCGCGGCGCCGGTCGTAGAAACGTAGCTGGTAGTCCGGATACCAGCCCCCGCCCCTGATCCAACGCCCCATGTAGAACGAGCGGCGCGCGACGCGGTAGCCGTCGGCGAGCCGCGCCTCGTCACCGTCGCGTAAGGAGAGGACGCTCGCGCGCAGCTCGTCGGTGACGCGCTCGTCGGCGTCGAGGCTGAAGAGCCAGTCGTGCGCAGCCGACTCGGCGGCGAACTGCTTCTGCGCGGCGAAGCCGGGCCAGTCGCGGACGACGACGCGCGCGCCGCACTCCCGCGCGATCTCGGCCGTGGCGTCGGCGGAGCGCGAATCGACGACGAGGATTTCGTCGGCCCACGCGACCGACTCGCACGCCGCGCGGATGTTCTCGGCCTCGTTGAAGGTGATGATGGTGGCGGAGATTTTCAAGGCGTTAGAGGATACGCAAACGGGCGTGCAAGAGTAAAGAAGAGCGCGCGTAAAAGAGGGCGGCCGTGAGAGACGTGACTCTCACGGCCGCCCTTTAACCGACTTGTCTTCCGGCTACTTCCCGAACCTCTCGGGCGCGACCGGCGAGTCGATGATGACGTTGTTCGAGCGCAGCGTCGTCGAGGTCGCGCGCTGGAGGTCTGCGAGCGCCTTGTTGTAGTCGGTCTGCGACTGTAGCTCCTGGTTCTGCGCGTTGACGAGCGCGTTCTCGCGCTGGAAGAGGAGGAACGTCGTCGAGCGGCCGACCTGGTAGAGGCGGCGCTCGCCGGCCAACTGCTCCTCCGCCGAGCGCAGCGCCTCGCGCGCGAAGAGCACGCGGCGGCGGGCGGTCTCGACCGCCTGCACGGCGTTGCGCACCTCGACCTCGATGGTCTGCTCCTGCGAGCGCGTCGTGGCGGCGAGCTGCTCGCGCTGAATCTGCGCGTAGGCGAGGTTGGCCTTCGCGGTGCGATTCTTCCAGGGGATTTCGATGGTCACGCCGACGACGATCTGGCGCGTGTCGCCGCGGAAGATGTTGCCGAGCGTCTGGCCGTAGCCGCCCACGAAGTTCGCCGGGACGCACGCCTCGCCCGGGGCCTCCGAGCCCGTGCAGGCGCGGATCGGGTGCGTGATCGTCCGAGGTTTTTCGCTCTTGTCGGTCGGGTCGGGGAAGGTCGTCTCGCCCTGGGGCGTGCCGGCCAGGCCGTTGGTCTGGACGGTGCCGACGAGGTCGATGCGCGGCTTCGTCTGGTTCTTGTAGAACTGGAGGTTGATGTCGTTGACGTCGCCTTCGAGCCGGAGGCGGCGCATCTCGGGGCGGTTCTCGTGCGCCTCCTTGAGCGACGTCTCAAGGTTGAGCGGCGTCTCGTCGAACGAAGGCGAGTCGGTCGGGACGAGCGCCTTCGACCAGTCGGGCGAGAGCGGGTCCTTGATGAGAAGGTTCTTGAGGGTGTTCTCGGCGAACGTCACCTGCTGGTTGGCGACGAGCAGCGACGACTGGCGCGTCGAAAGCTCCGTCTCGATCTCGGCGCGCTGGAGAGGGGCCGAGGCGCCCGCGGCGACGCTCGCCTCCGTGCGGCGGAAGTTCTCCTGCGCGAGCTTGACGTTCGCCACCTGGTTCTGCTCGTTGCGGAGCGCGAAGACCAGGTCCCAGTAGGCGCGCTGCACCTGCGAGATGATGGCGATGGTGCGGAGGCGGAAGTCCGCGTCGGTCTGCTCCAGCCGCTTGCGCTGGATGCGTATCTGCTGGCGGTTGCGGTCGATGGAGCGGTTGCGCCAGAGCGGCTGCGTGAACTGGAGCCCCTGCGCCGACGAGTAGATCGGGTTGATGCGCTGGTTGGTCGCGTCGGTGGTCTCGCGCGTGTTGTTGAAGAAGTAGGTGAAGTTGCCGCCGCCCTTGCCGAACTGCTTGGTGACGGAAACGTCGTTGTTGAAGTCGGTGGTCGAGACCGTGCCCGTGTTGTTCGCGCCGCCGAAGATGTTCGTCACGGGGCGGATGGCGCTGTTGATCTGGGGCGAGTAGGTGAAGACCGGGTCGAAGACGCCGTTGAGGGAGTTGAGCGTCTGCTCGGCGAGGCGCACGTCGGCGCGCGCGATCTCGATCTCGTTGTTGTTTTCGAGCGCGCGGCGGATGGCCTCGTTCATGGTGAGCGAGAGCGTCTCGTTGCCGTTCACGCCCACGCGCACGAGCGAGGGCATCGGCGGCACGGGGCGCGGCTGGACGACCGGGAAGGTCGGGTCCTGCTCGACCGCGTTCGGGTCAGACGGGGTCGTGGGGGTCGTGCCCGACTGCGTGGCCGGGTCGGTCTGCGCGGGGTTGGGCCGGGCGGTCGAGGGCGGCCGGGTCGTCGTGGCCGGGGGCTGCTGGACGCCGGGCGGCTGCGCGGGCGCGGGGCGCTCGACGCCCGGGGGCGTGCGCGGGTCTTGCGGGTTCGGGCGCGCCGTCGGGGGGACGGTCTGCTGCTGCTGCGTGCCCGGCGGGCGGGTCGCGTCCGTCTGCGCGGGCGTCTGCGTCGAAGACTGCTGCGCCGTCTCGACGACGAAGGGCTCGCCGACCTTCGTGAAGACCGACCTGGCCGTGCCCGTGGGCTGAGCCGCCTCCGCCGTGCCCTCCGAGGGGCGCGGGGCCTCTTTCGACGGGGCGGGCGCGGACTTGGCGCGAGCCTTACGACCTGCGGGAACATTCCCAAAAGCGGACACCGCGTTCCCGAAAACGAGAAGGGCGCAGAGGAACGTCGAGGGGAAGAGGGCGGCGGCCCGCTTACCCTTGCTGATAGACCGACTCTGTTTGACCATTTTCTCTACCTTAAAACTGTCCCGAAGGGGTGCGCGCTGTGCCTGCGCGCGGGAATAAAAAAATCAGGGCGCGAACGTAGAAACGGGGTTGCAAACGGCAGGCCGCGGCGCCCTCAAAACCCGCCCTTCAACGCCGCGTCCGAACCTGTGCCTACTACGTGCCTCCCCCGCACGGGGTTTCAAAAACATACATTTAAGGCGCCCCGCGTGGACGGCCGCGGCCGCGGAAGTGACGGCCGTCACGCGCGCGTGTGAGGCGTAAGGAGGGCGCCGGAGGGCTCGCTTGACAGCGGGCGCGTGCGGGCTTAGTCTTTCATCCTTTATGAGTCAGCCCTGAAAACTGACAGTGTTCACACGCGCACCGTACGCGAGATTCGCGGCGTCCGTGTGCGCCGAATTCAGCGCGAGTGGGGAGGCTTCCGTCACTATGGCAATCAAGGTTGGAATCAACGGCTTCGGGCGCATCGGCCGCAACGTCCTGCGCACCTGCCTCGGCGACGCGGACATCGACTTCGTGGCCGTCAACGACATCACGGACACGAAGACGCTGGCGCACCTCTTGAAGTACGACTCCGTCCTCGGCAACCTCGAAGAGGACATCCAGGCCACCGAGAACGGCATCCGCGTCGGCGCCGACGAGTTCCGCGTCTTCTCCGAGAAGGACCCGGCGCTGATTCCGTGGGACGAGGTCGGGGCCGAAGTCGTCATCGAATCGACGGGGCGCTTCACGAATAAGGAGGACGCGGCCAAGCACCTGCGCGGCTCGGTCAAGAAGGTCGTCATCAGCGCCCCGGCGAAGGGCGAAGACCTGACCATCGTGCTCGGCGTCAACGAGGACGCCTACGACCCGGCGGCGCACCACGTCATCTCGAACGCCTCCTGCACGACGAACTGCCTCGCGCCCGTCGCCAAGGTCATCCACCAGAACTTCGGCATCCGCTCGGCGCAGATGACGACGATCCACTCCTACACGAACGACCAGCAGTTGCTCGACCTGCCGCACAAGGACTTGAGGCGCGCGCGCGCCGCGGGGCTCTCGATGATCCCGACCTCGACCGGCGCGGCGAAGGCCGTGGCGCTCGTGCTGCCGGAGCTGAAGGGCAAGTTCGACGGCATCTCGGTGCGCGTGCCGACGCCGAACGTCTCGCTCGTGGACGTGGTGATGGAGGTCGAGCGCGAGGTGACGACCGAGGAGGTCAACACGGCGCTCAAGAACGCCGCCAACGAGGAGCTGCGCGGCATCCTCGCCTTCTCGGAAGAGCCGCTCGTCTCCGTGGACTTCCGCAAGAACGACAACTCGTCCATCGTGGACGCCGAGTACACGAAGGTCATCAACGGCAAGCTCGTCAAGGTGCTCTCCTGGTACGACAACGAGTGGGGCTACTCCTGCCGCGTCCGCGACCTCGTCAAGTTCCTCGGGGAAAAAGGACTGTAGTTGGTAAATAGTGAATGGTGAATGGTAAATGGTAGAGGCCGCGCCCTGGCTTCACACCATTCACCATTCACCATTCACCATTCACTTATGAAAAAGCTTTCCATCAAAGACCTCGACCTGAAGGGCAGGCGCGTCTTCGTGCGCGCGGACTTCAACGTGCCGTTGAAGGAGGGGAAGGTGGGCGACGACTCCCGCGTCCGTGCGACGTTGCCGACCATCGAGTACGCGACGGGGCAGGGGGCGCGCGTCATCCTCGCCTCGCACCTGGGGCGGCCGAAGGGCGAGCGCGTCGCGAAGTACTCCCTGCGCCCCGTGGCAAAGCACCTGTCGGAAGTCCTGGGCAGGCCGGTCGCTTTCGCGGACGACTGCGTCGGCGAGCAGGCCGAAACGGCGGTCGCGGCGTTGAAGGACGGCGACGTGCTGCTGCTCGAAAACCTCCGCTTCCACAAGGGGGAGGAGGAGAACGACGCCGGGTTCGCGGGGCAGTTGGCGGCGCTGTCGGACGGGCTCTACGTCAACGACGCGTTCGGCGCGGCGCACCGCGCGCACGCCTCGACCGCGGGCATCACGAAGCACGTCGAGCGTGCGGCGGCCGGGCTCCTGATGGAGAAGGAGCTTGAGTACCTCGGGCGCGCCCTGAACGACCCCGAGCGGCCGTTCGTCGCCATCCTCGGCGGCGCGAAGGTGTCGGACAAGATTCCCGTCATCAACTCGCTCATCGGCCGCCGCGTGGACAAGATTCTCGTCGGCGGGGCGATGGCCTACACCTTCTTCAAGGCCGAAGGGTTCAACACCGGCAAGTCGCTCGTCGAAGACGAGATGATGGACACGGCGCGCGAAATCAGAAAGCGCGCGGAGGCCGAGGGCGTCAGACTCATTCTTCCGACCGACCATCAGGTCGTGGACAGCTACGACCCGCTCAACAGCCGCAAGACCATCCCGGTCGAGTTCACCAACCAGGGGCTCGTCGGTTTAGACATCGGCCGCGAGACGGTCGCGCTCTTCGCGCACGAGCTGGAGGGCGCGAAGACGATCATCTGGAACGGCCCGATGGGCGTCTTCGAAGAGAAGGGTTTTGAGGAGGGAACCGTCGGGGTCGCGCGCGCCGTGGCCGACGCGGCCTCGAACGGCGCGACCGTCATCGTCGGCGGCGGCGACTCGGTCTCCGCCATCCAACAGGTCGGGGTCGCGGACAGGATCACGCACATCTCGACCGGCGGCGGCGCCACCCTCGAATTCCTGGCCGGGGACGAGCTGCCCGGCGTCGCGGCGCTGAACGACAAGTGAGGTTTTGGGTTTTGGGCGCCGGGTAAAACCTTCAGCCCAACACCCGGAACCCGACACCCGACACCCTTATGAGAAAACCCGTCATCGCCGGAAACTGGAAGATGTACAAGCTGATCGCCGAGTCGGTGCAGACGGCGGTCGAGTTGAAGCCGCGGGTGGCGAACGCGAACCACTGCGAGGTCGTCATCGCGCCGGTCTTCACGGCGTTGAAGACGGTGGCCGACCGGCTGGAAGGCTCGAACATACACGTCGCGGGGCAGGACTGCTCGACCGAGCCGAAGCACGGGGCGCACACGGGCGAGGTCGCGGCCGACATGCTGAAGGACGCGGGCGCCTCGCACGTCATCGTCGGCCACTCCGAGCGGCGGCAGTTCTACCACGAGACGGACGACTTCGTGAACCGCAAGGCCCTGGCCGCGCTCAAGGCGGGGCTGACCGTCATCGTCTGCGTCGGCGAGACGCTGGAGCAGCGCGACGGCGGCGTGGCCGAGAGGGTCGTGAAGGGGCAGGTGGAGGGCGGCCTGCGTGATTTGACAGCCTCCGACCTCGAACGTATCATTATCGCCTACGAACCGGTCTGGGCCATCGGGACGGGGCGTACAGCGACGCCGGAGCAAGCGCAGGAGATGCACGCGTTTGTCCGGCGCGTTTTCGCGGGTAGGTTCTCGCAGGAGGCGGCCGCCGCGCTCCGCATCCTCTACGGCGGCTCGGTCAAACCCGACAACATCGCGGGGCTGATGAAACAGCCGGACGTGGACGGCGCGCTCGTCGGCGGCGCGAGCCTGGAGGCCGAGTCGTTCGCGAAGATCGTTAATTACGACAGGTAAGTTGGAATCGAGGTCACAACAGTTTTGCTCTACTATCTGCTCTACATCCTCTTCATCCTGGCCTGCATCGTGCTGGTCATCTCGGTGCTCTTGCAGCCGGGCAAGGCCGACGCCGGCTCGCTCTTTACGAGCTCGATCTCTTCCACGGCCTTCGGCCCGCGCGGGACGCAGACCATCCTCGCCAAGATCACCATCGGCGCGGCCGCGACCTTCTTCATCGTGGCGCTGCTGCTCGGCCTCGGCGTCGGCGGCGGCCAGCACTCGCTGATGGAAGGCGGCGTGACGCCGCAGGCGACGCCGGCCCCCGCGGCGAGCCCCGCCGCCCCGGCCGAAGGCGCGGCCCCGGCCGCTTCGCCCGCAGCTTCGCCGGCAGAGGGTGCCGCCGCACCGTCCACGCCAGCGGCGAGCCCCGCGGCGACGCCCGCGACGACGGCCAGCCCCGCGACGAAGTAAGCCTGCAAGGCGCGCGGCCGCAGGCCGACTTGAACGGCGCCCGTGTTATTTGTTAGTCTGCATGTCAGACCCCGAGCGGAAGTGGCGGAACTGGTAGACGCGCACGTTTGAGGGGCGTGTGAGGCAACTCGTGGGGGTTCGAGTCCCCCCTTCCGCATCCAAAGCCACCTAAGACCTAGCCGGAGGACATGCGCCCCGGCTAGGTTTTTTTATGCCATCTCGAAGGTGGGGTTAAGGGCGGTTCACCACAGAGGCACGGAGGACACGGAGGGTTGTCTTAACTCTGTGCCCCCTCCGTGTCCTCCGTGCCTCTGTGGTGAACCGCCCTGCTCATCGCGCCCGAGGTTGAATTCACCGTCGGGCCACACCTGGGTCGTTTGTTGCTCCGCGCTCCGGCTGGTAAACTCGGCACTCCCGCGGGGCCTGTTGCGATGCTTCTTAACTCCCGTCCGAAGTCGCGTCAGTTATTACTGACCGTCGCCGCGTTCCTGCTGACGCTCGCGGCCGCGGCGCCGCTGCGCGCGCAGTCGCCCGAGGCGAACTTCCCGACGCCGGTCTTCGCGGGCGAGCTGAGCGGACGCATCGCGCCGCGCGACCTGGGCGACCCGCGCCGCACGCGCCACTTCTACACCTTCCGCGGCGCGGAGGGCGACCTCGTCGTCAACCTCGAAACGGCGGAGCTGCTCGGCGACGTGGACGTGTTCCTTGCGACGGGCTTCCGCCCGCTCGTCAAGTTCACACTCTTCGGCGACGCCGCGCGCCTCTCGAAAAGCTTCTACCTGCGCAAAGAGGAGACGCTCATCCTGCGCGTCGAGGCGCGCGCCGTCGGCGACGTGGAGGGCACGTACCGCGTCACCTTCGGCGGCTCGTTTCTGCCCGCCCCGCCCGAGCTAGCGAATCAGGCCGCGCCCGAGGCCCCGACCCTCTCTACGACCGGCCCGCGCGGCGGCGGCACGCGCCGGGTGACCGCCACCGGCGCGCGCATCGAAGAGCCTAAAGTCGAACCCACGCCCGCCGCGGAGACGGCCGCGGCCGAACCCACGCCCGCGCCCGCGAGGACGACGGGCCGCAGGTCGAACACAAACAGGCGTGGCAGGAACACGCGCCCCGCGCCTTCGAGGCCGCGCGCGGGCGAGGGCGCCGCGCAGCCGACAACACCCGAAAGCACGGAGGCGAAGCCGGCGGAAGAGACGGCCGACACGCCCACGCCGACCGCGAAACCTGCGCCCACGCCGACGACATCCTCCCGCCGCCGCGGGACGCGCACACCCAGACGCGGCTCGGGCCGCGAGGGCGCAGGGGCGAGGGCGGCCGAGCCTCCCGCACGACCCCCCGCCGACACACAGCCCGCGCCCGCCCCGGCGCCGACGCAGCGGCTCATCATCGTCACCAGAGACGGCGAGACGCTCGAACGCGACATGAGCGGCGTCCGCCGCGTGACGGTCGAGAACAACCAGGTCGTCATCGTCGGCCTCGACGGCAAGGTCACACGCCGCCCGCTCGCCGACATCCTCCGCATGTCCATCGAGCCCTGATGAGAGTTTCAAATTTGAACTTTCAAATTTGAAATTATTTCTTTTGTTCCGCCCCGAACTGTTTATAATCACTCTCGCTCCTCGGTTCTCTTTCTCGTTTCCAGTCCGCATGGCAGTCAGTCCCGGAAACAGCAAGGGCGGAAAACCCTCGGCCGCGCGCCCGGTCTTCCCCTTCACGGCCGTCGTCGGCCAGGAGGAGATGAAGCTCGCGCTGCTGCTCAACGTCGTCGCGCCCGCGGTCGGCGGCGTCCTCGTCATGGGGCACCGCGGGACGGGGAAGTCTACGGCCGTGCGCGCGCTCGCCGACCTTCTGCCGCGACTCGACGCCGTGCGGGGCTGCGCCTACAACTGCGACCCCGCGGACGCGGACGCGCTGTGCGACGACTGTTCCGCACGGCTTTCGTCGGACGCGGGTCTCAGGCGCGAGCGCAAGGCCGTGCCCGTCGTCGAACTCCCGCTGGGCGCGACCGAAGACCGCGTGTGCGGCACCATCGACCTCGGGCGCGCACTCAAAGACGGCGTGAAGGCTTTCGAGCCGGGGCTGCTCGCGCGCGCCAACCGCGGCTTCCTCTACATCGACGAGGTGAACCTGCTCGAAGACCACCTCGTCGATCTGCTCCTCGACGTGGCCGCCACGGGGCGCAACCGCGTCGAGCGCGAGGGCGTCTCGGCCGAGCACCCCGCGCGCTTCGTCCTCGTCGGCTCCGGCAACCCCGAGGAGGGTGAGCTGCGGCCGCAACTGCTCGACCGCTTCGGCCTCTGCGTCGAGGTCGAGACCGAGAAGGATTTAGACAGCCGCGTCCTCATCGTCGAGCGGCGCGAGGCTTTCGACCGCGACCCCGCGGCCTTCAACCTTTCGGCGCAGACGGAACAGGCGCGACTCCGCCGCCGCGTGACGCGCGCCGCCGCGCTCTACGCGGAGACGGAAGTCCCGCGCACGGTGCTGCGGCAGGCCGCGGAGTTGTGCCTGCGGCTCGGCGTGGACGGCCACCGCGGCGAGATAACGTTGACGCGCGCCGCGCGGGCGCTGGCCGCGCTCGAAGGCCGGCGCGCGGTGTCGGCCGCGGACGTGCGGAGGGTCGCGCCGATGTCTCTCCGTCACCGCCTCCGCCGCGACCCGCTCGAACAGGGCGGCGGCAGCGCGCGCGTCGAGCGGGCGGCCGAAGACGTCTTCGGCCGCGACGAAGCAGAGTCGTCGCCGCCTTCGTCCGGCGGCGGCGCGCGTAACTCTCCCGCGTCTTTCAAAGTCAGGGATGAAGCCGCGGACGACGCGGGCCGTGATGAGAAGGTTGCTGTCCCGCCGTCCGCCGAGGTCGGACTCAGGCCGGACGCGCTCGCGCAAAGTGGACGCGGGCAACCGCGAGCCACGAAACAGGCGGCGGCGCCCGCCCGGCGGCGCGCGGGTTCGGGCGGCTCGACCTTCAACGCGCGCGGGCGCTACGCGGGCTCTACACGGTCGAAGCCCGAAGTCGCGCGGGTCGCGCTCGACGCGACGCTGCGGGCCGCGGCGGTCGGTCGCGCTCTGCAAGACACGCGGTTCCGCATCGCGCCGGACGCGTTGCGCTACAAGCGTTACCGGAGCAGGTCGGGCACGCTCTTCATCTTCCTCGTGGACACGTCGGGCAGCATGGCGCTGAACCGCATCGAGCAGGCGAAGGGCGCGCTCGCGCAACTCCTCCGACGTTCGTACGTCAACCGCGACCGCGTCGCGCTGGTCGTCTTCAGGGCCGCCGGGTCGGAGCTTCTGCTCCCGCCGTCATCTTCGGTCTCAAGGGCGCGCGGCCTGCTCGACGCACTGCCGATCGGCGGCGCCACGCCGCTCGCCTCCGGACTCCTGCGCGCGCTGGAAGTCGCGCGCCGGGCGGACTCGGCGGGGGCGCGCAGGGTCCGCCTCGTCGTCTTCACCGACGGCCGCGCGAACGTCCCGCTCGCCGGTAAAACTTCCTTCGCGGGCGAGGCGCGGCGCGAGCGCGTCGGCGCCGAGATTCAGACGCTCGGC
>DASVQJ010000319.1:0-17282 GCA_036389235.1 Pyrinomonadaceae bacterium | reverse complement strand
ACTGAAAACTGAAAACTGTCAGTCCAGGTACGAGACCTCTCGGACGGCTTTGACGATGCGCTCGACGTCGGGGAGCGCGAGCCGTTCGAGGTTCTTGGCGTAGGGCATGGGGGCGTCGGCGCCGGAGAGGCGCTTGACGGGCGCGTCGAGGTAGTCGAAGGCGTGCTCCATGACCTGCGCGCTGATCTCGGCGCCGACGCCGCAGAAGGCGTGCGACTCCTCGGCGACGACGACGCGATTGGTCTTCTTCACCGAGTTGACGATGGTCTCGATGTCGAGCGGGCGGATGGTGCGCGGGTCGATGACCTCGACCGAGACGCCCTGCTTCTCCAACTCCTCGGCCGCCTTCAGCGCCAGGGGCACCGTCATCGAGCGGGCGACAATCGTGCAGTCCTTCCCCTCGCGCTTCACGTCGGCCAGCCCTAGCGGGACGAGGAAGTCCTCGCCGTCGGGCACCTCGCCCTTGTTGCCGTACATGCGCTCCTGTTCGAGGAAGATGACGGGGTCGTCGTCGCGGATGGCGCTCTTCAGGAGCCCCTTCGCGTCGGCCGGCGTCGAGGGCATCACGACCTTGAGGCCGGGGAAGTGCGCGTACCAGCTCTCCAAAGCCTGCGAGTGCTGAGAGGAGACCTGGAAGGCCGAGCCGTTCGGGCCGCGGAAGACGATGGGGATTTTGAACTGCCCGCCCGACATGTAACGCATCTTCGCCGCCGAGTTGATGATCTGGTCGGTGGCGAGGATCGAGAAGTTGAAGGTCATGAACTCGATGATGGGGCGCAGGCCCACCATCGCCGCGCCGACGCCGAGCCCGGCGAAGCCCAGCTCCGTGATGGGCGAATCGACGACGCGCTTGTCGCCGAACTCTTCGAGCAGCCCCTTCGAGACTTTGTAAGCGCCCTGGTAGGCCGCGACCTCCTCGCCCATCAGGAAGACGCCCTCGTCGCGGCGCATCTCCTCGCGCATCGCCTGGTTGAGCGCCTCGCGCATCGTGATGACAGCCATTCGGCAAACCTCCAGTTTCAGTGAGCGGTGAGCAGTAAGCAGTGAGCAGTAAAAACAGTTCTTAAACTGCTCACTGCTTACTGCTCACCGCTCACTTCTTAATCGGCGTGGCGTAGATGTCCGTGAACAGCTCCTCGGGCGCGGGCTCGGGGCTCTCGTCGGCGAACTTGACGGAGCGCTCGACCTCGGCGCGCACGCGGTCTTCGATCTCCTTCAGCCCGTCGTCGTCGAGCACGCCCTTCTCGCGCAGGTTGTCGCCGAAGACCTTGATGGGGTCGCGCTCCTGGTAGCGCTCGATCTCGGCGCGCGTGCGGTAGTGGCCGGGGTCGGACATCGAGTGGCCCATGAAGCGGTAGGTGCGGATTTCGAGGAGCGACGGCAGGTACTCTTTGCGCGCGCGCGCGATGGCCCGCTCGGTGGCGGCGCGCACGGCGAGCACGTCCATGCCGTCCACGAACTCCGAGGCCATCCCGTAGCCCACCGCCTTCTTCGACACGTCGCTGATGGACATCGCGCGGCTGAGCGAGGTGCCCATGCCGTACTGGTTGTTCTCGCAGATGTAGACGCAGGGCAGCTTCCAGAGCTGGGCCATGTTGAGCGACTCGTGGAAGGCGCCCTGGTTGACCGCCGCCTCGCCGAAGAAGACGAGCGTCGCCTGGTCTGTGCCGCGGTACTTCGTGGCGTAGGCGACGCCGGTGGCGAGCGGTATCTGCCCGCCGACGATGCCGTGGCCGCCGAGGAAGTGCTTGTCGGCGTCGAAGAGGTGCATCGAGCCGCCCTTGCCCTTCGAGCAGCCGCCGATACGGCCGTACAGCTCGGCCATCACCTCGTCGGGCGAGGTGCCCATCGCGAGCGCGTGGCCGTGGTCGCGGTAGCTCGTGAAGACGTAGTCGTCCGGCCTCAGGGCCGAGAGAGTGCCGACGGCGACCGCCTCCTGGCCGATGTAGAGGTGGCAGAAGCCGCCGATCTTGCCGAGCGTGTAGGACTCGGCCGACTTCTCCTCGAAGCGGCGGATGAGCACCATCTGGTAGAGCATGCGCAGCAGCGTCTCGTTGTCCACCTCTTCGATCTGCTTCTGTTGCTCGTGCTGCCGCTGCTCGTGCTCCTCGCGGAGTTCGACGGGGTCGATGCGGTCGCGCTCGTCGCGCTCCTCCGCGACGCCCGCGCCGGTTGAGGCGCCTTCCGACTGTGTCCTCGGTCTCATCGGTGTCACTTTAAGCTCACTCATGGTCTGAAATTCTCGCGCGCGTGCGGGCGCTGCCGCCGACACAGACGCCCCGAACGGGGGCTCCTGCGCCGCACTACTTCCGCGACTGTCGGTGTTCAGTTGTGACGGGAACGGATTATACGCGACTTTGACGCCCGCGGCAAAAAGGCTGAAAAGCAGTAAACAGTAGTCGGTAGACAGTAGACAGTAGGAAGACGAAGCGGCGCGCCCGGCCCGTTGGCCGAAGGCGCGCCGCCTGTTTTTCTACTGACTACTGACTACTGTCTACCGACTACCGCTTTATCGGTACGCGTCGATGGAGACGACGGAGGCGGTGGCGTTGGCGGGATTCTTGCGCGCCTGTTTGTCGCGGCGCATGTCGCGGGTGGCGGCGGCGAGGAGTTCGTCGGCGGTCTCGCCGTCGGCGGGATAAGAGCCCGTGCCGGCGCTGACGCGCACTTCGACGTTGCGCCCCGTCTTGACGTTGAAGACCTGAGACTCGACGGCGTGGCGGATGCGCTCGGCGACCATCGCGGAGACCTGCGCGCTGGCGCCCGGCATGACGGCGAGGAACTCGTCGCCCGCGAAGCGCGCGAGCATGTCCATCTGGCGCAACTGACCCTTGACGGCCGCCGAGACGGAGGCCAGCAGGCGGTCGCCGACGCCGTGGCCGTACTGCTCGTTGACGCGGTGGAAGTCGTCCACGTCGATGCTCAGCACGGAGACGACCTCGCCCTCGTAGCGGCGGCACTCGGCCAGACGGTGTTCGAGCATGAGGTGGAGGGCGCGCGCGTTCGGCAGCCCCGTCAACTGGTCCGTGAGCGCGCTCACGCGCGTCCGCTCGTGCGCGAGCGCGTTGTTGAGCGCGCCCGACGTGTGCAGGCAGGCCGAGTCGAGCAGGCGCAGGTGCTCGGCCGTGTACGCGCCGGCCGCCTTCGAGAAGAGCGTGACGGCGCCGAAGGCCCCGTCCTCGCGCACGAGCGGCGAGGAGACGCAGTCGCGCACCTGCGCGGCGACCTCCGCGGGCGCGCCGGCCAGCTCAAGCTCGGGCGGCGTGTGGCACATCCCGCGCGCGTTGGCGACGACCCAGCCCGTGATGCCTTCGCCCGCCGACACGCTCCGCGAGGAGAAGAAATCAGACCACTCGCCCGCGGCGAAGACGGGCTCGGCGCGCCCCGTCTTGTCGTCCAGGGCGTAGATGACGCAGGCGTCGAACGGGACGATGTCGCGCAGGCGCGCGGCGACGAGCGCCACCGTGTCTTGCAGGTTGAGCGAGGCGCCGATGACCTGCGTCAGCTCGTGCAGGGCCGCGACCTCGCGCTGCGCGCGCGCGATGGAGCGGAATCCTTCGGCCCATCCGCCGGAGTTGCGCCCGCCCTCCGCGGCCGGAGGCGCGGGCGCGGCCTCAGCCTCCGCCGACACCTCCGCGGGCACCTGCTCGCTCAAATCCGTCGGCGAGATGAGGGCGTCGAACTCGTCGACGTGCCTGACGAACGTCTCGACGACGACGGGGTCGAAGGACTTGCCGGCCTTGCCCCTGAGTAGTGCGAGCGACTGCTCGCGCGTCATGCCGGCGCGGTAGGGGCGTTCGCAGCGCGTCGAGTCGTAGAAGTCTACGGCCGAGATGATACGCGCCACGAGCGGGATGCGCTCGCCCTTCAGCCCCGCCGGGTAGCCCGTGCCGTCCCAGCGCTCGTGGTGGAATCTGACCACGTCCTCGACCGGGTAGGGGAAGCCGACGCGGCTCACGATGTCGCCGCCGACGGTCGCGTGCACCTTCATCTTCTCGAACTCGGCCGGCGACAGGCGCCCCGGCTTGTTCAGGATGTACTCGGGCACCGCGAGGTTCCCCACGTCGTGCAGCAGCGCGCCCGCCTTCAGCGCCTCCAACTCCTCGGCGCTCACGTTCAGAAGCCGCCCGAGCCCGAGCGCGTAGACCTGCGTGCGCCGGACGTGCCCGTGCGTCGTCTGCGCCTTGGCGTCGATGGCGATGGCGAGCGACTCGACGGCGCGCAGGTTCAGCTCGGCCGCCGACTCGGCGAGGCCCAGTCGCTCCCCGGCCTCGCGCCGAACTTCCGCCAGAGTTCTCTTGTGGCGGAGGGGCAGATACAGTAAGAGTATTAGCGCGAGCGAGCCGGCGCCGAGCAGGGACGCTTCCGGCGCGGAGAGGCCGGCCCGGGCCGAGAGCAGCAGGCCGAGCATCGACGCGAGCAGGCCGGCCGCCGCGAGCGGGCAGAGGTACGGGGCGGCGGAGAACTTTTTTGTCAGCGGCATTTTCAGGCGATGAGTGCGGGGAGTGTGAACCGTCCGGCGAGAGCTGTCCCGGCGTGCCGGCCAACGATGTTGGCCACAATTAAGGTATCGCTTTCGGGAGAGCGAAGTCAAGATAAAACTTGCCCGCCGGCCGGGGTTTATCTTGTTGAATGAGCGTAACTTCCGCGGGGTCAGGCGGACGGCGTTTCGGCCTGAGTGGAGAGGTCGGAGGGGAGAGGTTTTGAGCTGGATCGAGCAGACGGGCCGGATTACCTGGCGTTACGTCGATACGGCGGCGCAACTGCGCGAGGCGGCCGAGGCGTTGCGGGGCGAGCGGCTGATCGGGCTGGACACGGAGACCTGCTGGGATGTGAAGTCCGGCGGACAGCAGGTGTCGCTCGTGCAGTTGGCGCCGCCCGCGGGCGACGTGCTCGTGGCGGACGTGCTGGCCGCGGGCGTCGAGCCGCTCAAGCCACTGCTCGAATCGCCCGAGACGAAGATGGTCGCGCACAACGCGCGCTTCGACGAGGGCGTCCTGCGCGGCGCGGGCGTGCGCGCCGAGGGGCTCATCGACACCCTGCGCATGTCGCGCATGGCGCTGACGCTCGCCTCGCACAGCCTCGCCTCGCTGACCGAGCACCTGTTCGGGCTGCCCATCGACAAGACTTTGCAGAAGTCGAACTGGCGCCGCCGCCCGCTCACGCGCGCGCAGATCGAGTACGCGGCGCTCGACGCGCGGATGGCGCTGCTCGTCTACGGCGAGCTGAGCCGCATGCTGGCGGAGGAGGGTCGCCTGGAGTTGGCGCTGCGCGCGTCGGAGGTCGCCCCGTCGGAGCCGAAGGAGCCGGGCGCGGAGCCGCGGAAGAAGAGGAAGCCGGCCGGGCCGGAGCTCGTCCTGACGCCGGAGGAGAAGCGCGTGGTCAAGGCCCTGAAGAGTTGGAGGCTCGGGCTTGCCAACACGCAGCGCGTGCCGGCCTACATGATCTGCCCCGACCGCACGCTCGAACACCTCGCCCGCGCGCGCCCCGAGACGCTCGAAGCCCTCGCGGGCATCTACGGCCTCGGCGAGTCGAAGATACAGAAGTTCGGCGAAGAACTGCTCCGCGCCCTCCGCGAGTCGTGCGGGTAGCTTACGAACCCGGGGCGAGCCACAGCGCGAGGTTACGCACGTACGCCTTCACGTCCCCGAGCTTCTCCGGCTCCCGCCGAATCTGTTCGCCGGGGGGCTCCTCAAGGAAGCTCGGGCAGCCTTTCGCCGGGTCCCAGTTGTAATCCACGAAATGATGAAAGCTCGACTCGGCGACGGCCCGCCCGAGCGTGTTGCCGTGTGAGTCTCGCTCCGACTCGAAGGCGACGACCAGGTTGAACGGGCGTTTGGTCACGCGGCTCACGCCGGTGGCGATCACGCGTGCCCGACTCTCGCCTGCCGGGGCGCCGACGCCGCCTTCGTGCGGGTGCGCGGGGAAGTATTCGACGCGGCCCGAAGGGGACGAAGGGTTGCGCATGAGTTCATGCAAGGGCTCGACGGGTGTGACGGTCTGATAGTCGCCGTTGCTGCCCGAATGGTAGTTGGGCCAGGAGATGTTTCCCGTCTCCCGGTCGTCGCGCGCGCGCCTCGACTCGTCCGGGTCCTGGTGCTTGCTGTGGAAGAAGTGTGCGCGGCCGATGCCGCCGAGCGTGCAGAGCGAGGAGCCCAAGTCCTGATGGTCGCGCGTGGAGAAGATGCCGCCGCCGCGCTGGCGGAAGCGCGTGATGCCCTGACAGTCGGCCGCGGTCAGGCCGTCGCCCGCGTCTACGGCGAAGAGCCACAGCTCGTCGAAATCGGTGGCGTCGAGCCGGCTCAACAACTCGTCGTCGCCGCCCGCGTTCGCCACGCGGTCGCGCGCCGCGACCTCACAGAGCGGGCGACCTCCCTCGTCCCGCAGCCCGCCCAGGTGTTCGCGGAGAAGGGAAAAACGGCCGACATGCCAGTCGTCTTCCGTCGCCGGGATGGTGGTCTGTAACAGAATGCGAATCGGTCTCGTCATACGAATACTCTCATCCTTCCGCGGCGCGCCCCGCGGCGCCTTCGAGCTGGGCGGCAAGCTCCACGGGCGTGTTGACGGGCCGGAGGCACGCGTAGCTCTCGCAGACGTAAGCGGTCGCGCGCCCCCCTCGGGCCGTCCTCTCTCGCAGGAGCGGGACGAGCGAGGCGTCAGACTCTTCATCGCCCGGCGACACGACGACGACCTTGTTGGGCAGGTAGCGAGTCCAGACCTCACGCAGGAGCGGACGCGCCTGTTCCGCTTCGCCGACGACGACGACCTCTCTGGGCGTCGAGAGGTAGAAGTCGATTGCGCCGAGGGCGTAGCCGAAGGCGGAGGGGTAGCGCTCGACGGGGTCCCGCACGAGGCGCAGGACGTTGACGGCCTTGCGCCGGTAGTCCTCTCTGCCGGTGAGGACGGAGAGTCGGAGCAGCGCCTCCGCGGCGACGGAGTTGCCGGAGGGCGTCGCGTTGTCGAGGTAGTCCTTGTTCCGCACGATCAGATTCTCGCCGCTCCGCCCGTTGTAGAAGAAGCCGCCGCCCTCCTCGTCCCAGAACTCTTCGACCATCCTGCCGGTCAGCGTCACGGCCGCTTCGAGCCAGCGCGTCCGCCCCGTCGTCTCGTAGAGCGTGACGAGGCCGGAGACGACGAACGCGTAGTCGTCGAGGAACCCGACGTGCTTCGCGCGCCCGTCCTTGTAGACGTGCAGGAGCAGCCCTTCCGACGTTAACGATTCGAGAATGAACTCGGCGTTGCGCTCGGCTATCTCCCGGTAGTCTTCGCGTTCGAGAACCGCCGAAGCCTCCGCGTAGGCTTCGAGCATCAGACCGTTCCACGCCGTGATGGCCTTCTCGTCGCGCCCCGGCTTGACCCGTCTCTCCCTTTCGGTGAAGAGGATGCCGCGCCCGCGCTCGACCGCTTCGGCCAGTCGCTCGGCGGGAACGTTCAACTCGCGCGCGACCTCTTCGGCGCTCCGCCCGACGTGGAGGATGTTGCGCTCCTCGAAGTTGCCGCCCTCGGTCACGTCGAAGTAGGCGCAGAAGAGCCGCGCGTCTTCGGGGCCGAGAAGGCTCTCGACCTCCTCCAAATCCCACACGAAGAACTTGCCCTCGACGCCCTCCGAGTCCGCGTCCTGCGTCGCGTAGAAGGCGCCCGACGCGTCGAGCATCTCGCGCCCGACGTACCCGAGCGTCTCCTCCGCGACGCGGCGGAAGAAGCGCTCGCCCGTCGCCTGGTACGCGTGGAGGTAGAGCCGCGCGAGGAGCGCGTTGTCGTAGAGCATCTTCTCGAAGTGCGGGACGAGCCACCGCGCGTCGGTCGAGTAGCGGTGGAAGCCGCCGCCGAGCTGGTCGTACATCCCGCCCTCGGCCATCATGCGGCAACTGTGCGCCGCCATCTCAAGCGCCCTCGCGTCGCCGGTGCGCCTGTACGTCCTCAGCAGGAAGTCGAGGTTCATCGACGAGGGAAACTTCGGCGCGCCGCCGAAGCCGCCGAAGCGCGGGTCGAACGAGCGCGCGAGCCCGCGGTAAGCGTTGTCGAGGAGTTGCGCGTCGATGACTTCGGAAGACTCCTGCGCGACGCTCATGCGGCGCAGCTCCGAGAGAATCTCCCGCGCCGACTGCCGCACCTCGTCGGGGCGCGTGCGGTAGGCTTCGGAGACGGCTTCGAGGACGCGGGGGAAGCCGGGCATCTGGTGGCGGTCTTCGGGCGGGAAGTACGTGCCGCCGTAGAAGGGGACGAGGTCGGGCGTGAGGAAGACCGTGAGCGGCCAGCCGCCGTGGCGCGTCATCATCTGGACGGCGCTCATGTAAATCTGGTCGAGGTCGGGGCGCTCCTCGCGGTCGACCTTGATGTTGACGAACCGCTCGTTCATCCGGCGCGCGATCTCCTCGTCCTCGAACGACTCGCGCTCCATCACGTGGCACCAGTGGCAGGCCGAGTAGCCGATGCTCAGGAGAATCGGCTTGTCCTCGCGCTTCGACTTTTCCAGGGCCTCGTCGCCCCACGGATACCACTCCACCGGGTTGTGCGCGTGCTGCAAGAGATACGGGCTGGTCTCCCCCGCGAGACGGTTCGTGTGCTTCTGGTCGCCCATCGGGCTGCCCCCTTGTCTGAATTGTCCGGATGAATCCTCGCGTGGATTATGGGCCAGCCGCGCGCAATCGGTAAACCCGGAGCCGGTAGTTTCACGCATAAAGTGAAAATCCCCCGCGCGGGGGATTTTCACCCAACAATTCTGATTGCTCTTTCGCCGCCCCGCTCACGCCTACGTCGGGGAGGCCAGCCGCAGAACCCGCTCGGCGTTCTGGTAGCAGACCTTGTCGCGCTGCGTCTGATCGGTCAAGGCCGGAGTGTTTTCGATCCAGTCTGCGGCCTGCGTCGCTTCCTCGAAAGGATAATCGACGGAGAACAGCACGCGGTCAACGCCCACCTCCGTGACCGCGCATAGGAGCGACGAGTCCTGGCACATGCCGGTCGTCGTGATGATGAGGTTCGAGCGGAAGTATTCGGACGGCTTCTTCTTCAGGGGCGGCCTGTCCGGGTCGCCCTGCGCCGCGTAGCGGCTGTCGATGCGCCACGCGACGTAGGGGAGCGTCTCGCCCATGTGCCCGAGGATGATCGTGAGGTCGGGGTAGCGGTCGAAGAGTCCGCTGAAGAGCAGGCGCAGGAAGTGCGACGAGTTGTCCGTCGTCCACCCGCTGATCGTGCCTTGCAGCACGAAATAGTCATTGAGCACCCACGGCTGCATGTGCGGGTCGGCCGGGTGGATGTAGACCGGCACGTTCAGTTCGAGGACTCGCTCCCAGAAGGGGAAGTAGCGCTCGTCGTCGAGGTAGATGCCGTTCGTGTTGCCGTTAATCATCGGGCCGAGGAAGCCGAACTCCTCCACGCAGCGCCTCAACTCGTCGCCGGCCGCCCGCACGTCGTGCATCGCGAGGTGCGCGAACCCCCGATACCTGTCCGGGTACTGCTTAATCTGCGCCTGCATGAAGTCGTTCGTCTCGCGCGCCCGCTCGACCGCGACGCCCGCGTCCTTCTCGGCCTGCACGCCGGGGCTCGTCTGCGAAAGCACGAAGAGGTCGATGCCGGCATCGTCCATCGCGGCGATTCGCTGGTCGGAGTTTTCGAGGGCTTGGGTTAAGGCGTCGGCGGCCTCCTGCGAAGGAGCGACCTTCAGCGTGATTGGCAGGTAGTCTTTGGTCGGAGGCGTGGTGATCGCCTCTTCAAGAGCGATTTTCCTCGTCGTCATGATTTTGCCTTTCGTTGCGTGAGTTGATGCCGGCCGCCGAGGGACATGAGGGCGGCGGCGGCACCGCCGGCCGTAGCCTCGACGGTTTCGTGGGCGGACTCGAACGCTTCCCGCGCCCGATACGAACTGACGATATACGCCCGCGCCGCGGGTATGTCAACGATTTCCCCGCGGGCGGGGTCAGCCATCGCGGTTTTGCTATTTTGAGGCCGTGCCGATAAACTGAATGGTGATTCATTTTTTCTCTCGGGCCATAAATCAGGAGCGCGTGTGATGGAACGTGAAAGCATCGAGATGGACGTGCTGTTCGTCGGCGCGGGGCCGGCGTCGCTGAGCGGGGCGCTGCACCTTTCGCGCCTGGTGGGCGAGCACAACGAGGCGGTGGGGAAGGGGACGCGGAAGGGCAAGCCGCTCGGCGAGATACAGATCGCCGTCATCGAGAAGGGCGCGGCGGTCGGCTCGCACATCCTCTCGGGCGCGGTGATGGACCCGAAGGCTTTGAAGGAGCTCATCCCCGATTTTCTGGAGCAGGGCGCGCCGGTCGAGTCGCCGGTCAAGGAAGACTACTTCCTCTACCTGACGAAGACGCGCGCCATCAAGTCGCCCGTCACGCCTCCGCCTTTGAAGAACCACGGCTACTACATCGTCTCGCTCAACAAGCTGACGGCGTGGCTCGGCGAGAAGTGCGAGGAGGCCGGCGTCAACATCTTCCCCGAGTTCCCCGGCGCCGAGATGCTCTACGACGAGCAGGACGGCGTCGTCGGCGTCCGCACCGGCGACAAGGGGATAGACAGGGAGGGGAGGCGCAAGGCCAACTTCGAGCCGGGCGTGGACGTCCTCGCGAAGGTGACGGTGCTCGGCGAGGGGCCGCGCGGCTCGCTCACCAAGCAGTTGACGCAGCGCCTGGGCCTCAACGACGGGCGCGAGCCGCAGGTCTACAGCATCGGCGTCAAGGAGCTTTGGGAGTTGCCGGACGACCGCTACCCGGCGGGGCGCGTGACGCACACGCTCGGCTACCCTTCGGACGCGAACACGTACGGCGGCGGTTGGATTTACGGGATGCAGAACCGCATCGTCAACATCGGGTACGTGACGGGCCTGGATTACCAAGACCCGCTGCTCGACCCGCACGCAGAGTTCCAGCGTTTCAAGGAGCACCCGTTCCTCGCGAAGCTGCTCGAAGGCGGGCGGATGATTCGCTACGGCGCGAAGACCATCGCGGCCGGGGGCTTCTACGCCATCCCGCAGTTCCACGGCGACGGCTTCCTGCTCGTCGGCGACTCGGCCGGCTTCCTCAACGCGCAGCGCCTCAAGGGCATCCACACGGCCATCAAGAGCGGCATGCTCGCCGCGCAGACCATCTTCGAGGCGCTGCTCAAGGAGGACTACTCCCGGCAGCAGCTCAAGCGCTACCGCCAGCTCATACGCGAGAGCTGGATCACGCAGGAGCTGCGGCGCGTGCGCAACTTCCACGCGGCCTTCAAGCACGGCCGCTGGCTGGGGCTGGCGAACGCGGGCCTTCAGTTCATCACGGGCGGGCGCTCGTGGGGCCTCTTCGACCGGGCGAGTACGGAGCCGGGGCACACGGCGCTCAAGCAGTTGAAGGAGTACGGCTACCGCGGCGACGACATCCAGCAGCGCTACGGCAAGCTCAAGTTCGACGGCAAGCTCACCTTCAACAAGGTGACCGACGTGTACCACGCGGCCGTCTCGCACGACGAAGACCAGCCCGCGCACCTGCACGTGCTCGACACCAACATCTGCTCGACGCGCTGCGCGGAGGAGTACGGCAACCCCTGCCAGCGCTTCTGCCCGGCGGCCGTCTACGAGATGGTCGAGGACGGCGGGGGCCGGCGCAAACTACAGATCAACTTCTCCAACTGCGTCCACTGCAAGACGTGCGACATCATGGACCCTTACCAGATCATCAACTGGGTCACGCCCGAGGGCGGCGGCGGGCCGGACTATAAGGGGATGTAGTCGTCGCCGCCCTTGGTCGGGCCGGTTGCGGGGGGTATTCGACACAGAGACACCTCCCGGCCATACGTACTTAAGAAAGAAAAAGGCGTGCCCGTTTGGACTTCACCGCTCCCGGTGTGGGAGCGGTGAAGTCCAAACGGGCACGCCTCTAAATGTCAGGCGTGTGAGTCGCGCCTACTCCTTCTCGACGATGGAGAAGTTGACGACGCCGCGCTGCACCTCTTCGAGGGCGATGCGGGTCGGCTTGTGCCTCTGCGCGTCCATCTCGACGCGCGGGCGCGCGCCCTTCTGCAACTGCTTGCTGCGCTGGGCCGCGACCAGGATGAGGCGGTACTTCGAGTCGAGGGTCGGGCTCTCCTGCTCCTGCTCGTTCTGCTCTTCGGGCTTCGTCGTCGCGTCTGCGGGTTTCGCCATGTCTCTCCCCGGCCGGCTCCCGTTCCCCACGGCCGGCCTCCTCATAAATCCAGCGTTAAGATGAACACTCTTTTATAAACTTTCCGGGCCATTTATTCAACGCCCGGCGGGGCGCCGAACGTGGCGAGCACGCGCCGCGCGAGCCACTCCTGCCGCCTGCGACGCGCCCTCTCCGCGAGGACGACGGAGGCGAGCTGCGACGCGGCGCGCTCCACCTCGTCGTTCAGGACGAGGTAGTCGAAGTGCCTGTACTGCTCGACCTCGCCGCGCGCGTTCGCGAGCCGCAGCTCCAACTCTTCGGGGCGCTCGGTCATGCGCGCGGTCAGGCGCTCGCGCAGGACTTCGAAAGAGGGCGGGAGGATGAAGACCGAGACCACCGACCTCATCGCCTTGCGGACGGCGCGCGCGCCCTGCACGTCGATCTCCAGAATGATGTCGCGGCCCCGCGCCATCTCCTGCCTGACGGCGGTGCGCACCGTGCCGTAGAGGTGCCCGTGGACGACGGCCCACTCCAGGAAGCCGTTCGCCTGCCGCTTGCGCGCGAACTCCTCCTCGGTGACGAAGCGGTAGTTGACGCCGTCCACCTCGCCGGGCCGCGGCGCGCGCGTCGTCCAGGAGACGGAGTAGCCGACGCCGGGGACGGTCTCGCGCAGGCGCCGGATGAGCGTGCCCTTGCCGCCGCCCGAAGGAGAGCTGATGACGAAGAGGATGCCCTTGTAGCCTTCCGCGGCGCCGGCCGTGTTCGCGGCGGCCTCCCCCGACGCCTCACTCAACGTTCTGCACCTGCTCGCGTAGTTTTTCGACCGCGGCCTTGATGGCGAGCGCCGAGTCCTTGATGGCGAGGTCGGTCGATTTCGAGAGGACGGTGTTGGCCTCGCGGTTGAACTCCTGGAGGAGAAAGTCGAGCCGCTTGCCCGTGTCGGCCGTCTCGGAGAGCGCCGCGCGGAACTGCGAGACGTGGCTGCGCAGGCGCGCGGTCTCCTCCGTGATGTCGCTGCGGTCGGCGAGGTACGCGACCTCCTGCGAGAGCCTCCCCTGGTCGAGCTCGACGATCTCCAGGCCGTCGCGCGCGAGCAGCTCCGAGATGCGCTTGTAGACGCGCGCGCGGTAGTTCTCGACCTGCTCGCCGGAGAGGGATTCGATGACGGGCAAATGCCTTTCAATCTCGTCGAGGCGCGAGGCCATCTCGGCGGCGAGCGCCGCGCCCTCGCGCTCGCGCATCGCTTCGAGCTCGTCGAGCGCCCGCGCCAGAGCCTGCTCGACCCCCTTCAGAGCCTCCTCGGAGACGCCCGTCCGCGCCGTCTGCATCGCGCCGGGGAGGCGCGCGAGGACGTTGACGTCGGGCTCGCCCGAGAGGCCGAACTCCTTCTGCATCTCGCGCATGGCCTGGATGAAGCCGGCGATGAGCGGGCGGTTTACTTCGTAGCTGACCTCGCTCGTCCGCTCGACCGAGATGTTCACGTCCACGCGGCCGCGCGACAGGCGCTCGCCCACGCGCTTGCGCACGACGGCCTCCAACTGCGCCAGCTCGGCGCTCGCGCGGATGTGCACGTCGAGGAAACGGTTGTTGACGGTCTTCAAGTCCACGGCGACGCTGTAGCCCTCGCCCTGCGCCGCGCCCCGCCCGAACCCTGTCATGGATTTCATAGGTGGTGAGTGGTGAATGGTAAATGGTAAATGGTGAATGGTTAAATACGGTTCTTCCCATTCACCATTTACTATTGACCATTCACCAGAGCTTCCTCCTCCTCGTCTGCGAATTGCAGTTCGTAGAGCCTGCGGTACGCGCCGCCGTGCGCGAGCAGTTCGGCGTGGCGGCCGGTCTCGACGATGCGCCCGCGCTCGATGACGACGATGAGGTCTGCGCGGCGGACGGTCGAGAGGCGGTGCGCGATGACGATGGTCGTGCGCCCGCGGGTCAGGTTGGCGAGCGCCTTCTGGACGAGCCGCTCGCTCTCGGCGTCGAGCGCCGAGGTCGCCTCGTCGAGCACGAGCACGGAGGCGTCGGCGAGCACCGCGCGCGCGATGGCGAGGCGCTGGCGCTGCCCGCCCGAGAGGAAGATGCCGCGCTCGCCGACGACGGTGTCGTAGCCGTGGGGCAGTTCCTGGATGAACTCGTGGGCGTGCGCGGCGCGCGCGGCCGCCTCCACCTCCGCCTCGGCGGCGTCGGGGCGGCTGTAGGAGATGTTGTAGCGCACCGTGTCGTTGAAGAGCACGGTCTCCTGCGTGACGAGCGCGATGTTGCGGCGCAGGGAGGTGAGCGACGCGTCGCGCAGGTCGGTCCCGTCCCAGAGCACCGCGCCCTCCACGGGGTCGTGGAAGCGCGGGACGAGTTTCGTCAGCGTAGACTTGCCGCCGCCCGACTCGCCGACGAGCGCGACCATCCGCCCGGCGGGGATGCGCAGGGATATGTCGCGCAGGATGAGCCGCTCCTCGTTGCCGTAGCGGAAGACGACGTTCCTGAACTCTATCTCCCCCCGGAGCGGGCGGAGCGCGACGGCGTCCGGCTTCTCGGGCATCTGTGCGCGCTCGTCCATCACCTCCCAGACGTGGCGCGCGGCGGCGAGCGCCTGCTCCATGCCGTTGTGCAGGCGCGAGAGCTTGCGCATCGGGTCGTAGCTGGAGAAGAGGAAGAAGAGGAACGTGACGAAGAGCGCCGCGTTCATCCGCCCGGCGACGATCTCCCGCTGCGCGAAGAAGAGCAGGGCGGCGACGGCGAAGACGCCGATGAGCTCGATGACGTTGGGCGCGACGCCGTTGATCTTCGCCGTGCGCAGGTTGGCGCGCATGATCTGGCGCGCGACGCGCTCGAACCGGCCGCGCTCGCGCTCCTCGGCCACGTAGGCTTTGACGATGGCCTGGTTCGAGAGCGCCTCCTGCGCGGTGTCGGAGAGGCGCTGCCCGCCCTCGTAAGACTCGCGCGCGAGGTTGCGCAGCGCGCGGCCGAAGCGCGCCGTGAGGAACCCGATGAGGGGCGCGATGGCGAGCGAGCCGAGCGTGAGCCGCCACGAGTAGTAGAAGGAGGCCGCCAGGAAGCAGGCGAGCGTGAAGCCCTCGCGCAGCATGTCGCGCAGCGTGTTCGAGACGGCCGTCTCGATGGCGGCGGCCGACCCGACGAGGCGGGAGACGAGGTAGTTCGTCCGGTGGCGCTCGAAGAAGTCGGCCGACTGCGCGTGGAGGTGCGCGTACATGTCGGCGCGCAGCTTCAGCACCGACTCCTGCCCCACGCGCGCCATGAAGTACGTCGAGAGGTACTCGGCCACGCCCTTCGCCACGGTGAAGGCGATGAGCAGGACGGCGATGGTGCGCCAGGCTTCGAAGCCCGTGTCGGGGATGACGCGCTGGAGCCCGAAGAGCGTCGGGGTGCGCGGGCCGTCCGCGGCTTCGGGGCGGAAGACCTGGTCGAAGATGGGGACGATGAGCGCGCCGATGGCGCTCTGCAGAAGGCCGACGAAGAGCATCGCGACCGTCGCGAGCGCGAACTTGCCCCAGTGCGGCTTGAGGTAGAATAAGAGTCGCCGTAGGTCGCGCATGAAACAGTCGCCCGGTTGTCGTCTGCTGGTTTGGAGGGGAAGATTCGTGCCGCCTCTCGGTAAAACGAAACTATACGGAGCCGGGGCGCGGGGCGTCAAGGAATACGCACGGGCGAGGGGCGCGCCATTTCGCGCTTCTTGCGCTATAATCCCGGCACGCGGGAACTGGCTGCGCCAAGCTCTACCACGACAAATCGACAGGTGGGATGTGTGAGCCTTCGGATTCTCATTGTGGACGACGACCTCAGCATGCGGATGCTGCTCGCCGAGTATTTCCGGCGCCTCGGCTTCGAGGTCGAGGAGAAGGAGAGCGCCGAGGAGGCCCTCGAACACGCGGTCTCGGGCCGCTTCGACTGCTTCATCTTCGACGTGTCGATGCCCGGCATGAGCGGGCTCGAACTCTTAAGGCGCGTGCGCGACCGCGGCGTCGAGACGCCCGCGATGTTCCTGACCGCGCACGACGCCGTCGACGACAAGGTGGCGGGCTTCCAGGCCGGCGCCGACGACTATCTGGCCAAGCCCTTCAGCCCGCGCGAGCTTGAGGTGAGGGTCGAGGCGCTTTTAAGGCGGGCCGGCAAGTGGTCGGCGAAGGCCGACGACGAGCGCAAGGATCGCATCGAGGTCGGGGAGCTCGTCATCGACAAGCGCCGGCACGAGGTCACGGTCGGCGGCAGCCGCGTCGAACTCACGCCCCTGGAGTTTCACATCCTCGAACGTCTCGCCAGCGAGCCCGGCCGCGCCTGGTCGCGCAACGACCTGCTCGACGAGGTCTGGAGCACGGAGTACGAGGGCTACCAGCGCAACGTGGACCCGCACATCAACCGCCTGCGCCGCAAGATCGAGCCCGACCCCAAAAATCCGCAGTACGTCCTGACGGTGCGCGGCGTCGGCTACAAACTCAACGAGGCCCCATGAAACACCAAACCGACCGGCACCCCCTCCGCCTTCTGAGCCTCATCGTGCTCTCCGCATTACTGCTCGCCGCGGCTTCGACCGAAGTCACGCCGCGCGCCTCCGCGCAGAGGCGCGGCGCCGCGGCGAAGAGTCCCGACGCGCAGAAGAAGAGGCCGGAGAAGGTGAAGCCGGGTAAGACCTTGCTCCCCGAGGCGCAGAAGCTACCCGACGCGGGGCTCAAGCCGGTGGCGACGCAGGTGCCGCCTTCCATCCTCGTGCGCTGGCAGGGCAAGCCCGGCGTCAACCGCTACCGCCTGCAACTCGCGAGCGACGCGAACTTCGAGGACGTGGTCTTCGACCAGGCGGTCGAGGGCCGCCAGTACGTCGTCAAGGGGCTCGCGCCCGGCAACTACTTCTGGCGCGTGGCGCCCGCCGCGGCCGAGACCAGCATAGTCTACTCGGCGCCCGAGCGCGTCGCGCTGAGCGGCGAGGAGAAGGTCGAGGTGGCGAGCGTCCTCCTGCCCGCGGACGCCGCCGGGTGGCGCACCGCGACGGGCGAGGTCATGGTGCTCGCGCCCGCCGCGTTGCGCACGGGCGGCGTCGTTGACTTCGTCGGCGTCGGGGCGGACGGCCGCGCCTTCGCGTTGGACGGCGCGAGCGGCATCTCGCTCTGGACGGCGCGCTACGGCGCCGCGGCCGCGGGCCAACAGGGCGCCGCGGCGGCG
>DASVQJ010000318.1:0-20747 GCA_036389235.1 Pyrinomonadaceae bacterium | reverse complement strand
GCTCGGACGCGCGTTCGGCGGCGCTCGCCGAAGCGCACGGCTTCCTGAAGCTCAACCTGCGTCGCGTCGACGCCGTCGCCTTCTACGGCCCGGCGACGCTGCTCGTCTACCTGCACGGGGCCGGCTCGACGGCGGCGCGCGTGACGCTCTCGCGCCTGCGCGAGGAGTTCGCCGAATCCCAACGCGGCGGCGAACTCTTCGTCGGCATCTCCTCCTTCCCCGCGCACGGCGCGGAGGTCGAGCGGCTGGTCGAGCAGGCCGAGGTCGCGCTCGGCGACGCGCGCGGCGAGAACTCCGCGTCGCGCGTCGTCGTTTACGGCTTCGCGGAAGCGGGCGCCGCCGCCGCCGGGCACGACGCCGAGCGGCGCACGCAGAGTCGGAGGATGACGGCCGCCGGGAACGAACCCGCGCCGCCCGCGACGGCACCCGCGGGCGTCTCGCGGGCGGGCGGGAAGCTCCGCCGCGTGATGCTCGTCGTCTCGGACGCGGAGCGGATGGCGCAGGTCAACCTGCTGATGCGCTCGGCCTCCTACGAGGTGCGCGCGGCCTTCGACGGCCAGCACGCGCTCAACCTCCTGCGCATCGACCGGCCGGACGCGCTCGTCGTCGATTACGAGCTGCACGGCATCGACGGCGTCGAGATGCTCAGGCGGCTCGCCAAGCAGTCGCGCGGCGGTGACGCGCCGCCCGCGCTTCTGCTCGCGCCGTCGGGCCGCGAAGAGTTGCGCGCCGACGCCCTCGCGGCGGGCGCGCGCGGTGTGATAGGAATGCCTTACGACGCCGTCGAGCTGCTCGAACGTCTGCGCGAACTCTGCGAGAGGGAGTGAGGGAGTAGATGGAAAACTGCCACGTCTGCGGCACGCGCCTGACCGACGGCGCGCGCTTCTGCGCCTCCTGCGGCGCGTCCGCCGGCTCCGAGGAGACGCGCTACGCCCCGGACTTCGCGGGCGAAGAGACGCGCGTCGCCGCGCCCACGCGCCCGCGCCCCGCGCAGCCGCCCCCGCAGCCGATGCAAGTCCGTCCCCTCCCGACTTCCCCCGCACGGTTCGACGCCGGCCCCCCCGACGCGGGTGAGGAGCGGACGATCTTCACGGTCGGCCCGACGCTCCTCTTCGTCAAGATCGGTTACGTGCTGGCGGCTCTGGGGGCGGTGCTGCTCGTGGTGCTGCTCGCGTGGCAGCCTTGGGTGAGCGTGCCCGTCTTCGTCTCGATCCCGTTGGCGCTCGCGCTCCTGCTCATACCCGCTTACAAGCACCTGATGCGCAACACCGTGCGCTACACTTTGACCGACTCGAAGATCGAGATCGACCAGGGCTTCATCTCGCGCACGACGCGCAACATCCCTCTGCGAAACATACAGGACGTGTCCGTCACCACGACCATCCCGCAGCGCCTGCTCCGCTTCGGCAACGTCGTCGTCGATAACGCGAGCGAGACCGGCGGCACCACCGTCCTGCGCAACATCCCCGACCCGCGCCGCCACGCAGACCTAATCCTCCGCGAGCTGCGCCGCTGGCGCTAAACGTTCACCGGACTTATCATCCACACGGCGGAACAAGCACAACGGCGCCGTCGTCTAACTCATCCAAACGCTTTGCCGCGAGGGCGGCCGGCACTGTCCGCCCGTGCGCCACTTTGTCCGCCGGAAAGGTTTAGTCGTGCGAGCATCGATGTTGAAGAAGTTATTGTCCGTGCTGTCTCTCCTCGCCCTGTGCGCGGCCTGGGCTTCGGCCCAGCCGGAGAGTCAGGATTCCGAGCCCGGCGACGCGGGCGGCGTCCCCGTCCTCGTCATGCACCTGCCCGAGTGGGAGAAGAAGGTCGGCGGGGAGCACGCCTACGCCACGAGTCTGCCCGCGCTGCAGAAGGCCGCCGGGAATCAGCCGGCGCTCGACGCCTTCGACTTCGACTCGGGGGTGGAGGCCGTCACGGCGAAGTACGAGGCCGGGCGGCTCGTCATCGTCGAGTTCCCGACGCCGCAGCACTCCGTCGACGCCGACGCCGCCATCAAACGGCGCGTGGAGGAGTTGAAGGCGGCGGGTAAGCCCGTGCCCTCGCTCTACAGCCGCGTCGGCAACTACTCGGTCTTCGTCTTCGACGCGCCCGACTTCGCGGCGGCCGAGAAGCTCGCCTCGCAGGTAAAGTACGAGAAGGACGTGCGCTGGCTCGGGCGCAACCCGCACGCGGAGGAGATCGCGGTGCGCGCATACACCTCGACGATGGGCGGGGTCATCCTCACGACGCTCGTCACGACGGGGCTCGCAATTCTGCTCTGCCTCGGCGTCGGCGGCGCCATCGGCGGCGTCATCTTCCTTCACCGCCGCTCGCGGCAGGCCGCGCAGGAGGTCTACACGGACGCGGGCGGCATGGTGCGGCTCAACATCGAAGATTTGAACACCCCGCCCGCCACGTCGAATCTGCTCGGGCGCGGGCAGGATTGAGGATTTTTGAAAAAGGCTCTCCCTGAAGCTTTTTCCGCCAAAGCAAGAAAGCGCCTTGAGTCGAAACTCAAGGCGCTTTCTTGTTCACAGAGTAACCGGTCACAAATATGCGGGTTACTGATCTTACTGCGGGGCTCCCCCAAACCCCTACAGAAACGGAATCAGTAACCCGCTAATTGATGGCCTTCGACGACTATTGCTGACAACGACTCTGTTCCCCCAAAGAGTTGTCGCCGGCAAGAAGTGAGAGAAAACCTCCCCCAAAGCTTTCACTCACTAGCCGTCTCCGAGCCTGACCCGATAACTCTATTTACCCCTTACATTTTATCTGTCCCTTGCCTGAGCAACGACTATGCCACCAGAATCTTACCTAATTCCCTCTAACCTCCGAGTGTTTAATTTCCCCGTAAAAAAGCCCGAAATAAAAATTTCCTGCCTTTTCAAGTAGTTACGGGGCAAGGGGAAAAAGGCCGCGGGAGTTGTACATATTTAATACTCCGGAAATATCACGCGGTCTATTTTGTTACACAGCCATCTCATTTTATAGGCTACAACCGTACAGTTACGAACATTCGAGTCTGAAAAAGGCCCGAATTTGGCCTACTTTTTCACTACGATGATTCTGAACCGGGAAGCTCGCGTAGGGCGAAAGGGCTTTATATGCGTCCTCATCCAGTACACCGAGCTGCCTCAGAGCCTCGACGGCGATGGTCGAGCGGGCGCGGCGGTCTTCGCCGTCCTCGATCTTGAAGGCCAGGCCCAGGCCCTTCGGCCAACGCTCGGACGGCAGGACGCCCGCGGTGTAGACTCCCTCCGCGCCGATTTTCGAGACGAGGCGGCCCCGGCCGGCGCGCATGACCTCCGTGTCGAAACGCTCGCGTGTGCCGCCGACCAACTCCGGGCGCGCGTTCATGGCCGCGGTGAGGCGCGCGCAGGCGGCTCGGGTCTCCGCGTCGAAGCCTTCGGGCGGCACGACGAGGCGCGCGTACATGAGCGCCATCGAGCGGACGGGGAGGCCGAAGACGGGGACGCCGCAGCCGTCCGTGCCGAGGGCTATTTCGTCGGCGTTTATGCCTGAAAACTGCGAGACGGCGCGGAGGACGGACTGCTGGACGGGGCTCGCGGGGTCGTCGTAAAGCTCGGGCGGGGCTCCGAGGTGGAGCGAGAGGGCGAGCATCCCCGTGTGCTTGCCCGAGCAGTTGTTGCGCAGAACGCCCGGCGACTCGCCGCGCGTGCGCAGGCGCTCGGCCGTCGCGCGGTCGAAGGGCTCGTGGACGCCGCACTTGAGAAAGCTTTCGTTAAGTCCGATCTTTTGAAGCAGGTGTGCGACCGTGTCGGCGTGGAGGTCTTCGCCGCTGTGCGAGCCGCAGGCGATTGCCAACTCCGCTTCAGTCAGGCCGAAACTTTCGGCGGCGCCGTTCGTCAAAATGGGAACGGCCTGGAAGGGCTTGGCAGAGGAGCGCAGGTATGTGACCGCCTCGGGCTCGCCTAAGGATGCGACGAGGCGGCCGTCGCCGTCCACGGCGGCGAGGTGGCCGCGGTGGCGCGACTCGACGATGGGGCCGCGCCAGACTTCCACGAGCGGCGCGGTCATGGGAGCGGGCGGACTTTGATTTTCGGGCTTCAAGTGGCTCGAATCTTAAACGCGGGGGGCGAAAGCCCGCAACCGTCGGCCGCGTCCGAAGGGTTTTCCGCCTGTGGAAAATCTTGATGAAAAGCAGCGGGGCCGCCGTCAGAACGTCTGACGGCGGCCCCCTTTTCTTTCGACACTCTTCAAATCGAAAGTTTTATCCGCTTGTTCTTACTTCCCCGCTTGCTGGTTGGTCGTGCGTGGGCGCGTGCGCGTCAGGACTGTGAGCCTGACGGGGCGCCGGCCGAAGCGCATGGCCTCGGAGGTTTGCGGCACCCAGATGTCGATCTTGCGACCGCGCACGGCGCCGCCCGTGTCCGCGACGACGTATTCGCCGCTGTAGGAGCCGGCTTCGAGCCTCACGCGCGTGCCCAGGGGCAGCACGCGGCGGTCGGCGGCGATGATGCCGCGCCGGACGCCCGCGCCCGTCGCGGTGCGCCCGCGGAGGCTGTAGGCCGTCGCCGTGTAGGTTACGGCCGGGGATACTGCCTCGGCTCCCGTCTCCCTGTTGTCAACCGCGGCCTTCGTTACTTCCATTAGTTCCGACGGGGCCGCCTCCGCCTTATTCATCTCTTCCGCGGCGCCGTCCTCAACGGCGTCCGTCGGCTGCGTAGTCCCGGCGCCGGGGTTGCTTGTCTCCGTGACGGCGCCCTTCTGTAGCATCTCCCGCGGGTTTTGCCCCAGGGGTTCTGCGACTGAAGTCTGAGCTAAAAAGAGCAAAGAACATGAGAGGAGAACGGCCGCGGCCGCGCCCCCCCCGACAAGGGGTTTACTCATTCTCGGTCCTCCTACCGATTCAAGTCTCTCAGCGGCGCGCGAGTAGGTAAGTTACCTCCCGTCCTCGACCTCCGGCTCTAGGAGTTTGAAGAGTCAGCCGGAGTGGGGAACAATGTCCTTGTGCGGAGCGCTGAAAGAATCTCGTACAAAACGAATGGCAAGCGAACATTAAGCCCGCTTGCCACGCAAGAGAAAGTAACACAAGGGTTTAGCGTCTGTCCACTGGCAATGTGCCCTAAAAACCCGTACCGAAAGGGGACTCGGGGGCGCGTTTTTTAAGCGTACGTGAGCGCACCAACTCCTGCCCCTTCAACCGTTAACGACTCCGGTTTAAACACCCTTTTCCCCGAGCCACTCGCCGCGGTAGACGACCTCGGCCTCCCCCGTCAGAAGCACCTCGCCGTCCTCGCGCCAGAGAACTTCGAGCAGGCCGCCGGGCATAGAGACCGTTACGTGCCTGTCCGTGTGGCCGCCGACCATAGAGGCGACGGCCGCCGCAGACGCGCCCGTCCCCGAAGAGAGCGTCTCGCCCGCGCCGCGCTCCCAGACGCGCGCCTCGATGTTTCGGCGGTCTAAAACCCGAATGAATTCAACGTTTGTGCGCTCGGGGAAGGCCGCGTGCGATTCGATGGTGCGGCCGAGGCGGCGCCAGTCCACCTCTTCCAGATCGCCGACGAAGGCGCAGCAGTTCGGGTTGCACATCTGGAGCGCCGTCACCGCGACGGTCTCGCCGCCGGGGAGCGCCAGAGGGTATTCGCGCACCTCCGCGAGCGGCTCGACGGTCAGCATCGGGATCGAGGCGCTGTCGAAACGGGGCCGCCCGATCTCTGCCTCGAAGCGGAAGGAGCCCTCGCCCAACCTACCCCGCAGTCGATAACGTTTGACGCCCGCGCGCGTCGAGAAGCTAAGCCCCTCCTCCGACCAGAGCCCCGCGTAGTGCAGGTACGCGGCGGCGCAGCGCGAGCCGTTGCCCGACATCGCCGCCTCGCCCCCGTCCGGGTTGAAGATGCGCAGGCGGAAGTCGGCCTCCTCCCCTCCCCCCAAAGGCTCGACCGCCGCGACGCCGTCCGAGCCCGCGCCGAAGTGGCGGTCGCAGACGCGCTTGACAAACTCGAAGAACGGCTCGCCCGCGCCGATGCGCTCGAAGCCGGGACTCAAGCCGACGCCTTTCAGTTCCGCCGCCTCAAAGACGAGGTAGTCGTTGCCGTAGCCGTGGAATTTTACGAAGCGCATTTGACCTCTTCTTCAAGACCTGCCGGTGAAGGAGGCGAGGAGGACGGCGACGGCGTCGGTGAAGTCCGTGCGCGGGTTGGCGTCGCGCGGCGGGTTGTTAATCATCAGCGAGAAGACGAGCCGCTCGCCCGCGGCGCTGAAGACGTAGCCGGAGAGGGAGGTGGCCGTCCCCAGCGTGCCGGTCTTCGCGCGCACGTTCCCCTGCGCGGGCGTGCCCTTCATGCGGTTGCGCAGCGTCCCGTCCACGCCCGCGACGGGCAGCGCCAGGCGGAACTCGGAGCCGAAGCGGTGGCGGTTCATGTAGGCGAGCAGTTGCAGGGTCGTGTCGGCCGTGACGAGGTCTGCGCGCGAGAGCCCGGAGCCGTCGAGCATGACGAGACCCGCAGGGTCGATGCCGGCCTGCGTCAAAAAATTCCTGACGACCTTCTCGCCCGCGTCCTCGCTCGAAAGCTTCGGGTCGGTCGAGCCGGCGAGCTTACCCAGCGTGCGCAGCAGAAGCTCCGCGTAGAGGTTCTGGCTCGGCTTCAAGACCTGCGCGGCGATGACCGACAGCGGCGGCGACTTGCGCGCGGCAATCTCGACCAGCGAGGAGACGGGCAGCGGCTTCTCGACGCGCCCGGACGCGTCCACGGTGCGCGTCTGGCCGTTGAAGACGACGCCGCGGCGTTCGAGCGCCGCCCGCAGCATCGCGGCGAAGAGCATCGCCGGGCGCGAGACGGCGAGGCTCGCGGTGTAGCCCCGGTCGTCGATGGGCAGACGGCCGCGTATCTCGATGGTGTTCTGGCCGAGCGCGCGGTTGACGCTCAGCTCGCGCGTCGTCCCGCGCTCGCTCGTGGTCGTGCGGTCGATGATGGTGACGAGCGGGGTCGAAGGCCCGAGCGTGATGCGCGCGGGCGCGCCCACCGAGGCGCCGGGCTTGACGGAGAGGTCGACCGAGTTGTCGTTGACGGTGAGCGCGGAGACCTCGGCGCCGTAGTACCACTGTAGGTCGTCCCACTCCCAGCCGGGCGGGACGGGCGCGCCGGTGAAGTAGCTCTCGTCGCCGACGAGGTCGCCCTCGACGCGCCGGACGCCGGCCGCGTGGATGTCGGCCGCGAGCGCGTCGAGGGCGAGCGAGTAGTCCGTGTTGCCCTCCGGGTTGAAGCGCACGGCGAAGGTCGGGTCGCCGCGGCCGTAGACGACGAGGTCGCCGCGCACCACGCCCGCGGCGTCGGGGCGGGCCGGCGCGTAGACCGAAGTGATGAAGCGGTAGTCGGGCGTCAGGCGGTCGAGCGCCGCGGCCACGGTGAAGAGCTTCATGTTCGACGCGGGCTGCATCCACTTGCGCGCGTCCTGCTCGAAGAGGACGCGCCCCGTGTCGAGCGAGGCGACCTTGACCGCGACGTGCGACGCGGCGAACTCGGGCCGCGCGATGACGTCGCGGATGCGCGCGCGCAGCTCTTCGAGCGTCCGCGGCGCCGCGGTCGCCGTTTGCGTCGTCGGAGTAGGGGTCGGGGTCTGCGAAGGGGCCGGGGTCGGCGTCGGGGTGGCGCGCGCGGGGGTCGGCGTCGGCCGTGCGGGCGTCGCCTGCGTGCGCGCGGGCGTCGGCGTGGGCGTGGGCGTGGCCGCGGGGGTCTGCGGCGCGGCGCGGCGCTCGCGCGTCTGGCTCTGCGCGCCGAGGGCTCGGCCCGGCTGCGCGGCGGCGAGAAGCGAGAAGAGTAGGAGAGACGCTAAGAGGGAACGTGTGCGGGCGGGCTTCATGTCTGTTCATCACGCCTCGACGGCGGGTACTTTCACCTCCTTCAATCTTCGACGCAGTCTGAAGGAAACGGCGCGATTCGGCAAGCAGGCCGCCCCGAAGGCCGGGGCACGTACGAGATGCTGAACGCCACTTCTATCTTATTTTATTTGATTGTTTGAATCGTCTTTCCAAATTTTCCAAGCCCCGTCCGCCCCGAGCCGCCCCGCGGATTTCTTCTCAGACGGAAAGCCGGGACATCCCGCCGGACTCACGCGCGGGCATGGGGATTGCCCTTTAAGCTCGCCGTAGGTTCGGGGAAGACGAAACCGGTTCCTTCCCCGCCGACGAATCCAATTATCCGTACCCGCGACACACGCTCCCGCGGCGCCCGGGCGCCGGCGGGCGGCTCGGGGTCTGCCCCGAAGCGAGGCCACACGCAACGACTCGGAAAGGATTTCGCCGTGAAACCTTTCCTCCCGGCGTTGTCACCTCGCCGCCCGCTCACGGGCGCGGCGTTAGCCGGGGCCGGGGTCGCAGGGCGCTCAGCCCGAACAGAACTACTAGGGAGAAAAGTATGACGCAAGCAAGGACTTCGCCGTTCATGTCGCTGCTCCTCCTGCTGCTGCTTCCGCTCGCGGTTTCGGCCCAGGTCACCTCCTCCACGTCCTCCGTGACGGGGGTCGTGACGGACCCGAACGGGGCGGTCATCGCGGGCGCGACGGTGACCCTGACGGACACGAGGACTTCGAAAGAGGTTACGACGACCACCGACGATCAGGGGGTCTACCGGTTCGCGCAGGTGCAGCCCGGGCAGGGCTACACGATCAACGTCACGGCCGGCGGCTTCCAGACGCTGACGCTGACGGACGTGGCGCTCCGCGTCGGGAACGTCGAGACGCACAACGTGCAGTTGACGGCCGGGGTGGTCTCCGAGGCCGTCACGGTGACGGCCGCGAACGAGGCCACGCTGAACACGACCGACGCCAGCATCGGCAACGCCATCGAGACGCGCCGCATGATCGACCTGCCGGTGCAGTTCCGCGGCTCGCCCGCCGCGCTCCTCGGCCTCCAGCCGGGCGTCGTCGGGAACAACGTCGGCACGAACGCCACCAACCGCGTCGGCTCGGTGACGGGCGCGCGCGCCGACCAGGGCAACATCACCGTGGACGGCATCGACGCCAACGACGTGACGACGGGCCAGGCGTTCATCACGACGGGCAACGCGCCCCTCGACGCCATCCAGGAGTTCCGCACCGTCTCGGTCAACCCCGGCGCGGCCGAGGGCCGGAGCAGCGGCGGCCAGATCGAGATCGTCACCAAGAGCGGCACCAACGAGTTCCACGGGTCGCTGCGCGAGTTCAACCGCACGGCGGCGACCGCCGCCAACACCTTCTTCAACAACCGGGCCGGCATCCGGCGCCCGCAGTTGACGCGCAACCAGTTCGGCGGCTCCGTCGGCGGCCCCGTCTACTTCCCGCGCTTCGGCGAGGGCGGCCCGCGCCTCTTCGAGGGCAGGGACAAGCTCTTCTTCTTCTTCGACTTCGAAGGGCGGCGCGACGCGCAGGGCGTCACGAACCTGCGCATCGTCCCGCTCCCGCACTTCCGCCAGGGGGGCGTGGCCTTCCTCAACAACGCCGCCGGGTGCCCGACCAACGCCCGCTTCACCACGCGGCCGGAGTGCATCACGGTGCTGACGCCGGCGCAGGTCGCCGCGCTCGACCCGCAGCACGTCGGCGCGAACCAGGCGCTGCTCGCCCTCATCAACGACCGCTACCCGCTGCCCAACGACCTCTCGGCCGGCAACGGCATTAACACCGGGGGCTTCCGCTTCAACTCGCCCTCGCGCCTCTCTTCGAACAACTACACGACGCGCGTCGATTACAACGTCACCGCCAACCAGAGGATGTTCGGGCGCCTCAGCCTCTCCAGGGGGACGACGACCGACATCACGAACACCGTCGCCCAGCAGTTCCCGCAAGACCCCGAGAGCGGGCTCCAGATCGTCAAGGACTACGTGCTGGTCTTCGGCCACAACTGGGTCGCCACCCCCTCGGTCGTCAACCAGGCGACCTTCGGCCTGTCGCGCTCGGGCTTCCTGACGCCGACCCCGTTCGCGCCGACCTCCCCGAACCTGTTCGGCTCGCCCGACCCCACGGGCGGCACCTTCGGCCAGCTCTCGGCGCCCTTCCCGAGAATCTCCGGCCAGGCCCGCTACGTGCCCGTGCCGACGCTGCGCGACGACCTGAGCTGGACGCGCGGGTCGCACGCCATGCAGTTCGGCGGCTCGTTCAAGCCGATCCACCAGAAGTCCACCCAGCTTAACGACTACAACACCGTCGGCATCGGCCTCGGCGGCAACCTGTCGGGGCTCAACGCCTCTCTGCGCCCCTCGAACATCGGGGCGGGCACCACCCGCTCGGGCAACTTCGACACCGCCTTCGCCTTCCTCCTCGGGCGCGTCGCGTCGGTGCAGACCGTCTTCAACTACGACCCGTCGGGGAACGCCCTGCCGCTGGCCTCGGGGAAGACGCGCGACTACCGCTACGACGAGTGGGAGTTCTACGGGCAGGACAGTTGGAAGGCCCGCGACGACCTGACGATCTCGTACGGCGTGCGCTGGCACTACTACCCCGCCCCCTACGAGGTGAACGGGGCGCAGTCGGTGCAGAACGTCGAGGCGGACTTCGACACCATCTTCAACCGCCGCGTCGCGAACGCGGCGGCCGGCATCGCCGGGGCGGACAGCGTGCCCCTGCTCACCTACGACCTCGGCGGCAAGGCCAACAACGCCCGCCCCTTCTACAACCCGGACTGGAACAACTTCGGCCCGCGGCTGGGCTTCGCCTACAACCCTTCGTTCAAGGACGGCTTCCTGGGCCTGCTCTTCGGCGACCGGAGGATGGTCGTCCGCGGCGGCGGGTCGGTGCTCTACGACCGGCCGGGCGGCGGCATCTCGTTCCTCCAGGACCAGTTCACCTTCCTCTTCGCCAACCAGGCGACGACCAACTTCGGCGACGGGAACCCGAACAACTCCCTGCTGAACGACCCGCGTTTCACCGGCGTCGCCAGCCTGCCGGTGCAGAACGCCGCCCCGGCCGTCACACGCCCCTTCACGCCCTTCGTCCAGAACGGCGTCCCCAACGGCACGGCCGTCAACGGCTTCAACTACGCCATCGACCCCAACTTCCGGATACCGTACTCGCTCCAGTACAGCTTCGGCTTCCAGCGCGAGGTGCCCGGCAACTTCCTCCTCGACGTGTCGTACGTCGGGCGCCAGGGGCGCAAGCTCTTCGCCCTCGCCGACGTCTCGCAGATACTGGACTTCAAAGACCCGGCCTCCGGCCAGTTCATGATCGCCGCGATGAACGCGCTGCAAGACGAGCTGCACTCGGGCGCCCACATCACCCCGCAGCCCTGGTTCGAGAACCAGGTCAACGCGGCGCGTGCGGCCAGGGGGCTCACCCCCTGCCTGACGAGGTTCGGCGTCTCCTGCACGGACGTGGTCGCCGCGAACTTCGGCGACCTCGTCGCCATCGGCGACACGGCCGACACCGTGCAGGCGCTCTACGCCAGCGGCCTGCTCAGGCCGAACGTCGGGCTCGGCTCGCAGTTCGGCACCAACGGCTACGTCAAGAACTTCGGGTCGTCGACCTACAACGGCATGCTGGTCAGCCTGCGGAAGCGCTTCTCGCAGGGCTTCCAGTTCGACGCCAACTACACCTGGTCGCACTCCATCGACAACCAGTCCACGGTCGCCAACGTGGGCACCTCGGGCGGGCTCATCTGCGACGCGCGCAACCTACGCGTCTGCCGCGGGAACTCCGACTTCGACATCCGCCACCTCTTCAACGTGAACGGCGTCTGGGACATCCCCGTCGGGCGCGGGAGGTTCTTCGCGGGCGGCGCACCCGGCTGGGTGAACGCCATCATCGGCGGCTGGACGTTGACGGGCATCTTTACCGCGCGGAGCGGGCTGCCCTTCAGCCTCGCGACCTCTTCGTGGCCGACGAGCTACATCTTCGACGGGAACAACGGCGTCCCGGCGGTCACCGACGGCGACCCCGCCGCCCTGCGGGTGAGCATCCACGACGCCCCCGGCGGGACGGTGCAGTTCTTCGCCGACCCCGAGGCGGCGCTCGCAGCCGTGCGCTACCCGCGCCACGGCGAGCCCGGCAACCGGAACGCGCTGCGCGGCCCCGGCTTCTGGAATCTGGACACGGCGCTCCTGAAGAACTTCAGGCTGCCGTGGTCGGAGACGCAGCGGCTGCAAATCCGCTGGGAGGCTTACAACGCCCTCAACCACCACTCCTACGCACTGCCGTCCAGCCTCGACATCGGCTCGCCCTCCTTCGGGCAGGTCACCGGCTCGGCCAGCAACCCGCGCGTCATGCAGTTCGGCGTCCGCTGGGACTTCTGACCACCGACGCCCGACGGACGACAGACCAAAGGGCTCCCGGAATTTCCGGGAGCCCTTTACTTTCAGGCCGGCACGGCGGCCCTTCAAGGCAGGATGCGGACGGGGGTGCCGTTGGGGAGCGAGTCGAACAGTTCTTTAACCTCCGGGTTCTCTAACGCGACGCAGCCGAACGTCCAGTCCCTCGCGGTGCCGCCGCCGTGGATAAAGATTTCGCCGCCGAGCGCAGTGTTCCACGGCGGGCAGCGGCCGGCCGTGAGGGCGCGCGTGATGCTCTTATGCTGCGCGCGCGTGATGAGCCCGTCGCGCAGTCCGCGCTCCGCGTCCCCCGCGTTCGGGTATGTCAACCCGAGCGACAGGTAGAAGTTGCTCTTCGCATTCTTCATGCAGACCGTGTAATCGCCCTCCGGCGTCCGCCCGTCGCCCTGCCTCACCTTGTCACCCGCCGGCTCGAAACCGAGCGCCACGCGCCGGACGCGCACCAACTCGCCGCCCGCGTAGAGCCTCAGACGCCGCGCCCCCTTCTCGACGACGACCCGCGGCTCCGCCAAAGGCAGCTTGAGAGGTCGAAGGTTCAACTCCTCCTCCTCCGCGTTCAAAGCCGCCGCGCCGTCGGGAACAACGGGCGCCGGCGACCCGACCGGCCCGCCCCGCGTGTCGGCCCGCACCGTCTGAGCCACGCGCGCCCCGCACGCCGCGCCGGCCGCCACGCACGCGCCCGCGAGAAGCACGAAGAGAAGGTTGCCGCCGTTCGTCATCATCATTCCACCTCCTTAACCCGACGCTGTGATGCACCCGCGCGGGCAGAAGGTCTTCAGCAGGGCGCCTCCGGCGGGAAGGAGGCGAGGAGTTCTTCCGAGGTGGCGGTGGCGGTGCCGAGCTTGCCGACGACGACGCCGGCCGCGTGGTTGGCGAGCACCGACGCCTCCACCAGGGTCGCGCCCGCGGCGAGTGAAGCCGCCAGCGTCGCGATTACCGTGTCGCCCGCGCCCGTCACGTCGTAGACCTCGCGCGCGGCCGTCGGCACGTAGACGGGCTCGCCGCCCTCGCTCAAGAGCATCATCCCGCGCTCGCCGCGCGTGATGAGGACGGAGCCGCAGCCCAGCCGCCCGAGTATCTCGCGGGCCGCCCGCGCCATCCCCTCGTCGGTGTCGTCCTCCGTGTCCGTCACGCGCAGCGCCTCGATGTGGTTCGGGGTGACGAGCGTCGCCGGCCGGTACGCGCCGAAGTTCCGCAGCTTCGGGTCGACGAGCACGGGCACGCCCGCCGCCTCCGCCGCCGGCAGAATCTCGCCGAGCACGCCCGGCGTCACCGCGCCCTTGTCGTAGTCCGAGACGACGAGCGCGTCCGACTCCTTCAAGAGCCTCCTGAGCGCGGCGACGATGCGCTCCTCGACGGGGCCGTCCACGTGCGCGCGCCGCTCGCGGTCGGCGCGCACCACCAACTGGTTGTGCGCGATGATGCGCGTCTTCAAAGTGGTCGGGCGGCTCACGTCCGTAATCAGGTTCTCCTCGCGCGCGTCGGCGCCCGCGTCACGCAGCTCGGCCCGGACGCGTTCGCCCGCGCGGTCGGCGCCGACGACGCCGACGAGCGAGGTGCGCACGCCCAGGGCGCGCAGGTTCGCCAGCACGTTGGCCGCGCCGCCCAGCCGCGCCGACTCGCGCCGGATGTCCACGACGGGGACGGGCGCCTCCGGCGAGATGCGCGACACGTCGCCCCACACGAACTCGTCGAGCATCACGTCGCCGTAGACCGCGACCGAACGGCCGCGCATCCCCGCGACGAGCTCCCTCACGCGTTGTGCTGTCAGATTCATAAGTAGTCAGTAGACAGTAGTCAGTAGTCAGTAGAAATACCTTCGTCAGTCGAACCGCCCGGTCGTCATCTTCAACTGCCGCGACGCGGGGCGCTACTGTCTACTGTCTACTGCCTACTGCTTTAAGCACTCTCTCGACGGCCGCGACGACGCGCTTGGCGGGGACGCGGCGGATGCATTCGGGCGCGCCGAACTCGGCGCAGGTGTAGCCGGGGCAGGGCGCGCAGTGCATCTCTTCGCGGACGACCTCGGCGGGCGCCGAAGTCCATGGGCGCCAGTGCGCGACGTTCGAAGAGCCGAAGACGACGACCTGCGGCGTGCGGACGGCCGCCGCGACGTGCGCCACGCCGCTGTCGTTCCCGACGAAGAGGGACGCGCGCGCGGCGAGCGCCGTCAGCTCCGGCAGGCTCAAGTTCGTGAAGCCCGCGAGCGGCGCGCGGGAGTGTGCGCGCACTTCGTCTATCACCTTCCCTTCGCCGGGCGCGGCGACGGCGACGGACGCGAGGCCGCGCGATGCCAGGTGCTCGACGACGCGCGCGAAGTTCTCGGCCGCCCACGTCTTCGTGTCGAAGGCCGCCGCCGGGTGTATGAGCGCGAACGGCTGACCCGGGGAGAGGTTCGCCTCTTCGTCGAGCCTCCGCCCGACGACGGCCGCGGCCGGGTGCGTGACGGCGAGGCGCGAGGCGGGGCGGTCGGTGACGGGCACGCCCGTCCAGCCGAGGAGCGCGAGCTGCTGCTCGGCCGAGTGCGTCTTCTCCCTGCCCCAAAGCTCTGCGGAGGGCGGCGCCGCGTGGTTGTGCAGCGCGGCGTAAGCGTAGTCCGCGTAGCCGACGCGGTGCCGAGCGCCCGAGGCGCGCGCGAGCAGCGCGGCCGTGCTCCCGCCGTGGAGGTTGTAGGCCACGTCGTAGCCTTCGGCCCGCAACCGGCGGGCGACGCGGAGGCGCGACGACTGGCTCTTACGCCGGACGGTCAGGACTCTGTCAACGTCGTCCGAGCCTTCGAGCAGCGGCGCGACCCAGTCCTCCAGCAGCACGTCGATGCGCGCGCGGGGCAGGAAGCGGCGCAGCGCGTGGAGCGAGGGCGTCGCGAGCACCGTGTCGCCGATGGAGCGCAGGCGCACGACGAGCACGCTTCGGACGCGCGACCAGTCCCAGCGCGCGGGCGCGAGCGGGCGCGGCGCGGCCCCTCCTTCGGGCGGCCCGTCCTCCGGGAAGGTGACGCCCGCGAAGCCGCGCGGCTCAGTCTGTCTTGCGAGGCTCTTCATCCTCGACGGTCGCCTCTTCGACGATGAGCGCGGGGATGTCGTTACGCACCGGATACACGCGACGGCACTCGGTGCACTTGATGCCGCTCGCGTCCTCCTTGAGCACGACCTTCCCCTTACAGGCCGGGCAGACGACCCTGAACGTCTCGATGAACTCCGCCGTGATTGGCAACTCTTCGCACCCCTCTCGTAAACCGTGAGCCGTAAACCGTGACAAGAATAAAGCCGCGAACCGTAAACCGTAAACCGTTAAGAGCGGTGAGCCGCGAACCGTAAACCGTAACGGGATGGAACCGTCTTTAACTCGTCACGGTTCACGGCTCACGGTTTACGTCCTTCGGCCTTCATCCGCATGCCGCCCTTGCCGGGGCGGAGGGTGATGCGGGGCTCGGTGCGGACGTCGGCGCCGGGCGCGAGCCGGAGGCGCCAGCGGCGCGCGAGCGTGGCGAGGATGAGCACGGCCTCCATCCACGCGAAGCCCTCGCCGACGCAGCGGCGCGGGCCGCCGCCGAAGGGGAAGTAAGAGAACTGCGGGCGCGCTGACCTAGCCTCCGGCGTGAAGCGCCCGGGGTCGAACCGTTCGGGCTCCGGCCAGAAGCGCGGGTCGCGGTGCATGACGTACTGGCTGACCAGGACGAGCGAGCCGCGCGGAATCAGGTAGCCGCCGGCCTCGTGGTCTTCGAGCGCGAGCCGGCCGACGGCCCAGGCCGGCGGGTAGAGCCGCATCGACTCGGCGACGACCATCTCCGCGTAGCGCAGCCGCGGGAAGTCCTCGGCCGTAGGCGCGCGACCCTTCAAGACCTCTTCAAGCTCTCCGTGCAGTCGCGCCTCGACGTCCGGGTGCTGGGAGAGCAAGTACCACGTCCACGCCAGAGCGTTGGCGGTCGTCTCGTGGCCGGCGAGGAAGATGGTCATCAGCTCGTCGCGCAACTGCTCGTCGGTCATGCCCGTCCGGTCGCCCTCCTCGTCCACGGCGTGCAGGAGGGTCGAGAGCAGGTCGCCGCGGTCGCGCCCCTCGCGCCTGCGCTCCTCGACGATGCGGTAGATGACGGCGTCGAGCCGCGCGCGCGCTCGCTCGAAGCGGCGGCGCGGCGGGAGTGGGAGTTTTTCCAGCAGCTCCGAGAAGGGGAGCATCAGGTAGCCGAAGAGGCTCATCACCTCCGCGAGCGCCGCGCCGACCTCGTCGGCGTCGGACTCCACGTCGGCGTCGAAGAGGGTCTTGCCGACGACGGCCAGCGTGAGCCGCATCATCTCGGCCGACACGTCGAGCGTCTCGCCGTCGCGCCAGCGCGCGGAGGTCTCCTCGGCGTACGCGACCATCGTTTCGGCGTAGGAGCCCACGCGCTGGCGGTGGAAGGCTGGCTGCGCGAGGCGGCGCTGGCGGCGCCAGAAGTCGCCCTCACTCGTCAAAAGACCTTCGCCGAGCAGCCGCTTGGCGCGTTGCAGCGCGCGCCCCTTCTTGAAGCGCGCGTGGTGCGTGACGAGCACGTCTTTCACGTAGTCCGGGTGGTTGAGCAGGTAGACGGCCTGCGTCGCGGCGTTGAAGCGCGCCACGTCGCCGTACTCGCGCGCCAGACGCGTGAGCAGCGCCAGAGGGTCGCGGCGGAACTGTACGACGTGGCCGACCGGCCAGAAGCTCTTCGGCCCCGGCACTTCGGCGCGCGCGGCTACCATCCTCCCCCCTTCCGGTCGCGGATTTCGGGTTGCGGGATGCGGATCGGGGGAGTGATGAGAGTCGCGCTGTCATCAATGCTTCTTCCGACCCGCATCCCGCAACCCGAAATCCGCATTCCATGCTCCCGTTTAAGCCTTCGTCTCCGGCTCTGTTATTATAGCCGCGTCCGGGCCGGGGCGCGCCTCACGGCGCAAGGTTCCTGCTCTGAGATGACCTCGCGACGGAGTTAGAACGGTTGTCACTGGAGTTCGCCATCGAGTACCCGTGCGCGCTGCGGGCGCGCTACGACGAGGAGCACCTGCGCGCCTGGGGGCGGCTGGGGAGCCTCCACACGCGCCTGACGACCGGCGAGCACCTCGCGCCCTCGGAGGAGAAGGTGCGCTTCGTCGAGCGCGCCGCCGACGAGATCGAGCGCATGAAGGCCGAGACGGTCATCTGCGCCCGCTGCCCCGCGCGCCTGCCCACGGAGGCGGCCGGCGAGGGCGAGCCCGTCGGCTGTCTGGGCCGCGTCACCTACCCCGTCGAAGGCCAGTTCGAGAAGTTCCTCGCCGACCGCGTCCAACTGGCCCTGGACACCATCGACGAGCAGGACTGGCCGCGGCTGCTGAAGGTGCTCCTCGACAACGACTCGCCCTTCGACGGCGAGGGCACGAAGTCTCTGCGGGCGGTGACGACCTCGAACGGGCTGCGCTTCTTCGAGCTGCGCCTGCCGATCCGGCTCGCGCGCCAGGGCTCGCACCTGACGACCGACCACCTCTTCGACGCGCTCGCCGGCTTCACCTCCGAGGACGCCGCGCGCACCACCTACACGCGCGAGCTGCCGCTCTCGGCCGCCGCCGACTACTACGACTTCCTCGACCTCGTCCTGCGCCTCGACCTCTCCGAGGCCGAGCGCCAGCGCGTCCGCACGCGCAGCCGCAACTACCAGCAGTTCCTCCGCCTCCTCGCCGCCCTCGAAGTCGCCGAGTCGCTCCGCACGAGAGTTTTGATGGACTGAAGCCCCGTCAGGGGCAGGATGTTTATAGCTCACGTCGTTATTGATTGCGCCGAGCCCCGTCAGGGGCGGCATATCACATGCCGCCCCTGACGGGGCTCGGGGTTTAAATAAACGCCGGGGCTATAAACATCCCGCCCCTGCGGGGCTTCGCAAACAGGCTCTCGTCACTCATCACCCTCCTGTTTCTCCTCGTCCATCTGGCGGAGCGTGTCGAGGATGAGGTTGGTGTTGGAGAGCGCCTGGATGCGGACGGGGAATTCGTTCCGGCTCCTGGTGAAGTCGAAGCCGCCGGTGGTGACTTCGACGAGGAGGCGGAAGGCGAGGGTGCCGCGCGCCTCTTCGCACTCGGCGTCCACGATGCGGCCGTCGTTGAAGAGGACACGGCCGCGGCGCGCGGGGCTCTCGATGGCGAGCGCGCCCGTCAGGCGCGAGTTCTCCAGGACCTGCACGGCGTCGAAGATGCTGACGGTCGAGAGGTCGCCGGCGAAGGTCACGGGGCGCGGGGCCGTCGCGGGCGTCGGGGCCTGGGCGGCGTGCGCGTGCTGGAGGTCGGGGCGGCGCGCGCGGCGGATGGCTTCGAGGCCGGGCGCGATGTTGAGTCGCGGGTCGATGTGCTTGGCTTCGAGCAGGCGCTCGTGCGCGGCGTCGAAGTTCTCGCGGCCGATGTAGAGGTTGACGAGCACGAGGCACTGGCGCGCGGCCTCCTCGGAGAGGCCGTGCGAGAAGGCGATCTCGCGCAGCTTCTCGCGCAGGACGACGGAGCGCGGCCAGTGCGCGATGGCCTCCAGGAGGCGGTCGACGGCGCGCTGCGGCGCGTTGTACTTGACGAAGAGGTCCGCGTCGAGCAGCGCCGCCTCGATGCTCTCCTCCAGACTCTTCCGTGTCTCGCGCTCTTTCATCCCGTCAATCGCCCGGCGACTTAAACTTACCGCCCTGCCGAGTTTATCACAGCGACCATCCGGCACAGCCCCGACACGATTTCGTGTGTGTGTCGCGTCGCACACAGGCGAAATGCGGCACCCCTCTGTGTGCGCGCGCGTACGCCCACGCCGCACACCTCAACCTGTGTCTTAAACGCCGACCCCTAAATTAACTTTTTCGGCCCCCGCGGAGCCCGTTTCGGCACGCCGCGGCGGCACGCGTGCGCGGCTGTTGCACGGGGGAAACATGGCACGGCATGTGCTCAACAGAGTGCGTCCGTCAGCCCCCGACAAACAGCCCGGAGCCGCATCTAAGAACCGCAGAAGTGGCCCGGCAAGTCGCCCGAAGCAGAAAGGGTTTCCGCTGATGAGTATTTTGTCGGTGCAGGATGAATTGTCGTTGGAGATTCTGACGCCGACGCTGCGGCTGGTCAGCGCGGACTGGGACGCGGGCGTCCGCCGGCTCTGCGCGGGCTTGCGCGCCGAGGGGTCGCGCCAGCGCAGCGAAAGCGATGGCGTGCGCGCGCTCGTCGGCCGGCTCAAGCGGACGCGCCCCTCGACCTACGCGCACTGCGTCCGCACCGCGCGGTTCTCGCGCCGCGTCGGCGTCGCCTACGGCTTCGACAACCAGCGGCTCCGCCAGCTTTCGCTGACGGCGATGATGCACGACATCGGCAAGATATTCGTCCCCGAGTCCATCCTCAGCCGGCCGCGCAGGCCGACGCGCTTCGAGCGTTTCGTGCTGAACCTGCACCCGAACTTCGGCGCGCTGCTCGCCTCCTACTACGGGCTGACGGCCGAGCTGCGCATACGCACGCAGCACCACCACGAGCGCTGGGACGGGCGCGGCTACCCGCACCGCCTCGGCGGCGAAGACATCCCTTTAATGGCGCGCGTCGTCCAAGTGGCGGACACCTTCGACGCGATGGTCGAGCAGCGCGCGTACAACACGCCGCGCACCATCGACGAGGCCGCCGCCGAGCTGCGGCGGGAGTCGCGCACACAGTTCGACCCGCGCGTCGTAGAGGCTTTCCTCGACACTCTCCCGAAGGAGTGAACGACCCCGTGAACAACTGGATGAGGCGCCGCATCGAACGCTCACGCGCCCGCTGCGAGAAGGCCGCGACGAACCACAAAACCGACAAGCGGGAAGCGACTGGGAACCGACCCAAGTTGACGACCACCTCTTCGCTTGAGCGTGATGAGAAGGGCGGCTAACCACGGAGACACAGAGGGCTCAGAGGCCGCACAGAGTCAGAGAATTTTTCGACGGATACCCTGTTTCAACACGGGGACGTTGAAATTGATGAGCAGTCCGAGGTGCCAGCCGCCGAGACGCATGTAGGTCAACAGTTGCGCCTCGTGAACCGGCGAGAGCTCTTCTACCGCTTTGACCTCGACGACCACGCAGTTGCCCACCAGGAAATCCAGCCGATATCCGCACTCAAGGCGGAGCCGCTTATACTCTAAAGGAAGCGGGCGCTCCCGCTCGAACGGAACGCCCCGCAACTGTAGCTCACGACACAGGCATTGGCTGTAAGCGGATTCAAGCAACCCCGGCCCGAGCGTCCTGTGTACCTCAATCGCTGCGCCGATCACCTCCTGCGTGACGCGGTTAAAATTCAACCCTCTGTGCCTCCTCTGTGTCCTCTGTGCCTCTGTGGTTAACCGCCCCCCGCTTCACCCTCATGCCGGTTTAATAAATCAAGTTAACTCCCCGCCTTAAAACTCCAACCTCAGCCCCACACGCACCGACCGCGGCCGCATGGTGCGCGTCGGCACGAGGAAGGTGTCGGCGAAGGCGCGGCGCTGCTCGGCGGTCGCGCCGGGGCGCAGCGCGTTGAAGTTGATGAATTCGGCGCC
>DASVQJ010000317.1:0-17695 GCA_036389235.1 Pyrinomonadaceae bacterium | reverse complement strand
TGGTTGACGAGAAGAGCCCATACCGCTTCGGCCAGTACCTCTACGTGACGGGCGGGGGCGAGCCCTTCCCCAACCAGATGCTCACCTACCGCAAGACCACGCCCTTCGCGCGGCTCGACGTACACAAGGGCTCCGACGGCCGCGTCGTCTCGGTGTCGAAGACCCCGACGGGCGCCGTCGCGCGCATGGAGAGCAGCGCGCCGAACACGCCGCGCGTCACGACCGAGGTCGTCCTCTTCGACGGCGCGAAGAAGATCGAGATCAACTACCGCGTCCGCAAGGAGACGGTCTACCGGAAGGAGGGCGTCTACTTCGCCTTCCCCCTGGCGGTGCGCGAGCCGCGCTTCCGCTTCGACGTGCAGAGCGCGGTCGTGGACCCGTCGAAGGACATGCTCCCCGGCGCGGGGCTCGAATGGTTCTCCTCGCAGAACTGGGCGGCGGCGGGCGACGAGGGGCTGACGGTCGCCATCGTCAACCGCGACTCGTTCCTGTGGACGTTCGGTGATATCGTACGCGGCACCTGGCCGAAGGAGTTCGGGCGGCGCGCGCCCGCGCTCTTCTCCTACGTGATGAACAACTACTGGAACACCAACTACGTCGCCGCGCAGGGGGGCGAGTTCACGTTCCGCTACGTGCTGACGAGCGCGCGCACGCTCGACCAGACGGCGCTGGCGCGCGCGGGCTGGGAGGAGACGACGCCGCTCGAACGCACGCTCGTCAAGTCGCAGGATCAGACCTACCCGGCGCGCAAGACTCTGCCGGCGGCGCGGTGGAGTTTCCTGAGCGTGGACAACCCTTCGGTGCTCCTGAGCGCCTGGAAGCAGGCGGAGGACGGCGAGGGCACTGTGCTGCGCTTCATCGAGCTGGGCGGCGTGCGCTCGCCGGTGACGGTGGGCGGCCCGCTGCTCGACCCGACCTCGGGCCGGGTCTGCAACGCGGTCGAGGAGTGCGGGCCGTCGCCGACCCGCGCGAGCTTCAGCATTGGCCCGAGGCAAATCTTCACCCTGAAGGTGAGCCCGGCGCGGCAAAGAGGTCAGGACCACCCGCGGTAGCGGGTGGGCCTTTGCAATACGGGGCTTCCGGGTTACAAAGGCCCACCCGCCACCGCGGGTGGTCCTGACCCGGTTCCGTCGATTCAACCTGTAGAGGAGGCAGTCATGCGGGTCGGCGAGACACAGACACGCGTCCCCGCGCTCGACGGGGTGTGGGCCGAGGCGCCAACGAACGCGCGCTACAAGGCGCTCGGGCTGCTCGTGGCGCTGGCGGCGCTCACCTACCTCGACCGCCTCTGCATCTCGGTGGCGGGGCCGACCATCATGCAGGAGTTCAACTTCACGCCGGTGCAGATGGGCTACATCTACAGCGCCTTCACGTTCGCCTACGCGCTCTTCGAGGTGCCCTCGGGGTGGTTCGGCGACCGCTTCGGCACGCGCCGGGCGCTGACGCGCATCGTGCTCTGGTGGTCGGCCTTCACGATGCTGACGGCGGCGACGTTCGGCTTCGCCTCGCTCTTCGTCGTGCGCCTGCTCTTCGGCGCGGGCGAGGCGGGCGCCATCCCGAACAGCGCCTCGACCGTCTCGCGCTGGTTCCCGGCGGCGCAGCGCGGGCGCGCGATGGGCGCCGTCTGCATCGGCCACGCGCTGGGCGCGACGGCCACGCCCTTCATCGTCTTCTACCTCATCGACCTCCAGGGGTGGCGGCTCCCGTTCGTCGAGGCGGGGCTGCTCGGCGTCGTCTGGTGCGTGGTCTGGCATCGCTGGTTCCGCGACACGCCCGAGGAGCACCCCGCGGCCAACGAGGCCGAGGTCGCGCTGATACGCGCGGGCGCCGCCCCGCCCGAGAAGCACGGGCACGCCGTCCCGTGGCGCGTCTTCCTCCGCAGCAGGAACATCTTCTTCCTGTGCGCGATGTACGTCTGCTACGGCTACGGGCTCTACTTCTACATCACGTGGCTGCCGACCTACCTCATCCAGGCGCGCGGGTTCGACAAGGACTGGGCCAGCATCTTCTCCTCGCTGCCGTGGCTGTGCGGCGCCCTGGCCTTCGTGTGCGGCGGCTGGGTCACGGACACGCTCGTCCGGCGCGGGCGGCACAAGCTCGCGCGCAGCGGGCTCGGCGCCTTCGGCCTGACGATGAGCGCGCTGATGCTCGTCTTCGTCGCGCGCGCCGAGGACAAGTTCGTCGCGGCGGTGCTCATCTCGGTGGCGCTCTTCTTCCAGTTCCTGACGACGCCCGCCGTGTGGGCGACCTGCCTCGACATCGGGCGGCGCCGCGCGGGCGTCGTGAGCGGGACGACGAACATGTTCGGCAACCTCGCGGGCACGGTCGCGCCCATCATCTTCGGCTACGTGGTGCAGACGTGGGGCTCGTGGACGATCCCGTTCTACATCGCGGCGGCCATCATGTTCGGCGGCGTCGTGATGTGGCTCTTCATCGACCCGCGCCGGCCGCTGGAAGAGGCCGCTTAAGGGATGACGACAGACAAGGGAGCAGGGATGGAGCGCGAGTTCGATCTACTGACGGTGGGGCGCAGCTCGATTGACCTCTACGCCAACGAGGTGGGCGCGCCCTTCACCGAGATTAAAAGTTTCGCCGCCTACGTCGGCGGGTGCCCGACCAACATCGCCGTCAGCGCGCGCCGGCTGGGCCTGCGCACGGCGCTCCTGAACGCCGTGGGCGAAGACCTCGTCGGCGACTTCGTCAAGAGCTTCCTCGACAAAGAGGGCGTCGAGACGAAGTACGGCGTGCGCAAGCGCGGCCGGCGCACGAGCGCCTTCCTCTTAGGCATCGAGCCGCCCGACCGCTTCCCCATCGTGCCCTACAGGGAGGGCGGCCCCGACTTCGAGATCAACATCAACGACGTGCTCGCCGCCCCCATCCCCGCGAGCCGCGCGCTGCTGCTGACCGGCTCGGGGCTCGCGCGGCAGCCGAGCCGCGACGCCACCGTCTTCGCCGCCGAGCAGGCGCGCGCCTACCACACGCCGGTCATCCTCGACCTCGACTTCCGCCCCGAACTCTGGCCGGACGTGCGCGCCTACGGCGTCGCCGTCCGCTCGCTCCTGCCGCTCGTGGACGTCGTGCTCGGCACGTCCGAGGAGGTCTCGGCGGCCTTCCTCTCGGGCTGGACGGGCGAGGCCGTCGCGCGCGTGCTGGCCGCGGGGCCGGAGGCGCTCGTGCTGAAGCGCGGCGCGGAGAGCACGCTCGTGCACGTCCGCGGCGGGGAGGTGCTGGAGGTGCCGACCTTCAAGGTCGAGGTGCTGAACGTGCTCGGCGCGGGCGACGCCTTCGCGGGCGGGTTCGTGTACGGCTACCTGAAGGACTGGGACTTCTACCGCGCGGCGCGGATGGGGAACGCGTGCGGCGCCATCGTCGTCACGCGCCACGGCTGCGCCAACTTCATGCCTTACGAAGAAGAGGCTCTGGCATTCGTCGCAGAAAGAGGAGGGTTCTGACTGTTGAGTTTCGACGCGAGAGAGTTTCTGCCGGCCGCCGTGCTGGCGAAGGTGACCGACGTGAGGGTCACAGACCCCGGGCGTTCCATGCGCGCGGCCAAGAATAGAAAGCGGCGCGAGAGTCTGACGAGGGACGGCCGGCTCAACATCCTCGCCGCCGACCACCCGGCGCGGCGCGTGACGCGCGTGGGCGACGACCCGCTGAGGATGGCCGACCGGCGCGAGTACATGGCGCGCATCCTGCGCGTGATGATGAGCGAGGCGGTGGACGGCCTGCTCGCCACGATGGACATCCTCGAAGACCTGCTCGTCGTCCACGACCTTTTGAAAGAGTCGGGCGCGGAGGGCTTCCTCGACGAGAAGGTGCTGCTCGCGAGCTTCAACCGCGGCGGCCTCCTGGGGAGCGTCTGGGAGATAGACGACCCGAACTCGGGGCCGACCGCGGCGTCGTGCAGGGAGTGGGGACTCGACGGCGCGAAGATACTCCTGCGCATCTGCGACGACGAGCCCGACTCGCGGAAGACGCTGCTGGAGACCGTGCGGGCCATCACGGAGCTGAACGCCGTGGGCTTGCCGATGTTCTTAGAGTCGCTGCCGGTGGTGAAGGAAGATAACGGCCGGCACGGCGCCTACCGTGTAGTCAAGACGGCGGAGGAGCTGGCGCGGACGGCGGGCGCGGCGGCGGCCCTGGGCGACAGCGCGCGCTACCTCTGGCTGAAGCTGCCCTACTGCGAGAACTACGAGATGGTGGCGAACTCGACGACGCTGCCCATCCTCCTGCTCGGCGGCGAGCCGGTCGGCGACGCGACGCCTTTTTTGAGAGAACTCCACGCGGGCCTTCGGGCCGGGCCGAACGTGCGCGGCGCGCTCGTCGGCCGCAACATCCTCTACCCGGGCGGAGACGACCCGCTCGCCGTCATCGAGGCCGTCGGCGGCATCGTCCATCAGGGGTGGACGGTCGAACAGGCGCTAGACCGGCAGGCGCCCCACCGCGGGCGCGACATGGACTGGCTCTCCCGCGTCGCCTGAAATCGACACTCACTTGCGTGTGGCGCGGGGCGGTTAACCACAGAGACACAGAGGACTCAGAGGGGGCACAGAGTATTAAGTCTCTGTGCCCCCTCTGAGTCCTCTGTGTCTCTGTGGTGAAAGAACTTTCCTCTAACCTCAAGCCACGAGTTTCAACCGAACGTCCGCTTCAACTCCTCGACCTGCTCGGGCGTCAGGAGCCGGACGCGCTCGCCGCGGAGGAGGAAGTGGAGGCGGGCGGTCTGCTCAAGCTCTTCCGTGCGGTCGACGGCCTCGGGGAGCGTCGAGCCGGCGCAGACGACGCCGTGGTTGCGCAGCAGCATGCAGTTGTGCCCGGGCGCGGCCTCGCCGACCGCCTCGGCCAGCCCCGCCGAGCCCGGGCGGAAGTACGGCAGCACCGCGAGCGGCGCGACGCGCATGAAGTAGTAGGGCGTGAGCGGCGGCAGGGCATTCTCCGCGTCGAAGGAGTCGAGGCACGAGAGCGCCACCGAGTGGAGCGCGTGCAGGTGCACGACCGCGCCCACGTCCTCGCGCCGCGTGTAGACGGCGAGGTGGAAGGGGAACTCCTTCGACGGCCGGTTCTCGTTCAGGCTCTCGCCTTCCAGGTTCACGCACGCGAGCTGCCCGGGCCTCAAGCCCTTCAGGGACTTCCCCGTCGGCGTGATCCAGACGCGCCCGCCCGCGCGCACGGAGATGTTGCCCGTCGAGCCGAAGGCGTAGCCGCGGCCGTAGAAGCTGTCCGCGACCTCGCACAGGTTCTCCAACACGTCGTCTTCCGTCATCCGCCCGCCCTCTAAAAAATATACTCCCTGGGACGCGCCACGGCTTCGAGCGCGCGGCCGTAGAAGTCTTCCCCGCCGAAGTTGCCGGACTTGAGCACGACGGGCAGCCGGTGCCGCCCGAGCGAGTAACAGAGCGGCACGCCCGGCTCGATGTTGCGCCCGACGCGCAGCGCGCCCAGAGAGAGGCGGCGGCAGAGCGCGCCCGAGGTCTCGCCGCCCGCGAAGACGAGCCCCGAAGCCGCGTTGCCTTCCAGCACCTCCGCGACGAGGTCGGCCAGCGCGTAGGCGAGACGCTCCCCGAATGACCGCGCGTCCATGCCCTCGCCCGCGGCCCAACTCTGCACGCGCGCGACCTCCGAAGGCTCGTCCGTGGTGTAGAGCAGGCAGTCGCGCCCGGCGGCGAGGTGCCCGCGCACGCTCTCCACGAGGGAGGCGCGTTTGAACTCCGCGCCGAGCAGGGCGCGCGGCTCGACGCGGAAGGCGTGCGCGCCGCGAGACTCGAACCAGCGGTTCTGCGCGCGCGTCGCGACCGAGCAACTGCCCGCGACGACGAGGCGCCCGCGGCCTCCGTGGCCTGTGCTTGAGAGTGTTGCTGTTCGGGCGTCGGACTCTTCGACCCAGCCGCGTTCGCGCCAGACGGCGGGGAGCCCCTGGCCGAAGGCGGAGCCGCCGGTGACGAGCCGCAGGTCGGCGGAGGCGCGGCAGACGGTCTCGACGTGCGCGTCACTCAGGCAGTCCACGATTGCGACGGAGACGCCGTCGGCGCGCAGGCGCTCGAAGCGGCGTCTGAGTTCGTCGGCGCCGGCCTCGACCGACTCGTAGGGCGCGAGGCCGACGCGGCGCGCGGTCTGGCGTGAGAGGTGCCGGACGAGGTTCGCCTCGGTCATCGGCGTCAGCGGGTGCTCGCGCATGTGCGAGTCGCTGAGCAGGCGTTCGTGGACGAAGTGGTAACCCTTGTACGTCGTCCGCCCGTTGACGGGCAGGGCGGGGAGCGCGACGGTGAACTCTTCGCCCAGCTCTTCGAGCGCGGCGTCAATCGTCGGGCCGATGTTGCCTTCGGGCGTGGAGTCGAACGTGCTGCAATACTTGAGCTGGAAGGCGCGCGGGTCTCTCGACTTGAGGAGTCGAATCGCGGAGCGCGTGCGCGCGCGCGCCTCCGCGGGGCGGAGGTTGCGCGTCCCCTCGGCCATGACGACGGCGTGGTGGCCCTCGCCCCACTCTTCGAGCTGATGCCGTTCGGGGAGGTCGATGACGAGCAGCGTGCGCAGGCCCTTCTCGGCCAGCATCCCCGCGAGGTCGCTGGCGCCCGTGTCGTCGTCGGCGACGGCGCCGAAGAGAAGTCTGCCGGTCATCTCAACTGGAAAGGCCGAGCGCCTCGCGTATCGCTTCGAGGCTCGTGTGCAGGCTGGACAGGACGGGGACGCGCGCGGTGCGCTCGATGAGGGGGAGCGTGCGCGCCATCGAGACCTGCGCGAGGACGACCGCCGACACGTCCCTGTCCTGTAGGCTCTCGACGGCGGCGGCGAGCCGCTCGTCGTGCGTCGCCGTGTCGTTCGAGAGGAGCGCGGCGTAAGCCTCGGGCGCGACCTCTTCGATAATCTCTATCTCGACGCCGGCCTCCTCGGCCGCGTCCCGCAGGAGTTTCGAGGTGGGGGCGAGCGTCGGCGGGAAGGTCGCGGCGACGCCTATCCGACGCCCGGCGCGCACGGCCCGCCGCGCCATCGGGTAGTCGATCTTGAGCAGCGGGAAGCCGAAGTCGCGCGCGAGGGAGTCGGCCGTCTCTTTGGAGACGGAGGAGCATGTGACCATCGCCAGCTCGGGCGCGTACGTCTCGGCGGCGGCGCGGAGCATCTCCCCGAGGCGGCGGCGCACGTCCCCGCCCCTTCCCGCGGCGAGCAGGCGGAGCAGTCCGTCGTCGAGCAGGTTGGTGATTTCGAGTTCCGGCGCGGCCCCCGCGTAGAACTGCATCAGCGGGCCGATGGCGGCCGGCGAGGTGTGGATGAAGGCCACGCTTCTCTTCGTCTGACTCATCTGGCTCTAGACAATTTGAAATTTGAAATTTGAAATTTCAAATTCTTACTGCGCGCTTGTCGGCCGGCGCGTCGAACTGTTAATGTTCGTCGCACACCCGGAAGGTCTTCGTCCCGTTTGCTCTCTAGACTCTGAATCATAGCATAGACCCCCGCGAGGCGAGCGCCCGGCTCCTCGGCGGCGGGCGGCGTCGTGAGGCGTGCTCTTCGAAGCTTCAACCGAAAGGTCAGAACCCTACCGATGAGATTAAACGTTTACGCACTCTGCCTGACCCTCCTGGTCGGGGCTTTGTCGGTGATGAGCGGCTGCCAGGCCGGCACGGGCGGCGGCGGCGGCAGCACCGTCGGCGGCGGCGCAGGCGGCAAGCGCATCGGCGTGACGCTTTTGACGCGCGAGCACGTCTTCTACAAAGACCTTGAGGCCGGACTCAAGGAGGCGGCCGACAGGCAGGGCTACCGGCTGGTCGTCACCTCCGGCGACATGGACCTCGCCAAGCAGCAGTCGCAGATCGAGAACTTCATCGTCCAGCGCGTGGACGCCATCATCCTCTGCCCGGCCGACTCGAAGGGCATCGGCCCGGCCATCGAGCAGGCCAACCGCGCCGGCATCCCCGTCTTCACCGCCGACATCGCCGCGCAGGGCGGGCAGGTCGTCGCGCACGTCGCCTCCGACAACCTCTCGGGCGGCCGGCTCGCGGCCGAGTACATCGCCAAGGCCATCGGCGGGCAGGGCGAGGTCGGCGTCATCGGCCAGCAGGAGGTGCAGTCGGGGCTCGACCGCGAGCTGGGCTTCAAGGAGGAGATGAAGAAGTACCCCGGCATCAAGGTGGCCGCGGTGATGAACGGGGGCGGGCTGCGCGACAAGGCGCTCAAGGCCGCCGAGGACATGCTCCAGGGGAACCCCGACATCAAGGGCATCTTCGGCATCAACGACGACTCGGCGCTCGGGGCGCTGTCGGCGGCCGAGGCGCGGGGCCGGAACGACATGGTCATCGTCGGCTACGACGCCATCCCCGAGGCGGTCAAGGCCATCCAGCGCGGCAGCGCCCTCAAGGCCGACGTGGCGCAGCAGCCGCGCGACCTCGGCGCCAAGACCATCGAGGCCGTCAGCAAGCACTTCGCGGGCGGCCCGGTCGAGAAGAGCATCGCCGTGCCGGTCAAGATCGTGGACGCCACCTCGCTGAAGTAGGACGCCGACTTACCGGGCCTGGAAAGGCCGGGCTAAACTCAGACGCCGCTAGCGCGGCGGACTCTTATGAGTGAAACCGTCAGAGAGGCTGCGCCGCGCCCGCGATACCTCCAGTGGCAGACCATCGCCGAGTACGTCATCGTCGTGGCGATTGTGCTGGAGTCCATCTTCTTCGCCGCCTACGCGCCGCAGTTCCTCTCGCTGCCCAACCTCATCAACATCGCGCTGAGCATCGCCATCACGGGCATCCTCGCCGTCGGCATGACGGCCGTGATCCTGACGGGCGGCATCGACCTCTCGGTCGGGTCGGTGGCGGCGCTCGCGGGGATCGTCGCGGCGATGGTGGCCGCGTCGAGCGCGCCGGGCGCGGTGGCGCTGGCGGCGCTGGCGGCGCTGGGCGTGGGCGTGGCGGTCGGCGCCTTCAACGGCGTGATGGTCGCGCGGTTCCGCGTGCCGCCGTTCGTGACGACGCTGGCGATGCTGACCATCTGCCGCGGGCTGGCCTTCGTCATCACGGACGGCCGCTCCGTCAGCGACCTCCCGCCGGGCTTCGGCCTCTTCGGGCGCGAGCTGTTCCTGCGCGTGCCCGTGCCCGTGTGGCTGATGCTGCTGGTGTTCGCGGCGGGCTGGTTCGTGCTGAAGCGGATGACGTTCGGGCGCTACGTCTACGCCGTGGGCGGGAACCGCGAGGCGGCGTTCCTGGCGGGCGTCAACATCAAGGGCGTGACGATGCTCGTCTACGTCCTGAACGGGCTGCTGGTGGGCCTGGCGGGGCTGGTGCTGGCGTCGCGCCTCGGCGCGGGCGTGCCGAACGCGGGGAACCAGTACGAGCTGGACGTGATCGCGGCGGTGGTCGTCGGCGGCACTTCGCTGAACGGCGGGCGCGGCAGCGTCATCGCGACGCTGTGGGGCGCGGTCTTCATCGGGGTGCTCAACAACGGCCTGAACCTCGCCGGCATCGACCCCTACATGCAGCGCATCGCGCTCGGCGCCGTCATCCTGCTCGCCGTGCTCGCCGACCAGCTCAACAAGACGCGCGGCCAGGTGATTGCGTGAAGTTTGAGGGGGGCTTATTGCTTCCCCGGTTGAGCGTAGAGCGGGACGTGTTTGACACAGAGACACAGAGGCACAGAGACACGGCTTCGAAGGCAATAATTCAACGAGCTGTGTCTCTGTGTCTCTGTGTCTCTGTGTTGAAATCCTTAGCGGAACTGCTTCGGACGAGAAATTCTCCCGGCCTTCTTCGATGAAACGTACTCCCGGCCCAAAGTTCAATGCCCTGACGGCGGGCTTGCTCTTGCTGCTGTCCGCCGTCGCGTCCGCGGCGCAGGCGCTTGCTCCGTTCAGGCCGCCGGCCGTGCCGCTGGTGACGCACGACCCGTACTTCAGCGTGTGGTCGATGGGCGACCGGCTGGCCGACGACCGCACGAAGCACTGGACGGGCGCGCCGCACGGCATGGTCGGGATGGCGCGCGTGGACGGCCGCGCGTACCGCCTGATGGGTCAGTCGTTCAACCCGCTGCCCGAGCCGATGCCGCAGGCCGCGCTCGAAGTCACGCCGACGCGCACCGTCTACCGCTTCGAGGCCGGCGGGGTCGCGCTCGCGCTGACCTTCATGAGCCCCTTGCTGCCCGAAGACCTCGAAGTGATGTCGCGCCCCGTCACGTACCTGACGTGGGAGGCGAGGGCCACGGACGGACGCCCGCATCGGGTCTCGCTCTACTTCGACTGCACGGCCGAGCTGGCGGTCAACACGGCCGACCAGAGGGTGACCTGGACGCGCGCGCGGGTCGGGGACTTGCGCGTGCTGAGCGTGGGCACGCAGCAGCAGCCCGTGCTCGAAAAGTTCGGCGACGACCTGCGCATCGACTGGGGGCACCTTTACCTCGCCCTCCCTTCGGCCGCGCACGGGTCGGAGGTCATCGCGTGGAACCAGGCGGCGCGGAGGAGTTTCGCGGAGACCGGCGCGCTGCCCGACACGGACGACCTGCAAAGGCCGCGCGCGGCGAAAGACCAACTGCCCGCGCTCGCGGCCGTCCTCGATTTAGGGGCGGTCGACGCGCGGGCGGTCTCGCGCCACCTGATGCTCGCCTACGACGACCTCTTCTCGGTCGAATACTTTAACCGCCGGCTGCGACCCTACTGGCGGCGCAAGGGCGCGGAGGCGGCAGACCTCCTGAAGACGGCGGAGCGCGACTACCTTTCGCTGAAAGACCGTTGCGAGAAGTTCGACGCGGAGCTGTCGGCCGACCTGCGCGCGGCGGGCGGCGAGGAGTACGCGCGCGTGGCGGCGCTCGCCTTCAGGCAGACGGTCGCGGCGCACAAGCTCGCGGCCGACTGGGACGGCACGCCGCTCTTCTTCTCGAAGGAGAACTTCAGCAACGGCTCCATCGACACGGTCGATGTGACCTACCCGTCGGCCCCCTTCTTCCTCCTCTTCAACCCGCAACTCCTGAAGGCGCAGGTCAAGCCGGTGCTCGACTACGCGGGCTCGGCGCGCTGGAAGTTCCCGTTCGCGCCGCACGACCTGGGCACGTACCCGCTGGCGAACGGGCAGACCTACGGCGGCGGCGAGAGGACGGAGGAGAACCAGATGCCGGTCGAGGAGAGCGGGAACATGCTCCTGCTCGTGGCGGCGCTGGCGCAGGCCGAGGGCGACACGAAGTTCGCCGCGCGGTACTGGCCGCTGCTCTCGAAGTGGGCCGCGTACCTGCGCGAGAAGGGGATGGACCCCGAGAACCAGCTCAGCACCGACGACTTCGCCGGCCACCTCGCGCACAACACCAACCTCTCTTTGAAAGCCATCCTCGCGCTCGGCGCATACGCGGGGCTGGCGGACGCTCTAGGCAGGGGGGCGGAGGCGGCCGTCTACCGCCGCGAGGCGGAGCAGATGGCAGGCCGCTGGGCGCGCATGGCCGACGACGGAGACCACTACCGCCTCGCCTTCGACAAGCCGGGCACCTGGAGCCAGAAGTACAACCTCGTCTGGGACGGGCTGCTCGGCCTGAACCTCTTCCCGCCCGCGGTCGCGCGCAAAGAGCTGGCCTTCTACCGGACGAAGCAGAACAGATACGGCCTCCCGCTCGACAACCGCGAGGCTTACACCAAGCTCGACTGGATTGTCTGGACGGCGACGCTCGCCGAATCGCGCGAGGATTTCAAAGCCTTCGTCGCCCCCGTCTACCGCTTCGTCAACGAGTCGCCGACCCGCGTCCCGCTCACTGACTGGTACGGCACGATTGACGGCAAGCAGGCGGGCTTCCAGGCGCGCTCGGTCGTCGGCGGCGTCTACGTCAAACTGCTCGCCGACCCCGCGCTCCGGAAGAAGTGGAACGCGCGCGCGGGGCGTCGAGAAGGGGAATGACCGGCGGCCCGGGCCGCGTTTGCTGCCGAGTCGAGGAGTCCGACGGTCATGCTCGATGAAGCGTTGAAGTCCGGGGTGGAACGGTCGTTGGAGGAGAAGGGCGTCGCGCTCCTCCCCCCTTCGGACGTCGAGGACGTGCTGGAGTTCTTTGCCGGGAACGACTTCGGGGTGAAAGTGACGATGCTCGACCCCTGGTATAACAAAGGGGTCGGCGGCGTGAGGGACGATTACGTCCCGTACATAGTTAAGCTCCTGCGGCTGGCGGCGAAAGTCTCCCCGCACGTTTTCCTCTGGGGCTTCCCCGAAATCGTCGCGCGATTTATCGAGAGAATCCCGGAACCCCTGGGCTTGAATAGCTGGCTGACGTGGTACTACAAGAACAACCCTTCGGTGATAAGGGGCTGGCGCTCCGCACAAATGACGTGCCTCCACCTCACCAGAGGGGACGCGGTCTTGTACCCGGAGCATTTCCTGAACGAGGCGCAGCTACAAAAAAAGGAAGAGGGTAAACTGCGCTACATGCCCGGCCCGCCCAGCGTCATAGAGGCCGCGCTAAATATCGGGTTCGTCGGCAAGAAGGAGCAGACGGGACACCCGTCGCAAAAACCGGAGAAGGTTTACGAGCCCTTATACCAGATGACAACTAAGCCCGGCGACCTGGTCTTAGACCCCATGTGCGGCGCGGGCACGACCGGCGCGGTGGGGAGAAAGATGGGATTCAAAACCGTCTTGAATGACATCTCCCCGGACTATACGCGACTGGCCGCGGAGCGGCTCGACGTGGCACCTTTAAAGTCGGCAACAGTTTTGGGTGATGTCAGGTGGCTTTGTGAAGAGGGACTGGCCGTGACTCGGTAAAAAAATCGCCGCGCGATGCGACGCGCGGCGGGTAGAAACTTAGCATTCAGGAGGGGGCCATTTTACGCCTCGGTGCCGGCTTCCTTCAAATGTTTAAGACGCGCGCTGTATCAAATCCGCGGCGTTGAAGAATCGGGGGCCGTATGGCGGAAGGTTTCATCACCGAACATTTCGAGTCGAACAGGGAGGTGGTCGCGCGCAGCGCAGAAGCTTTGCGCGCGCCCGCGGCCGGGGCGGCGCGGGCGCTGGTCGAGGCGCTCGGGGCGGGGAAGAAGGTCGTCGCGTTCGGCAACGGCGGGAGCGCGGCGCAGGCGAGCCATCTGGTCGGTGAGCTGCTCGGGCGCTTCAAGATGACGCGCCAGCCCTTCCCGGCCGTCGCGCTCGCCAGCGACGCGGGCACGGTGACGTGCATCACGAACGACTTCAGCTACGAAGTGTTATTCGAGCGTCAGGTCGAGGCGCTGGCCCAGCCCGGGGACATCGCCTTCGGCTTCACGACGAGCGGCCGTTCGGAGAACGTCAGGCGCGGGCTCATAAAGGCCAGGGAGCGCGGGGCGGTGACGGTGGCCGTGACGGGCGCGGCAGGGCTCGTCGGCGGCGAGGCCGACCACGTCCTCGCCGTGCCGAGCGACGTGACGGCGCACGTGCAGGAGGTTCACCTGATGCTGCTCCACGTCTGGTGCATCTACGTGGACGAGAAGCTGGGGCGCGCTCAAGGTTGAAGGACGAGGTGACACGGCGGATGTCGGACGACTCGGGTAAGCGAGGGGTTTACGGCCGGAGGCGGTTCATCGCGGCGGGCGCGGCGGCGGTCGGCGGCGTGGCGGCCGCGGGCCTGCCCGCGCCCGGCGCCCAGGGCAATCCTAAGAAGCGCGTGCTGCACATCATGGGCTACTCGCACATCGACGCGGCGTGGCTGTGGCCGTGGCGCGACGGGTCGAACCTCGCGCTGACGACCTTCCGCAGCGCGCTCGACCGCATGAAGGAGACGCCCGACTTCCGCTACACGCACTCCTCCTCGCACCACTACGCGTGGGTCGAGCGCGCCGACCCGAAGATGTTCGAGGAGGTGAAGGGGAGGATTAAGGAAGGCCGCTGGGAGGTCGTCGGCGGCTGGCCCGTGGAGCCCGACTGCAACGTCCCTTCGGCCGAGAGCTTCGTGCGCCACAGCCTCTACGGGAAGGAGTACTTCCGCCGCGCGCTCGGCGTCGAGGTCAACGTCGGCTTCAACCCAGACGCGTTCGGCCACGCCGCGGGGCTGCCCGGGCTGCTCCGGCGCGCGGGCTTCAGGTACTACGTCTTCATGCGGCCGCAGGAGCACGAGATGAAGCTCCCGCTCCTCTTCTGGTGGGAGGGGCCGGACGGGTCGCGCCTTCTGACGCTGCGCATACGGCGCGGCTACAGCATGAACGCCGAGCGCATCGCCGACGGCGCGCAGAACAACTTCGCCCCGGGCTTCGAGCACGCCGCGTACTTCCTCGGCGTCGGCAACCACGGCGGCGGCGCGACGCGCGAGCAGATCAAGCGCGTCGTCGAGCAGCGCGCCGACGCGGCACTGCCGGAGCTTCGCTTCTCGACCGTGGCGGACTTCTTCGCCGCCGTCGAGAAGTCGCCCGCGATGGCCGACCTGCCCGTCGTCCGCGGCGAGTTGCAGCACCACTCGCGCGGCTACTACTCCGCCCACGGCGAGGGGAAGCAGCAGAACCGACGCGCCGAACGGTTGTTGGTTCAGGCCGAGGCGCTCTCGGTCGCCGCGCTGTTGCAGCACGGGCACGCGTACCCGGCGCAGGAGTACCGTGCGGCGTGGGAGAAAGTCCTCTTCAACCAGTTCCACGACCTGCTCGCGGGCACCGCGCTCCTGGCCGCCTACCACGAGTCGCGCGACCAGTTGGGCTACGCCGCCGACACGGCGCACACGAACCGCGTCGAGGCGCTTGAGTCAATGGCGCGCCGCGTTAACTTAACCGGCGTCAAAGAGGGAGCGGTCTTCGTCTTCAACCCCCTGCCCTGGCCGCGCAAGGCGCTCGTCGAGTACCACACGGAGAAGAACCCTGCGACGAACCCCTGGGTGCCCCTGCCGGCGGGCGTCGTGCCCGTCACGCACATGGAGACGGCCGGCGGGGAGAAGGTCGCCATCCAGTGGCGCCCCTCCGACAGCATGACGCAGGTCTACCCGAGAGTCTCGGCCGTGGTGGACTTGCCCGCCTGCGGCTACAAGGTGCTCGAACTCGTCCACGGCACGCCGCCCGACGCGTCGTCCCCGTACCCCGAGACCTTCGCGGTCAACGACAGCGGCTTCGGCATCTCTTCGCTGAAGTCGCAGGACGGGAGGGAGCTGCTCGCGGCGCCCGTCGGCCTCGTCGTCATCGGCGACCCGAGCGACACCTGGGGGCACGGCGTCGTCAGGTTCCGTCACGAGATGGGGCGGCCGCAGTTCGTCTCGGCGCAGCAGGTCGAGGACGGCCCCGTCACGCGCATCACGCGTCACCGCGCGCGCTGGAACAGGTCTGAGATAGTCCTGGACGTCGCGCAGTTCAAGGCGCTGGACTTGATAGAGCTGCGGTTTGTCATCGACTGGCACGAGCGCGAGCAGATGTTGAAGCTCGAAGTGCCGACGGCCCTCTCGGCGCCGCGCGTCTACGCGAAGGTCGCGGGCGGCGTCATCGAGCGCGAGGCCGACGGGGGCGAGGAGACCTACCAGGACTGGGTCGCCGTGCAGGGGCGCGTCGGCAACGAGGAGTACACGGTCGGGCTCCTCAACAACCAGACCTACTCGTACGACTGCCTGAACGGGTTGCTGCGCACGGTGCTCATCCGCTCGGCGCCGTTCGCGCGGCACGACCCGTTCCAGGTGCCGCACAACGACGCGGGCGCGTGGCAGGATCAGGGGCGGCAGGAGCGCCGCTTCTGGCTCGTGCGCGGCAAGGGCGCGTTCAACGCGCTCGAACTCGACCGGCTGGCCGAGGAGGCGCAGACGCCCGCCGAGTACGTGATGGACTCGGCGCACGAGGGGACGGAGCCGCGCGAGCGCTCCTTCTTCCGCCTCGCGCCGGGCACGCTCACGCTGCTCGCCCTCAAGCGCGCCGAGCGCGGCGAAGGCGTCGTCGTCCGCGTGCAGGAGCGCGCGGGGCGCGCGACGGACTTTACGCTTGAGAGCGCCGCGCTCGGCGTCAACCACCGCGCGCAGATTAAGCCGTGGGAGGTTAAGACGCTGCTGATAGAGGGCGGCGCGTCGGGGCGCCGCGCGCAGGTCAGAGAGGTTAGCTTGCTTGAGGCGTGAGGTAGAGGCTTACGTCACTCGCCGCTTGAGCGTAATGGTCGGTGCGTTAACCACAGAGGCACAGAGGACACGGAGGGGGCACAGAGGGTTGAACTCTGTGCTTCCTCTGAGCCCTCTGTGCCTCTGTGGTGAACCGCCCCTTCCGCCATGCGCGCGTAAAGAGGCAAAGGGCTCGTGAGGCCGAGGATGCAGACAAGGTTCAGACTCAAGGCGGCCGCGCTCGTCTGCCTGCTCGCGGCGCTCGTCGTGCCGGCGGGCACGGCTTCGTCGGAGCGGCCGGCGGCGCGTCGCGCGGAGGTCGTGGAGCTACAGCCGCTCGCGGCGCAGGCGCGGCGCGTGGCGGAGGCTCTGGAGCTGTTGGGCGAGCCTTTGAGCGCGGCCGACATGCGCGCGCTGGAACTTGCCGTAGAAGATAAGGATGAGGCGCGCGGCGCTTCGGCCATCGAGAGGGTGCTCGACCGGCGCGCGCTCGTGCACGTCCAGATAAGCCCGGAGAGCCGCGTCGGCGTCACGCGCGGCGCGGCGCGGGCCGTGCTCGTCGAGCGGGGCTGGCGCTGCTTCCTCGTCAAGGTGCGCAACGACGCGGGCGTGACGGCGCAACTCCGCGCCGCGAGCCCGCAGGCGCTCCCCGTCTACGCGCGCGGCATCTCCGACATCCCCGGCGGCTTCAGCCTCGACCCGCGCCCGAAGCAGAAGATCACGCCCGGCGAGGTCGCCGACCGCTGGCTCGAACTCTCGATGTTCGACAGGCCGCCGCTCGAAGCGAAGCTCTCGGGGCTCGGCCTGGAATACCGCGTCGTACAACTCCACAGCCGCGACCGCGGCCGGCGCGAGGCGCGGCTCGGCTTCGACGTGGGGCAGGGCTCGCAGGACATAGGCTTCCGCAACGACGTGCCCGTCCTCTTCGAGTGCCTGCCGTCGAAGGACGTGACCCTGCGCGTGCTCGACGAGCGCGGCCGGCCGACCACGGCCTCCTTCCGTATAAGCGACCCGCAGGGGCGGCAGTACCCGGCGAAGACCAAGCGGCTCGCGCCCGACTTCTCCTTCCACCCGCAGGTCTACCGCGAGGACGGCGAGAAGATTCGCCTACCCGCGGGCGCGTACACGGTCGAGTCCGCGCGCGGGCCGGAGTACGTCGCGCGGCGCGAGACGCTGACTGTCGGCGCTGGCGCGCGGCCCGAAGAGTGGCGGTTCAGGCTCAAGCGCTGGATTGACCCGGCCGCGGCGGGCTGGTACTCGGGCGACCACCACATACACGCCGCGGGCTGCTCGCACTACGAAGCGCCGACGCAGGGCGTGATGCCGAAGGACATGATGCGCCACATCGTCGGCGAGGGGTTGAACGTCGGCGACGTGCTGACGTGGGGGCCTTGCTACTACTTCCAGAAGCAGTTCTTCGAGGCGAAGGTCAATTCGCTCTCGACGCCCGCGAACCTCATGCGCTACGACGTTGAAGTCTCCGGCTTCCCTTCGAGCTTCAACGGCCACCTGACGCTGCTCGGCCTCAGGGAGCAGGACTACCCCGGCGCGAGGACGATTGAGGAGTGGCCCGCGTGGGACTTGCCGGTTCTGAAGTGGGCGAAGGCGCAGGGCGCCGTCGTCGGCTTCGCGCACTCGGGCTGGGGCCTCGAAGTCAAGTCTCAGGAACTCCCGAACTACGAGATGCCGCGCTTCGACGGCGTCGGCGCCAACGAGTACGTCGTGGACGTGA
>DASVQJ010000316.1:0-22338 GCA_036389235.1 Pyrinomonadaceae bacterium | reverse complement strand
CGTGCTCTCCGACTTCTAAGTCAGCGGATGACATAAACTCTCGGGTCGTGCTTCAGCTCGTCGGCAGCCCCCAGATGAGCTGAAGCCCGCGCGTCAGGAAGTAGTCGGCGACGATGATTAATATCGAGGTGGCGACCACGGCCGTCGTCGTCGCGCGCCCGACGCCGACCGTGCCCCCCTCGGTGCTTAGCCCCTGCCGGCACGCCACCGTGCCGATGATGACCGCGAAGGCCGTGGACTTGACGAAGCCGCCGAAGATGTCGTCGGTCGAGAGTCCGTCCCACACCGCGGCCATGAAGGAGCTGGAGTTGATGCCGAAGAACTGCACCGAGACGACCCAGCCGCCGCCGATGCCGACCGTGTCGGCGATGAGCGTCAGGAGCGGGAGCGTGACGAGCAGCGCCACCAGCCGCGGCGCCACGAGCTTGCGCACGGGGTCCGTGCCGAGCGCGCGCATGGCGTCGATCTGCTGCGAGACGACCATCGAGCCCAGCTCGGCCGCGATGGCCGAGGCGACGCGCCCCGCCACCATCAGCCCCGAGAGCACCGGCCCCAGCTCGCGCACGAGCGCCGTCGCCACCAGCCGGCCCGTCTGATCCTGCGCGCCGTAATATTTTAGCGTGGGATAGGTTTGCAGCGCGAGCACGCCGCCGGTGAAGAAGCCCGTCAGGAGGATGATCGTCAGCGAGCCCACGCCGATGATGTCCATCTGCGTGACCATCTCGGGGACGTAGGTGGGGCGTCGGAAGAGCCTGCCCGCGGCGCGCGCCGCGAGCAGGGTGGTCTCCTGAACCTCAAGCAGGGCGCGCAGGGCGAAATTCATGCGAGCAAAAGGAGCCGGGTAACCTTCGCGCAGGAGATGTGCCGAACGACGCCGCCGAAACGGGCCGCGCCGCCTTACGAACAGTCCCCGGCGGCGCGGCGCGGGGCGGAGCCGACCTGTGCTGTTTGCGTTCGGCCAGAAGCGAGCGGACTTATGATGTGCGGAAAGTAGCGGGGGCGTCAAGTTGTAAAAGCAGACGGTAGACGGTAGACGGGAGACGGTAGGAAGACCTTCGACGCTCGAACCCTTCGATTCTCATCACCAACCTCCGCAAAGCGGAGCCTACTGACTACCGTCTGCTGACTACTGCATTTGCGGCGGCGCGTTCCGGTTCAGGCGCCTCTGTAACGCCTGGCGGCGCTGCGCCTGCCGGCGCAGGTCGCGGAAGAGGCGGAGTTGTTCGTCCGTGAGGACGCGTCGAACCTTCAGCTCGGTCGCGGCGCGGAGCCGGACGAGCGCGGACTGCGCGGCCGAAAGCTCGCGCGTGCGTTGCTCGACGAGAGCCTCGTCGGCCGCGTCGGCGTAGATGGCCTCGTCGAGCGCGCGGCGCGCGAGCCGCACGCGGCGCGTGTGCGCGCGCAGCTCGGCCTCGCTCTGGCCGCGAATCTCGCGCAGGCGCAGGCGCTGCTCGCGCGAAAGGTTCAGACGCCGCATCAGGTTGAGGGCGCGCGCGGGCCGCCGGGGCGTCGCCGGCCGCCCCGCCTCCGCCTCGCCCTGCTCCTGTGCCGCGGCCGGCGCGCAGGGCGGGAGCAGGAGGAGGGCCAGGCCGAAGAAGGCGGCGGCGAGACGTTCTGCCGTGAAGAGGTTTTTAAGCGCTGCTCTCATCGAAGACCTCGGGCGCCTTTAATAACTGCCGCTCAGAAGGTCGGACAGCCGCGGCAGGTTGTCCTCGGCGAGCAGGGAATCGTCGCGGCCCGGCGTGCGCCGCGGCGCGCGCTTGCGGCGCGGCGCGTTCGGGCTCGACGCCTGCTGCGAACTCTTGACGGCCGCGTTGACGTTGACGAACTGCTCCGGCCGCTGCTCGTCGGCCTGTTTCTTCGTCTCGGCGATGAGCTGCGCCTTCGCCTCGGCAACCTTCTGCGCGACGAGGGCGTTGACCTGCTCGTCCGTGTAGCCGACCCGCGTGGGAACCTGAACCTGCTCCCTGACAACCTTCTCCGTCACGCCTGCGCGGAAGGCTATGCCGTCGGGGCCGAAGTGAACTTCGGTTCGCGCGAGCGTCAAAGCCGCGAGCGCGCAGACGGCGAGCGTCGCGGCGAAGGCCCCCGCGCGCAGCCACGGCGGCGAGAGCGCGAAGAACTCGCGCAGCGCCGCGCGCGCGGAGCGCTTACGGGGCGCGGCCGGGTTAACCCGGGCGGCGGGCGCGAGCGCCTCTTCGATGTTCAGAGGGGGGACTGTGCCGAGCGCCTCCGCGCGCCACGCGGACAGGCCCTCGCGCACGCCGCCGAGCGCCGCAAGCTCTCCGCGGCAGACCGCGCACGCTTCGAGGTGCCGGCGGAAGAGCCCGGCCTCCTCCTCCTCCGTCGCCTCGCCGTAGAGGTACGCGACCAACTCTTCTCCGCGTCCGCAGCCGACGGGCGTCGTCGCCCCGGCTCCCGTTCTCTCACTCATCTCGGGGCTCCCTCCAACTGAAACTTCTCCAACTTCAAACGCAACTGCTTGAGCGCCGTGTAGAGCCGGCTCTTGACCGTGCTCAGGGGAATCTGGAGCGCGTCGGCGATCTCCTGAAACGTCAGCTCCTCGAACTCCTTCATCAGGACGACCTCGCGCAACTCCTGCGGGAGCGAGGCCACGGCGCGCCTCACGGCCTCTGCGCGCTGCTTCGACTCAGACGCGTGCGCGGGCGAAGCGTTTGCCGCCGTCGAGAGGAACTGCTCGCCCGACGACGCGGCCTCGTCCTCCAGCCCCGTCTCGGCGCGGACGCGCGCGCGGCGCTGGCGCGTGAGGCACTGGTTGACCGCGATGCGGTGCAGCCAGGAGGAGACCTGCGCCTCGCCGCGGAAGCGCGGCAGGTTGCGGTAGGCCGCGATGAAGGTCTCCTGCGTGGCGTCGCGCGCGTCCTCGACGCTGCCCGTGATGCCGTAGGCCAGCGCGTAAATCTTGCGCTCCCAACGGCGCACGACCTCGCCGAAGGCGTCGCCGTCCCCGGCCAGAGCGCGCTCCACCAACTGCTCGTCGGTCGTCAAAGTCACCCCAACAAACGGCACGAGCCTCCAAACCCCCGAGCGCCTTCTGTAACGCGCGCCCGAAAGCTTTGACGCCCGAACACCCCTCAAAGTCTACGAAAGTTTGCCCTAAAGGTCAGAACCACCCGCCGTGGCGCGTGGGTTTTCCGCGGCACGGGCCTTTGTCGGAAAAACCACCCGCTACCGGGTGGTTCTGACCTGATTGGCCGAATTTGCTTGAGAAAATGGCGGGTTTAAACTTCGGCCAAATGTTGACAACACAGTGCGCCGGTTCGTACTATGGATTGAGCCGGCAGACGCGGGGGTCTGGTCGTCGCCCGGCTTCCGTTCAAATTACCGGCACGCCTGATTCTATCCCTTCGGTCAAAATTTCTCCTTCATGCTCGAAAAACTTCCGCGCGTACGGCTGCTCTACATCGTCCTCGGGACGCTGCTCGTCGTCGGGCTCCTCCCGCTCGGGATGGCGGGCTGGATGCTCTCGGGGCGGAGCGCGGACGAGTTGCGCCAGATCGAGGGGCGCTACCAGGCGCAGCTCGTGCAGGACAAGGCGCGGCAGATCGAGCTCTACGGCCAGCGCTACCGGGAGGTGGTGACGGGGCTGGCGCGCGCCTTCGAGCTGACGGGCGGCGTCGGCGTGCTCGGGCAGACGGGGAGCGACGAGCGTCTGCAAAAGGCGGTCGAGGCCGACCGCAACCTCGACGCGCTCGCCATCATGCCCGTCGCCGGGACGCCGCACGTCGCCTACAAGCCGGACGCCATCACGCGCGAGGAGGTCAACGCGCGCCTCAACGACTCGCTCGCCGACATGGCCGAGCCCGGCGTCCGCATCGGCGGCCCGCACCTCATCCGTTCGAGCCAGGAGATGGCCCTGACCATCGCGGCCCCCGTCATGGGCGGGGCGGACTCCGGCGAGGTCATCGCGGCCGTCGTCGCCGTCATCTCCTTCCAGGAGGTCTTCTCCTCCGTCCAGCAGCCCGTCCCCCTGACCGAGAGCGAGCTGCTCGAACGCGGCATGCCGGTCATCTTCGTCGTCAACTCCGACGGGCGCGCCGTCGCACACCCCGACGCGCGCGTCGCGTACGCCGAGCGCTCGATGATGGACTTGAAGGTCGTGCAGGAGTGGAGCGCGACGGGCCGGCAGGTGAAGTCCGCGCTCGCGCCCTTCAACGCCGAGCGCGAAGGGGAAGAGGTTCGGATGCTCGGCGCGTACTCGACGGCGCGGCTCGACGAGCACACGCCGCTCGGCGTCATCGCCATCCAGGACGAGCACGCGGCCTTGCAGTCCGTGACGGACATGCGCCGGCAGACGCTCTACATCAGCATGCTCGCGGCCTCGTTCGCGCTCCTCATCGGGTTCCTCTTCGCCAAGCAGCTCACGCACCCCGTCAGGGAGCTGGCCGCGGGCGCGCACCGCATCGCGGGCGGCGACTTCTCGCAGCGCATCAACGTCCGGAGCAAGACGGAGCTGGGCGACCTGGGCGAGTCGTTCAACCTCATGACCGACCAGCTCGAACACTACATCGAAGACCTGCAAAACTCCGCCGAGGAGAACCGGCAGCTCTTCATCGGCACGGTCAAGGCGCTGGCCGCGGCCATCGACGGCAAAGACCCGTACACGCGCGGCCACTCGGAGCGCGTCGCGCGCTTCTCGCTCGCCATCGGCGAGAGCCTGGGCCTGCCCGACGACGAGATGGAGAAGCTGCGCATCAGCGCGCTCCTGCACGACGTGGGCAAGATCGCCATCGAGGACAACATCCTGAAGAAGCCCGCCGCCCTGACGACCGAAGAGTTCGAGGTGATGAAGCAGCACCCGCAGAAGGGCTTCAAGATCATGTCGCAGATCCCGGCGATGAAGGACTTCCTGCCGGGCATGTACATGCACCACGAGATGATGGACGGCAGGGGCTACCCGCAGGGCTTGAAGGGCGACGCGATCCCGATGCAGGCGCGCATCGTCTCGGTGGCCGACACCTTCGACGCGATGACGACCGACCGCCCGTACCAGAAGGGCATGAGCCTCGAAGACGCGCTCGCGCGCATCAAGACGTTCGTCGGCACGCGCTACGACGGCCGAGTGGTGGACGCGCTCGTCGCGGCCTGCGAGTCGGGCCAGATCACGCCCGGCCGCGTGCGCCTCTCGCAGCGCGCGAAAGACCTCGCGGCCGGCAAGACCCTCGCCCCGGCGCTCGGCGCGCGGCCCGTCCCCGCGGGCCAACGGGCGCCCGCTGCGTGAACCGGGATAGCAGCCGGGAGACTTAAAAGGCCGCCCGCCGCCCCCTCAAAATGACTATGAGAAACCTCTTAGAGAACACGGCCGCCCTCCTCCTCATTCTGTCCGCGCTCGCCCCGGCGGCGCCGTGCAAGAGCCTGCGCGCGGGGGCGAAGGAGTCGGTCAAGGCGAAGGAGTCGGTCAAGGCGAAGGAGTCGGTCGACGAGGTCGAGCGGCTGCTCGAACGTCACGTGCTGGCGCAGGGCGGCGTGGCGCTCTTCAAGGTCAGGACGCGCGTCGTGCGGGGGCGCGTGGAGTTGTCCACGTCGCCCGTCCCCGGCAACTTCGAGTCGTATGAGAAGGCGCCGGACATGGAGATGGGCATCATCAACTCGCCGATAGGCCAGTTCATCTCGGCGTCGGACGGCGTCAGCCGTTGGCGGCAGGCGCCGTGGGGGGCGGCGACGACCGTGGGGCTCGGCGGCGGCGAGAACCTGCTGAAGGAGGCCGCGAAGGGCAAGGGCGGCTTCAAGTTTCGGAACGCCTTCTCGGCGTCGCGGCTGAAGGGGCGCGCGACGGTGGACGGGCGCGAGATGATCGTGCTGGCCGCCACGCCGAAAGGCCACAAGCCCACTCTCCTGTACTTCGACGCCGAGACCTACCTGCTGCGCAAGCAGGAGCCCGACCGCGCGGCCGGCGGCTGGGGCGAGTTCCCGCTCAAGGCGATCTACATCGACAGCTACGCGACCGTGGACGGCGTGAAGGTGCCGGCGCTCTTCCGCCTCATCACCGACCAGTTCACGATGACCTTCCGCGTGACGGAAGTTAAGCACAACGTGAAGATCGACGACGCGCTCTTCCGCAACCCGGAAGGGAAGTGAGACCCCGGGCGCGGGCCGCGCCGTGAAGGGAGGCGGCGGTGGAAGCTTACGAGTACAAGGTTAACGCCAACCGGATGGGGCTCTTGATGCTGCTGGCCCTGGCGTCGGTCGGCGTCTATTGGGTCGTCACCCGCGAGATGCCCTTCGAAGGGTGGCTCGCGCTGTTCGCGGCGGTCGTCGTGGCCTGCCGCCTGGCGCGCGGGACGCAGAAGGGCGCGTGCGTCCGCATCGACGCGGAGGGCGTGTGCGACACGCGCCTGAAGGTCGGGGTGGTGCGCTGGGAGGACATCGAGCGGCCTTACATCGGCCGGACGAACGGCGTCCCCTTCCTCTGTCTGGAGTTGAAGAACCCGGCCGCCTACCGGGCGCGCATGCCCGCCTCCGAGCGTTTCGCGCTGACGCTCTACCGCCTGTTCGGGATGAAGCACGTCGTCATCGCCGCCTCCTGCCTCGACGCGGACGCGGAATCCATTCTCGCGCACGTCCGGCACGGGTGGGCACACGCGCGGAAGACTACGTAGGAGGGGCGCGCGGGGCGCCGCGAGGTGAGAGCTGCCGCGGGGTGCTTTGTCGCCCCGCGGCAGTTACGTTTATAATCGTCCTTTTCGTGACGGCGGAAATTTATCAGCTAAGGTTATCATCAGACGCATGGCATTCTGGAGACGCAAGAAAGAAGACCGCTACATCACGCTCGGCCTCAACCAGCCCGCGGCCGAGCCCGGGCAGCCCTCTGCCCCTTCGGCCCCTTCGGCAGATGTACGGCTCGAACCGCCCGCCGGCGCCGACGGCTCGACGCAGGCGCGCGAGCCCGTCGCCATCCCGCCCGCCGTCGAGCCTGTGCCGACGGGCGCGCAGCCCGCGCCGCAGCCCGCGGCCGAGTCGGGCCTGACCGACGCGCGCAAGGCTGAGGTCATCGAGACGCCGCGGCCCGCGGGTGCGCCGACGCCGGTCGAAGTCGGCCAGCGCGAACAGCAGGCGGCGCCGCGGCCCGCCCAACCCGCTCAGGAGAGGCCGCCGCAGGCGCAGCGGCCGGCGCCCGCGCGCGCGCCGTCTTCGTTCTCCTCCTCCTCTTCAATCCTCGGGCTCAACCGCACGGACGAGGAGTTGCGGGCCGAGATCGAGGCGCTCGAACAGACCTACGCCGCGCGCTTCACGCGCGCCATCGCCGCCACGCGCGAGTCGCTCTCGGAGAAGATCGACAAGGTCTTCGAGAACCGCAAGCAGATCGACGCGCAACTGCTCGACGAGTTGGAGGAGGCGCTCATCGCCGCCGACCTCGGCGTCACGACCACGCTCGAAATCCTCGACCAGGTCAGGCGCGGCATCTCGCGCAAGGAGATCGGCGACATCGACGCCCTGAAGCAGGCGCTCAAGACGCAACTCCTCGACATCCTCCGCGACGCCGAGCGCAAGGGCGTCGCCACGGAGGAGAGCGTGGACGAGTCGATTGTCCCGTACGTCATCATGGTCGTCGGCGTCAACGGGGTTGGGAAGACGACGACCATCGGCAAGCTCGCGCAGCGCATCAAGGCCGAAGGGAACGACGTGCTCATCTGCGCCGCCGACACCTTCCGCGCCGCCGCCTCCGACCAGCTCGCCATCTGGGCCGAGCGCACCGGCGTCCCGCTCATCCAGCAGAAGTCGGGCACAGACCCCGCGGCCGTCCTCTTCGACGCGCTCAAGGCCGCGAAGGCGCGCAAGTCGGACGTGCTCATCGTGGACACGGCGGGGCGTCTGCACAACAAGTCCAACCTGATGGCCGAGCTCGAAAAGATGAAGCGCGTGGCGGGGCGCGAGGTCGAGGGCGCGCCGCACGAGACTTTGCTCGTCGTGGACGCCGTGACGGGGCAGAACGGGTTGGAGCAGGCGCGGCAATTCCTGAAGACGGCGGGCGTGACCGGCATCGTCCTGACGAAGCTCGACGGCACGGCGAAGGGCGGCATCGCCGTCGCCATCTCGAAGGAGCTCGGGCTGCCCATCCGCTACGCGGGCATCGGCGAGCGCGTGGACGACCTCGTCGTCTTCGACCCCGAGCAGTACGTCAACGGCCTCTTCGCCTAACGTTTCTTGAATCAAGTTCCCAGCACACACACGCCGGACACTCTCGACGGGCGCATGATGGCGCGCGCGCTCGAACTGGCCGCGCGCGGGGCGGGGCAGGTGAGCCCGGGGCCGCTCGTCGGCTGCGTCGTCGTCGACGGCCGGGGCGAGGTCGTGGGCGAGGGCTTCTACCTGTTCGAGGGCGTGAAGCACGCGGAGACCCTGGCGCTCGAACAGGCGCGCGAGCGCGCGCGCGGCGCGACCGCCTACGTCACGCTCGAACCGCACGCGCACACGGGGCGCACGCCGCCGTGCACCGAGGCGCTCATCCGCGCAGGCGTCGCGCGCGTCGTCGCCCCCGTCGAAGACCCGAACCCCCTCGTCTCCGGCCGCGGCTTCGCAAGGCTGCGCGAGGCGGGCGTCGAAGTCGCCGTGGGCGTTCTTGAGAAAGAGGCCGCACGCCTCAACGAGAAGTACATCCACGCGCTGAAGCGCGGGCGCCCCTTCGTGCATCTGAAACTCGCCTGCTCGCTCGACGGCCGCATCGCCACCAGCACGGGGCACGCGCGCTGGATCAGCGGCCCGGAGTCGCGCGCGCGCGCGCACCGTCTGCGGCGCGAATACGACGCCATCCTCGTCGGCTCCGGCACGGCCGCCAAAGACGACCCGCTGCTCACAGACCGGAGCGGCCTCCCGCGCCGCCGCCCGCTCCTGCGCGTCGTCCTCGACGAGCACCTTCGTCTCGGCCCGCAGTCACAGCTCGCGCGGACGGCACGCGAGACGCCCGCCCTCGTCTTCACCTCCGAAAAGGCCGACGGGCACAGGGTCTCCGAGCTTGAGGCGTGCGGCGTCGAAGTCTTGAGGGCGGCCGCGGGCGGGCGCGACCTCGCGGCCGTGCTCGAAGAGTTGCGCGGCAGGGAGGTTCAATCCCTCATCATCGAGGGCGGCGCGGGCGTGGCCGGCGCCTTCCTGCGCGCCGGTCTGGTGGACAAGGCGAGTTTCTTCGTCGCCCCGCTCATCCTCGGCTCCGACGGCCTCGGCGCCGTCTCCGGCGCCGGCCCGCTCACCGTCGCGGAGGCCGCGCGCCTCCGCGACGTCGAGACGCACCGCCACGGCGACGACGTTGAGATAACCGGCTACCTTCATTCCGTGATAAGTGATGAGTGATAAGTGATAAGAGAATACGGAGGCTTTATTCTTATCACTCATCACTCGTCACTCATCACGGCTTTTCTATGAATCTCCCGCGCGCGAAGAAGAGGCTGGGGCAGAATTTTCTGGTCGACGAGACGTACGCGCGTCGCGTCGTCGGGGCGCTCGGCGCGCGCGCGGGCGAGACGGTCTTGGAGATCGGGCCGGGGCGCGGGGCTTTGACGGCGCTGCTGTTAGAGGGCGGGGCGCGCGTCGTCGCCGTCGAGCTCGACCGCGAGCTGGCGCCGCTCCTGCGCGAGCGCTTCGCGGGGCGCGAGGACTTCAGGCTGGTGGAGGCCGACGCGCTCGGGGTCGATTTCTGCGCGGCCGTCGGGCCGGCCGCGAGCGCGCGCGTCGTCGCCAACCTGCCTTACAACATCTCGACCGCCATCCTCCAAAGGCTCATCGAGCAGCGCGCCTGCGTCCCCGAGATGGTCTTGATGCTCCAGCGCGAAGTCGTCGAGCGCATCACGGCGCCGCCGGGCTCGGCCGAGCGCGGCTACCTGACCGTGCTGGTCGAAGCCTTCTGCGAATCGGAGGCGCTCTTCGACGTGCCGCCCGGCGCCTTCCGCCCCGTGCCGAAGGTCTGGAGCACGGTCGCGCGCCTGCGCGCCAGAGGCGTCTCGGCCGGGGCGTTCGACGAAAAGCTGTTCCAGCGTCTCGCCGGCGCGGGCTTCGCGCAGAAGCGCAAGACCATCCTCAACAACCTGCGCTCCGCCCCCGAAGACCTGCGCGCCCTCTTCGAGCCGGCGGGGGGCGCGGCCGCGCTGCTCGAAGCCGCGGGCGTAGACCCGCTCAGGCGGGCCGAGGCGCTGACGCCCGCGGAGTGGCTCGCGCTCACGAAGGCCCTGACGGCGCGCGCTCTCTAGCGGGCGAGGCGGCGCGGGCGCCTGTGCTATACTAACCGCTTGCGCCCCCTTAAATTTTATCAGCGGCGCCCGGCCGTGCCGGCGCCTTACCGGAGAGAACCGTAGCAAGTGAGTAAAGTAATCGAAGTGATGCCCCTCGGCGGAGTCGGCGAGTTCGGCTGCAACTGCATGGCCGTGCGCTACGGCGAGGACATGATCCTCGTCGACACCGGCATGGGCTTCCCCCAGGAGACCGCCTACGGCGTGGACGTGGAAGTCCCCGACTTCGACTTCCTCGAAGAGTACCGCGACCAGATCGTGGCCGTCGTCATCACGCACGGCCACGAGGATCACATCGGCGCCGTCCCGTACGTCCTGAAGAAGTTCAACGTGCCGCTCTACGCGTCGCACTTCACGATGGGCCTCATCGAGCACAAGCTCGAAGAGCACGAACTCCTCGGCGACGTGCTGCTGCACCGCGTCGAGCCGCGCGACCGCGTCGAGATCGGCGAGTTCGAGGTCGAGTTCATCCGCGTCTCGCACTCGCTCATCGACTGCTTCGCGCTCGCCATCAACACGCCCGTCGGCACCCTCATCCACACCGGCGACTACAAGGTGGACGAGACGCCCGTCATCGGCGAGCCCATCGACCTGCGCACGCTGCGCCGCTACGGGCAGGAGGGCGTGCTCGCCTTGACGTCCGACTCGACGAACGCGACCGTCCCCGGCCGCACGCCCTCGGAGCGCGCCGTCATCCCCGACTTCGAGGAGATTTTCGGCGAGGCCGAGGGCCGCATCTTCGTCGCGACGTTCGCGTCTTCCATCCACCGCCTGCAAATCGTCATCGACGTGGCGCAGCAGTTCGACCGCAAGGTCTGCGTGCTCGGCCGCTCGATGGTCAAGAACGTCGAGATCGCGGAGCGGCTCGGCTACCTTGACTTGCACGAGGGGATGCTCGTCTCGCTCCAGCAGGCGAAGAAGCTCCCGGACGACGAGATCGTCTACCTCGTCACGGGCTCGCAGGGCGAGCCGCGCGCGGCGCTCTCGCAGCTCTCGTCGCAGACCTACAAGGGGCTGACCATCTCCGAGGGCGACACGGTCGTCCTCTCCGCCCGCATCATCCCGGGCAACGAACGCTCCATCTCGCGGCTCATCGGCGAAATCTACAAGCGCGGCGCCGCCATCATCGACGAGAAGCGGCGGCTCATCCACGTCTCCGGCCACGCCTCGCAGGAGGACATCAGGATCATGACCGAGGCCGTCCGGCCCGAGTTCGTCATCCCCGTCCACGGCGAGTACCGGATGCTCTACCGCCACAAGGAGTTCCTGAAGAACCACTGCGACTTCCCCGAGGCGAACATCATCCTCATCGAGAACGGCGACACGCTGGAGATCGAGCCCGGCCGCGCGAAGGTCGTGGAGAAGCGCGACATCGGCCGCACCTTCATCGACGACTCGGGCTTCGAGGAGATCGACGGCGAGGTCGTCAAGGAGCGGCGCCAGCTCGCCTACGACGGCGTCGTCACGCCCGTCGTCACCATCGACGAGGAGTCGGGCGAGCTGGAGGGCGAGCCCGAGGTCGTCGCCCGCGGCGTGCTCGGCCTCGACGGCAACGGCAACTCCGCGGCGATGTTCAAGGACATGCGGCGCGTGGTGAGCGAGGCCGTCGGCAACGCCACGCGCGAGGAGCGCCGCGACTCCACGCTCCTCAAGGAGCGCATCCGCCTCGACCTCAAGCGCTTCATCCAGAAGCAGACCGGCGCGCGCCCCGTCATCCTGCCCGTCGTCGTGCAGGTCTGAAGCCATGCCCGACGCTGCGGAACTACTCCGGCGGGCGAAGGTGGGGGTCGCGCCCGAGACTTATGTGCTGGTCGGGATGCGCCACGCGGACTGGGCGCGGCTGTTGGAGAACCCCGAGCTGAGCCCGCGCGCCGGGTCGAACTTCTGCCTGCTGCGCGACCCCTTCGAGGTGACGCTGCTCGTCGAAGAGTCGGACTGGCGCGCGATGCGCCACGCCGCGCGCGACGCGAAGACGGAGGCGGGCTTCCGGCTCGTCACACTCGACGTGGAACTGGGCTGGGAAGTGGTCGGCTTCCTCGCCCACGTCACGCGGATACTCGCCGACGCGTCCGTCCCCGTCGGCGCGCTCTCCGCCTTCTCGCGCGACCACCTCCTGATTAAGCAAGACGATTTGGGCAAGGCCCTGCGCGTCCTGGGCGAGCACGTCGCAGAGCTGTGCTGAGCCTCCGATGAAATACGACTGGAAGGAAAAAGTTGTCCTCATCACCGGCGCGTCGTCCGGCATCGGGCGGGCGCTGGCCTTGGAGCTGGGGAAGCGCGGCGCGCGTCTGGGGCTGACGGCGCGGCGGGGCGAGGAGCTTTTGCGCTTGGGCGAGGAGATAGAGCGCGCGGGCGGCGAGGCGCTGGCGCTGCCGGCGGACGTGCGCGACCCCGCGGCGATGAACGGCGCGGCCGAGAGGGTTCGTGCGAGGTGGGGCAGGGTCGACGTGCTCGTCGCCAACGCGGGCATGAGCAGCACGACGGCCGGGACGAGGCTGAACGCGGGCGAGGTCGGGGACGTGATCTCGATCAACGTGCTCGGCGTCGTCAACAGCGTGGCGGCGGTGCTGCCCGGGATGCTCGAACGCGGGGCGGGCCACCTCGTCGCCATCTCAAGCCTCGCCTCCTACCGCGGCCTGCCGAAGTCGGGCGCCTACAGCGCGAGCAAGGCGGCCGTCTCGACCCTCTTCGAATCCCTGCGCGTAGACCTGCGCAAGAGCAACATCGCCGTGACGACCATCCACCCCGGCTTCGTCCGCACGCCCATGACCGCCGGCCGCAAGAAGAAGCTGCCCTTCCTGCTCGAACCCGAGGACGCCGCCTGCCGCATTATCAGGGCCGTGGAACGGCGCGCGCGCACCTACGCCTTCCCCTGGCAGCTCGCCTCGCTCGTCCGCGTCATCAGGCACATCCCCGGCGCCGTCTACGACCGGCTCGCCTCGAACACGAACTTCCGCGAGTGAAACCGTCAACCCAACTTAATGAACATCATACAGGCCATCATCCTCGGCATCGTGCAGGGGCTCACGGAGTTCATCCCCGTCAGCTCGACGGCGCACCTGATCTTCGCGACGCGCCTGACGGGGCTGTCGCAGGCGCTCGCCGCCGAGCAGCAGACGGCCGTCATCGCCGTCATACAGTTGGGGACGCTCGCCGCCGTCTTCGTCTACTTCGCGCGCGACATCTGGAACATCTGTTACGCGTTCGTGCGCGACCATCTCTTACTGCTCCGCGGGCGCACGCCGCCGGGGATAGAGGGCACGGGGATTCTGGGCAGCCGCATGTCGCCGGAGGCCAAGCTCGGCTGGCTCATCTTCGTCGGCTCCCTGCCCATCGGCGTCGTCGGGCTCATCTTCAAGAAGCAGATCGAGGGGACGTTCACCAAGAACCTCTGGGTCATCGCGGCGATGATGGTCGTCGTGGCCCTTCTGCTGCTGATCGCCGAGAAGGTCGGGGCGCGGCGCAAGGGGATAGAGGAGCTGGGCCTGGGCGACGCCCTGGCCGTCGGCTTCGCGCAGGTGCTCTCGCTCATCCCGGGCGCGAGCCGCTCGGGCTCGACCATCATGGGCGGCCTCTTCGCGGGCGAGCGGCGCGAGACGGCGGCGCGCTTCTCGTTCCTGCTCTCGATACCGGCGATTACGGCCAGCGGCCTGCTTGAGCTGAAGGAGGCCGTCCACCGCCTGCCCGCGGGCAGCGCCGTGCCGCTCGCCGTCGCGACGGTCGTCTCGGGCGTAGTCGGCTACGCCTCCATCTGGTTCCTCCTGCGCTTCCTGCGCGAGCACTCGACCGGCGTCTTCATCGGCTACCGCCTCGTCGTCGGCGCGCTCATCCTGCTGCTGCTGTTTACCGGCGCCATCAGTCCTCTTTGAGGACAGAGCGGTCAGAACCGCCCGCGGTAGCGGGCGGGCCGTCGTGGCTCGGCTGTACCGATTGACGGCGACCCACCCGCTACCGCGGGCGGTTCTGGCCACTATTGCAACCGCGTCGGGCTCGCGCGCTGCCGCCGCATCGGTTAAACTTGAGTCGCCCCTCCCGTTTCGAGCAGTCAAACCCCCAACGGATCGGAAGGCGACAGTTTCAATGAGCGATTCAACCAAGACCGACCCCCCTTCGCAGCGCCCGCGCAGCCCGCGCGTGCCGGTCAACTTCACCGTCGAGCTGGAAGGAATCGGCGTCGACGGCACCCCTTTTAAAGTCTCGGCCGAGGCCGTCCGCGTCAGCCGCGGCGGCGCCACGCTCGTCACGGACATCCCCGCGCACGTCGGTCTGAAAGTTCGTCTGACGCCCCCCTTCGGCCGCTCGCTCGACGCGGAGGTCAACGGCGTCTGGACTGAAGGTGAGGACGCCCGCCAGCACATCGGCGTCCGCCTCCTCGACCCGAACGGGTGGTTCGCCGAATGACCGTTCCCGTCACCCGCGCGCGAACGGTCGAGAGGCGCTGGGTTCCGCGCCGCCCGGGCCTCGAAGACCCCGCGCGGCTGGCCGCGTCCGCCCGCGTCTCCGCGGTGGTCGCGGGCGTGCTCGCCGCGCGCGGCGTCGAGACGGAAGAGGACGCGCGCCGGCTGCTCAGCCCTTCACTCGAACAGCTACACGACCCCTTCCTCATGCTCGGCATGCGCGAGGCGGTCGCGCGCGTCCTGCGCGCGGCGGACGCGGGCGAGCGCGTGCTCGTCTACGGCGACTACGACGTGGACGGGACGACGGGCACGGTCGTGCTGCGCCGCGCGCTCTCCTTCCTGGGCGCGAAGACCGGCTACCACGTCCCGCACCGCTTCACCGAAGGCTACGGCATCCGCCGCGACGTGCTTGAGCGCGCGAAGGAGGAGGGCTACACGCTCGTCATCAGCGTAGACTGCGGCATACGCGCCTTCGAGCCTTTGGAGTGGGCGCGCGCGCACGGCCTCGACGTTATCATCACAGACCACCACCTGCCCGACGAGGCCGAAGGGTCGCCGCCCGCCTTCGCCGTGCTGAATCCGAACCAGAAGGGCTGCGCGTACCCGGACAAGAACCTCGCGGGCGTCGGCGTCGCCTTCAAGCTCGCCCACGCGCTCTTCCGCGAGCGCGGGCGCGAGAGTCTCGTCCCGGGCTTTCTCAAGGTCGTCGCCATCGGCACCGTGGCCGACGTGGCGCAGTTGACGGGCGAGAACCGCGCCATCGTCGCGCTCGGGCTCGCAGATTTGCACCGCGCGACGAACCCGGGGCTGCGCGCGCTGATGGAGGTCGCGGGCTGCGGCGACGGCACGGGGATGAGGGCCTTCGACCTCGGCTTCCGCCTGGGGCCGCGCATCAACGCCGCCGGGCGCATGGACGCCGCGCGCGCCGTCGTCGAGCTGTTCGAGTCGAAGAGTTACGAGGAGGCGCGCGCGCTCGCCGAGCACTTAGACGCGCGCAACCGCGAGCGGCGCGACGTGCAGCAGCAGGTGACCGAGCGCACCGTGGCCGAGCTTGAGCTGACGGGGCAGGAGGAGACTTCGGTCGTCGTCGTCGCCGGGGACGGCTGGCACCGCGGCGTCATCGGGCTGGCCGCGTCGAAGATAGCCGAACGCTTGCAGCGCCCGGCCGTCGTCATCTCGCTCGACGAGGACGGGGTCGGCCACGGCTCGGCGCGCAGCGGCGAAGGCTTCCACATGCTCGACGCTCTGACCGGGTGCGCCGACATCCTCGAAGCCTTCGGCGGCCACGCGCACGCCGCCGGCCTCGCCGTCCGCCGCGAGAACGTCGCGGAGCTGCGCCGCCGCCTTAACGAGCACGCCGCGCGCTTCAGGCGCGAGGGGGACGACGGACGGCCCTGCCTCGAATACGACCTGGAGCTGCCCGAGGACGCGCTGAGCCTCGACCTGTGCTCAGAGCTTGAGGCGCTTGAGCCCTTCGGCGCGGGCTGGCCCCGCCCGGTCTTCGTCACAAAAAATTTGCGCGTCGTCGGCGAGCCGCGCGTGTTAAAGGGGCGCCATTTGAAGTTCGGCGTCGCGGCCAGCGGGCGCGTCCACGACTGCATCTGGTGGGGCGGCGCCGAACGCGCCGCAGCAACGCCCCGCCCCGGCGCGCGCATCGAACTGGCCTACTCCGCCGAGGCCAACTGCTGGAACGGCAACACGAGGCTGCAACTGGTCGTCGAGGACTTGAAGGAAGGTGAATAGTGAATGGTGAATGGTGAATGGTGAAAAGCACTCAAGCTCTATTCACCATTTACCATTCACTATTCACCAACAGACATGCAGAAGATTAGACGCAAAAGGGTGTCGGGGCTGGGGCTGCGGATCGCGGCGCCGAAGCTGGGGCGCGCGCTGGCGCTGCTCCTGCTCGTGGCGGGCGTGGCGGCCGTCGGCATCTCTTACTGGCGTCTGAAGGACAACACGACGTTCAGGCTGCGGCCGGGGCAGGCGAAGCTCTCGAACGAGGTCGTCGGCGAAATCCTCAACCTCGAACACCGCGAGATGAAGGGCGACCGCCTCTGGGTCATGCTCAAGGCCGACCGCGACGTGAAATACTCCGACGGCCACCACCAGCTTGAGAACGTCTACCTCGAAGTCTACCCCGACCAGGGCGACCGCCCCGACAAGATCAGCGCGCGCCAGACCTTGACGAACGAGGACAACACGCAGTTCCTCTTCACCGGCGACGTGCAGATCGAGACGCGCGACAGCCTGAAGGTGAAGTCCGAGTCGGTCGAGTACGAGGTCAAGACCGAGGCCGCCAACATCACCACGCCCGTCAGCTTCGAGCGCGAGAACATCAGGGGGCGCTCCGACGCGGCGCACCTCGACGCGAAGGCGAAGAAGCTCGACCTGAAGGGCGCCGTCGAGATCACCGTCAGCCCCGAGGCCGGGGCGGCCCAAACGGCCACCGCGCAGCCGGCCGTGATCCCGAAGGTGAACCTGCGCCAGCCCTTGACCCTGAAGTCGGCGCAGGCCGTCTTCGACCAGGCGTCGATGCAGATCGCCTTCTCCGGCGGCGCCACGGCCGAGCAGGGGCGCGACGTGATGAGCGGCGACACGCTGACCGGCAACCTCAGCGAGCAGAAGCGCGTCAAGTTCATCACGGCCCGCACGAACGCCTACCTGCGCTCGATGAACGAGGGGCACGCGGCCGAGGTCTTCGCCGAACAGCTCGACTTCTACTTCAACGACGAGCAGAAGCTCGTCGCCGCGCACGCCCTGCGCAACGTGCGCGCCAGGACCATCGACGCCGACTCGGACGCGGAGCTGGTCGCGACCGACTCGGTGGACGTGGACTTCGCCGTGCAGGCCGACCGCAGCGTCGTCAAGGAGATGCGCGCGGGCGGGCGGCCCGTGCTGACTCTGGCCGCGCCGAAGTCGAAGGCCGCCGACCCGAAGGCCGCGAACAAGCGCGTGACCGCCGACGCCGTGCGCCTCTACTGGCGCGAGTCGGGGCGCGACCTCGAACGCGCGGAGGCCAACGGCAACGTCGACCTCCTCGTCGAGCCCGCGCAGCCCAACCCCCTGTCCGACCGCAAGCGGCTCTACGCGTCCGCCTTCAAGTGCTACTTCTACGAGTCGGGCAACCTCGCGCGCAACTTCGACGCGTCGGGCGACGCGAAGGCCGTCGTCGAGCCCTACCAGCAGACGGAGAAGCGCGGCACGCGCACGCTCACGGGGCACGAGATGGCCGCGACGTTCGTCCGCGAGACGCAGGACGTGGAGAGTTTCGTGGCCGCGGGCGAAGCGAAGTTCACCGAGCAGCAGCGCACGCTCACCTCGCAGAAGATTACCGCGAACTTCTCGCGCCAGACCTCCGCCCTCGAAACGGTCGAGGCCGCGGGCGACGCCAAATTCAACGAAATGGACCGCAACGGCCAGTCGGCCACGATGACCTACACGGGCGGCGACGGCGTGGTCAAGCTGCGCGGCGGCGAGCCCGTCGTGTGGGACGCGCGCGCGCGCCTGAAGGCGACCGAGATAGACTCGGACACCGTCAACAAGGTCTCCGTCGCGCGCGGCAAGGTCCTGACGACCTACTACAGCCAGGAGCAGACCAACGGCGCGGCGCCGTTCAAGAACACGAAGAGCCCGGTCTTCATCGCGTCGAACGCGGCCGAGTTCCAGCACGAGGCGGGCGTCGGCGTCTACACGGGCAACGCGCGCGCGTGGCAGGACGACAACTTCGTCAAGGCCGACCGGCTGGTGCTGCGCAACCAGCAGAAGCGCATGGAGGGCGACGGCAACGTCCAGAGCGCGCTCTACCAGGCGCGGAGGAAAGAGGCCGGCGGCGAGCGCGTCGTCGTGCCCGTCTTCGCCGCCTCGCGCTCGATGACCTACAGCGACGCCGAGCGCCTGCTCCACTACGCGGGCGACGTGGACATCCGCCAGGGCACCGACCGCATCACGAGCGAGGTCTCGGACGTCTACCTCTTAAAGGACACGTACGAGGTCGAGCGCACCGTCTCGCAGCGCGGCGTCGTCGTCACGCAGCCCGGCCGGCGCGGCACGGGCGACCGCGGCGAGTACACGGCCGCCGACGAGGTGGTCGTGCTGACGGGGAACCCCGCCCGCGTCGAGGACGCCGAGAAGGGCACGTCCGAGAGCAAGCGGCTGACCGTCTACCTCCGCGAGAGCCGCGTCGTCAGCGACGCCGGCCCCTCGCCGCAGTCCACGGGCCGCGTGCGCACGACGCACAAGATTAAGAAGCAGTGACGAGTGACGAGTGGGGAGTGACTAGTCAGAGCTTGTCTTCAACCCGTCACCCGTCACCCGTCCTTTGTCACCAGGCACTGCTTTCATGGCTACCGAAGAGATCACCGAGGCGCGGGGCGAGGAGGAGCTGGGCGGGCGCGAGGCGCGCGACCTGCGGGTCGCGTCGGCCGCGGCGCTCGCGGCGTCCGACCTCGTGAAGACCTACGGCCGGCGGCGCGTGGTGGACGGGGTGAGCCTGCACGTCGAGCCGGGCGAGGTCGTGGGGCTTTTGGGCGCGAACGGGGCGGGGAAGACGACGACCTTCTACATGATGATCGGCCTTGAGCGCGCGAACGCCGGGCGCATCACGCTCGCGGGCCGGGACATCACGAAGCTGCCGATGTACCTGCGCGCGCGCCTCGGCGTCGGCTACCTGCCGCAGGAGCCCTCGGTCTTCCGGCGCATGACGGCCGCCCAGAACATCCTCGCCGTGCTGGAGACCCTGGGCCTGAGTCGGGCCGAGCGGCTCAAGCGCCTGGAGGAGCTGCTGACGGAGTTCGGCATCCAGCACGTGCGCAACACGCGCGCCGACGCACTCTCCGGCGGCGAGCGTCGGCGGACGGAGATCGCGCGGGCGCTCGCCACCGAGCCGCAGTTCATCCTCCTCGACGAGCCCTTCGCCGGCATCGACCCGAAGGCCGTGGACGACATCCAGCAGATGATCCTCTACCTGCGGCGGCGCGGCATCGGCATCCTCATCACCGACCACAACGTCCGCGAGACGCTCGGCGTCACCGACCGCGCCTACATCATGGCCGACGGCCGCATCTTCCGCTCGGGCGCGCCGCTGGAACTGACCGAAGACCCGGAGGTGCGGCGCCTCTACCTGGGCGAAAAGTTCAGGATGTGAAGGGAAATGTAGACGGTAGGCGGTAGACAGTAGTCAGTAGTAAAGACGGGCAAAAGTTGAAAACGACAGCGGGAGAGTTCGGGGGTGAAGGGTTTTTCTACTGACTACTGACTACTGACTACTGTCTACTGATTTCTGCTATAATCTCTCCCGAACCGCGTGACGGTTTCTTGATAGCCAATACCCGATAATTTAAGACGTCAGTATTCCGGTAGAATAATGTCGGTCAAGCTCACTACCAACCTTTCGCAGCGACTCGTCCTGACGCCGCAGTTGCGCCAGCGCATCGAGATGCTGCAAATGACTTCGCTGGAGTTGACGGATCTCATCCAGCAGCAACTCCTTGAGAACCCCGTGCTCGAAGAGGTGCAGTCGCAGGACGAGAAGCGCGAGCTGGAGAAGGAGATTCTCGACCAGCTCGCCGGCTCGCACGACGACGCGCCCGCGGTCGAGGCCGCCCTGCCGGACTCGCTCAACGGCGGCGCGGCCGGCAACGGCGCGGGCGACGCGGCGGCCGTCGCCGAGGGCTTCGACGCGCCCGAGACGTTGGAGGCCGGCGAGGCGCGCGAGCGCGCCGAAGAGTTCGCCGACGCGGCCGAGGCCGACGCGCCGACCTCCGACGCCTTCGAGGAGATCGACTTCGGGCGCGAGTTCCAGGACTACCTCGACCCCGGCTACAAGACGCAGGAGTACGAGTACAAGGAGGACGCGCCGACCTTCGAGCAGTTCCTGACGCGCGCGCCCTCGCTCTCGGAGCACCTGGAGTGGCAGCTCCACATGACGCAGGTGCCCGAAGACCTCGTCGCCGTCTGCGAGTGCGTCATCGGCAACCTCGACGGCGACGGCCGCCTCAACGCGACGAACGAGGAGGTGGCCGGTCTCTCCGGCTGCTCCGCCGAGCGCGTCGAGGAGGCGCGCCAGCTCGTCCTCCAGCTCGACCCCGTCGGCTGCGGCGCGCGCGACGCGCGCGAGTGCCTGCTGGTTCAACTCAAAGTCATGGGCGGCGACGCCTGCCCGCGCGGCGCGGAGAGGTGTCTGGCCGCCCGCCTCATCGGCGAGCACCCGCTCTCGGAGCTTCAGCAGCACAAGCTGCCGAACCTCGCCAAGCAGATGGGCGTCGAGGTCATCGAGCTGGTCGAGGAGCTTCAGCACATCCGCAAGCTCGACCCGTACCCGGGCCGCCGCTACTCGTCGGAGGAGCCGATCCTCATCGCGCCCGAGGTCTTCATCGAGAAGGTGGACGACGTCTACGAAATCTACTTCGCCGACGACGGCGGCCCGCGCCTGCGCATCAGCCGCGACATGCAGCACATGCTCAGCCGCGACGGGACGACGAAGGAGACGAAGGACTTCATCCGCGAGAAGATGCGCTCGGCCGTCGACCTTCTGCGCAACATCGAGCACCGGCGCCAGACCATCTACCGCGTCGTCGAGTGCATCGTCCGCCGCCAGCACGAGTTCCTCGACAAGGGCGTGCAGTTCATCCGCCCGATGATGCTCAAGGACGTGGCAGAGGACACGGGGATGCACCTCTCGACCATCTCGCGCGTCGTCAACCGCAAGTACGCGCACACGCCGCAGGGCGTCATCGAGCTGCGCCGCTTCTTCACCGAGGGCATGCTGAACGAGGAGGGCGAGGAGGTCTCGACCCGCATCATCAAGCTCCGGATCAAGAAGCTCATCGAGGAGGAGGACTCGCACAACCCCATCACCGACGACCAGGTCGTCAAGATTCTCGCCAAGGAGGGCATCAAGCTGTCGCGCCGCACGGTGGCGAAGTACCGCGACCAGATGTCGATCCCTGGCTCGCGCGAGCGCAAGGCGGTCGTGTGAGGAAGATAAGTAGATGTGAGATGCTGGACGTTAGTAGTTGCTCTTACACTAACGTCCGGCATCTGACATCTAACATCTCGCGTTTTAGCAGTACACAATCAGGCACAAGGCCCGCGCGGCCGGGGCGGGAGCAGAACGTAAGCCCCCGTCCGCCCCGCGCGCGCTGGCGGAAAGGTCACGTATGGATTTCGAGTACACGGGGCGACACATCGACGTCACGCCCGCGCTGCGCGCGCACGTCGAGGAGCACTTCGGCAAGATCGGGAACCTGTTCGAGAACGCCACCACGGCGCGCGCCCACGTCATCATCGACGTGGTCAAGAACCGGCACATCGCCGAAATCCTCTTCCACTGGCGCGAGCACACCTTGACGGCGAAGGACACCAACGCCGACATGTACCAGGCGCTCACGCGCTGCATCGACAAGATCGAGAAGCAGGCCCTCAAGCTCAAGAAGAAGATCATCGAGCGCAAGCAGGACGCCGTCCCGCTCTCGGCCGTCGCGCCGGACGAGACGGGGACGGCCGCGCCGGAGAACCCGGAGCCGGAGCGCCGCGCGGGGCGCATCGTCGCGGCCCGCAAATACAAGGTGAAGCCGATGACGGCCGAGGAGGCCGTCATGTCGCTCGCCGAGGACGGCGACCAGTTCGTCGTCTTCCGCGACTCCGACACCGACCGCCTGAGCGTGCTCTACAAGCGCAAGGACGGCAACTACGGGCTCATC
>DASVQJ010000315.1:0-5950 GCA_036389235.1 Pyrinomonadaceae bacterium | reverse complement strand
CGGCTCGACGGCACGCGCCTGTGGCGGATCGACCTCGGGCGCAACATCCGGGCCGGTGCGCACTACACGCAGTTCCAGGTCTTCGACTACGACGGCGACGGCAAGGCCGAGGTCGCCATGAAAACCGCCGACGGCACCAAGGACGGCACCGGCGTGGTGATCGGCAGCTCGTCCGCCGACTACCGCAACTCCTCCGGCTACGTCCTCTCCGGCCCCGAGTACCTGACGGTCTTCAACGGCCTGACCGGCGCGGCGCTGGCGACGACCTCTTACGACCCGCCGCGCGGCTCGGTCTCCGCGTGGGGCGACTCGTACGGCAACCGCGTCGACAGGTTCCTCGCCGGCGTCGCCTACTTGGACGGCCACCGCCCGAGCCTCGTCATGGCGCGCGGCTACTACACGCGCGCCTACGTCGCCGCGTGGAACTGGCGCGACGGCCAGCTCTCGAAGGTCTGGGCCTTCGACACGGGCCACACCGGCACTTCGAACCCCAACTCCGCGTACCGCGGCCAGGGCTCGCACTCTCTGACCGTCGGCGACGTGGACGGCGACGGCAAGGACGAGATTACGTACGGCGCGGCCGCGATTGACGACAACGGCACCGGCCTCTACTCGACGGGCCTCGGCCACGGCGACGCGCTGCACATGTCCGACATGGACCCCGACCGCCCCGGTCAGGAGGTCTACATGGTGCACGAGGAGCCCGCGAGCTACGGCGCGAACGGCTCGGAGTTCCGCGACGCGCGCACCGGCGCGCTCATCTTCGGCGTCTCGGGCGAGGGCGCCGACGTGGGGCGCGGCGTGGCCTTCGACATCGACCCGCGCTACCGCGGCTCCGAGATGTACAGCTCGCGCGGCGGGCTCTGGAGCGCCGCCGGCGTGCAGATCAGCACCTCCGCGCCCTCGCCGAAGAACTTCGGCGTCTGGTGGGACTCAGACCTCCTGCGCGAGTTCGAAGACGGCACGACCATCTCGAAGTGGGACTGGACGACCAACAGGTCGAACACGCTGCTCTCGCCCCCGGGCCTCTCCTCGAACAACTCGACGAAGGCGACCCCTTCGCTCCTGGCCGACGTGCTCGGCGACTGGCGCGAGGAGGTCGTCTGGCGCACCGCGGACAACACGGCGCTGCGCATCTACACGACGACCATCCCCGCGACGAACCGCATCTACACGCTGATGCACGACCACCAGTACCGCGTCGCCGTCGCGTGGCAGAACACCGCCTACAACCAGCCGCCGCACCCCTCCTTCTTCCTCGGCGAAGGGATGGGCGCCGTGCCGAAGGCCAACATCGTCACCTCGCTCAACGCGAAGATCGCCGCCGTCACGGGCGTCACGGACGACACGGGCGCCTCCCCGGCCGATAGGGTCACGAGCGACGCCGCCCTCGTCCTGAGCGGCACGGCCGGCGCCGACAACACCGTCACGCTCGCGCTCGAAGGCGTCGGCGAGATCGGCACCGCGAACGCGGACGCCTCCGGCAACTGGAGCTTCGACTACACCAACGTCACCCTCTCCGAAGGCACGCACACCTTCACGGCCGTCGCGACCGACGAGGAGGGCGGCCAGACCCCGGAGTCCGAGCCCTTCGCCGTCACCGTCGACACGACCGCGCCGGCCGCGCCATCCATCGACAGCGTCGGCGGCGGCTCGCTCGTCTTCAAAGGCGCGGCCGAGCCCGGCACGACCGTCACGGTGACCCGCACGGGCGCAGGGCCGGTCGGCACCGCCGCCGCAGGCCCGAACGGCGCCTGGACTCTGACCGCCGCCCCCCTGCCGCAGGGCGTCTACACGTTCAACGCGACGGCCGCGGACACGGCGGGCAACGCGAGCCCGGCCTCCGCCGACTACACTGTTGACACGGGGCTCCAGACGCCGGCCATCACCAGCATCCTCTCCGACACCGGCGCGCTCTCGAACGACCGCGTGACGAGCGACACGACGCTCGTCATCAAAGGCACGGCCGGCGCGGGCCACGCCGTCACGCTCTCCCGCGCCGACGCGGGCGTCATCGGCGCGGCCATCGCCGACGCCGCGGGCAACTGGAGCTTCGACTACACGAACACGGTGCTCGCGCCCGGCACCTACACCTTCAACGCGAAGGCCACCGACAACTCGAACCGTGACAGCCTCTCCTCGCCCGACTTCGTCGTCACCGTCGAGGAGACGCCGCCCTCGGTCGCCTCGATCAACCGTCAGAACCCGACGGGCGCGACCATCAACGGCGGCACGGTCGTCTTCCGCGTCACCTTCAGCGAGCAGGTCGGCGGCGTCGACGCCGCAGACTTCCAGCTTTCGACGACCGGCTCGGCGAACGGCGCCGTCGGCGCGGTCGCGGCCGTCTCGGGCACGACTTACGACGTGACCGTGGGCACGGTCTCGGGCACCGGCACGCTGCGGCTCGACCTGAAGGCGGGCGGCACGGGGATAGTTGACCTGGCGGGCAACCAGATCGCGGGCGGCTACACGGCGGGGCAGACCTACACCGTGACCAACAACGCGAGCGGAACCTGGAGCCAGCCCGTCAGCGGCGGCCTCTGGAGCGGAAACACCAACTGGCTGAACGGCGCCGTCGCCAACGGCGCGGGCAACACGGCCGACTTCGGCGCGCTCAACATCTCGGGCACGAACAACGTCCGTCTGGACTCGCCGCGCGCCCTCGGCAACCTCGTCTTCGGCGACACGAACACTTCGTCCGCGGGGAGCTGGCTCGTCGACGGCAACGGCGACCCCGCGAACGGCTTCACGTTCTCCGTCCCGGCGGGCACGCCGACCGTCACCGTCAACGCGCTCGGCGCGGGGGCGACGGCGACCATCGCGACGCACGTCAACAGCTCCGCCGGCCTGACGAAGGCCGGCGCCGGCACGCTCGTCCTCGCGGGCAACAACACGTACGGCGGCCCGACCGGCGTCGCGGCCGGCGTCCTTCGCCTCGGCGCGGGCGGCCAGCTCACGACGACGACGATGGACGTGGCCGCGGTCGCCAACACGCAGCTCAACGTCGCGGGCGGCACGCTCACGGCGAGCGGCCTCGTCACCGTCAACGCGGCCACCGGGACGAGTCTGGTCGTGGACTCCGGCACGGCCAACCTCAACGGCGGCCTGCGCAACAACAACAACGACGGCGCGACCATCCGCGTCAACGGCGGCACGCTCAACACGACGAACGTCACGCTCCAGCGCGGCAGCTACACGACCGCCCCCGCCTACACGACGGGGCTCATCCTCGCCGGCGGCACGACCAACGTCAGCGGCGCGGTGGGCCTCGGCACGAACAACTCCAGCAGCTCGCTCTCGGTCGAGGGCGGCACGCTCAACGTCGGCGGCACGATCACGGTCGGCAACCAGGCGACGGCGGGCCGCGGCGGCGCGCTGCGCGTGACGGGCGGCGTCTTCAACGCGCTCGACACCGTCAACGGCATCGTGCTCTCGAAGACCAACGGGACGAACGCCAACAACGTCTCCTTCGCCACCTTCTCGGGCGGCACCAGCACCGTGGAGAAGTTCACGCTCGGCTTCGACTCGACGGTCAACGCCGGCTCCGCCACCATCATCCTGAGTGGCGGCTCGCTCTACCTGGGCGGCGGCGGCATCGTCAAGAAGGGCGCGGGCGGGTTCGTCACCAACATCAACCTGTCGGGCGGCACGCTCGGCGCCGCCGAAGACTGGTCTACGTCGCACCCGCTGGCGCTCAGCAACACCGTCACGATCAAGGCGGCCGACGCCGCGAACCTGCCGCAGGGGATCACGCTCTCGGGCGTGCTCTCGGGCACGGGCGCTTTGACGAAGACGGGCGCGGGCACGCTCGTCCTGGGCGGCGCGAACACCTACACCGGCGCGACCAACGTCAACGCCGGCACGCTGCGCGTGGGCGGGAGCCTCGCCGCGGGCGGCGCCTTCAACGTCAACGGCGGCGCCACGCTCTCCGGCTCCGGCTCCGTGAACAGGGCCGTGACGCTCAACGCGGGCGCCTCCGTCGCCCCCGAAGGCGCCGCGCAGGTCGCGACGCTGGGGGCGGGCTCTCTCACCTGGAACGGCGGCGCCGAGTTCGACTTCGACCTCGCGGCCGCGACCTCGGACAGGCTCGCACTCTCGGGCGCGCTCACTAAAGGCGGCGCGGGCTCCTTCGAGTTCGCCTTCAACCCGGCGGCGAACCTCGTCCCCGGCACGACCTACACGCTCGTCACCTTCGGCTCGACCAGCTTCGACGCGTCCGACTTCACCTGCTCGGGCCTGCCCGAAGGGCTGAAGGGCAGGTTCGCGCTCGAAGCCGGGGCGCTGAAGTTCACCGTGCTCGACAACGTCGCGCCCGTGCTGCACGCGCCGTCCGACATCACCCTCGAAGCCACAGGCCCCGCGGGCGCCGTCGCCACCTACGCGGCCGCGGCCGAGGACAATCTCGAAGGCGCGCTGACGGTCAGCTTCAGCATCCCTTCGGGCAGCACCTTCGCCCTGGGCACGACTGAGGTCACGGCCACCGCGACCGACGGCGCGGGCAACGCCGCGACCGCGACGTTCAACGTCACCGTCCGCGACACGACCGCCCCGAGCGTCTCGTGCCCGGCCGACGTCGTCGTCGCGGCCGCGGCCGGCGCGTCCAACGCCGCGGTCGGCTTCAACGTCACGGCGGGCGATACCGTCTCGAGCGTGAACGTGACGAGCAGCCCGTCTTCCGGCTCCGCCTTCCCTGTCGGCGTGACGACCGTCAACGTGACGGCGAAGGACGCCTCCGGCAACACGAGCACCTGCTCCTTCAACGTGACGGTCAGGTCGGCGCCCGCCGTCGCCGTCGCGCCCGCCTCCGTGCAGTACAGCGACCCGGTCACGCTGCGAGCCGAGGTGAGCGCCGCGCCGTTCCCCGGCCAGCCGCTCGCGGGCACGGTGCAGTTCTTCGTGGGCGGCAGCCCCGTCGGCCAGTCGGCCGTGGCGAACGGCGGCGCCGCGCTCCAGCTTACGGCGAACATGCCGGCGGGCTCCTACACCGTGACGGCGCAGTTCACGAGCGCCAGCGCCTCCTACCTCGACGCGGCGGGCGCCGCTTCGACGCTGACCGTCTCGCGCGAGAACGCCTCGGCCGCCTACGCGGGCGACGCCTCGCTCCTGACGGCCGGGCCGAACGTCAACGTGGCGACCGTGCGTCTGGGCGCGCACCTGACGGCCGAAGCGGACGGCGCGGCCTTCGCCGGCGACCTGACGAAGGCGACGGTCACGTTCGAGCTGTTCAGATCGAACAACACGTCGCCGACGCCCGACCTGGTCGTGAGCGACGTGGCGGTGGACGCGAACGGCGACGCGCTCGTGACCGCCCAGGGCGTCGCGGCCGACACATACATCGTCAACGTCCGCGTTGACGCCGCGAACCGGTTCTGGGCGGCGAACCCGTTCGGCATCGGCGTGCTCAACATCGCCGTCCCGACCGACGAGCAGCGCAGCGGCGGCGGCGGGTGGGTCGCCGACCCCGGCGCGGCGAACGGCAAGGCCAACTTCGGCTTCAACGTCACGTCCGGAAACAAGGAGGGGCAGGTGCGCGGCAACTGGACTCTGACCTTCCGCGGCGCCGACGGCTTCGACTACGTCGTCAAGAGCACCGCGTGGCAGGACGGATACCTCCAGTTCGCGGCCGAGCCGGGCGTGACCCCCGCGGTCTACACGCGCTCGGAGCTGAAGGGGCGTTGCAACGTGCAGAAGATAGACCCGGCGACGGGCTTGAGCGTCGCTTCGTGGGGTAACTTCTCGTTCGAGGCGAACACCTTCGACGGCGACCTGCTGACGCCGAAGCAGGCGGACGCGTACGCGTTCGTCGTCCGCGACGGGTCGGGTCAGGTCTGGCACCAGGCGGGCTCGCGCGCCTCTCTGGTCACGCTCGGCGGCGGCAACATCACCAACAAGGGCCGCTAGGCGCAGACCTTCATCGACGGTCACGGAAAGCCGCGGGGGGTGCACGGAG
>DASVQJ010000314.1:0-14410 GCA_036389235.1 Pyrinomonadaceae bacterium | reverse complement strand
AAGGCGGAGGGCAGAAGGTAGAGGCCCTTCTTTATCCCGCGCCGCTCCCTGACCTCTGCGGACGGGGTTTCCAAAGACTCTTGCGCCTCACTCGCCATCCAGCCACCTCCCGATAATCGTCACGCCGCCGCTCACGCGCTGCCCCACCTGGACAGAGACCTCGACCTCCCGCGGCAGCACCAAGTCCGTCCGCGAACCGAACTTGATGAGGCCGAACCGTTCGCCCAACCCGAGGCGGTCGCCCGGGCGCTTCCAGCAGACTATCCTGCGGGCGAGGACGCCGGCGATCTGTTTGCAGACCACGGTCATCCGCTCACCCCTGATCGTCAATGCGTTCTGCTCGTTCACGAGGCTCGCGTTGTCGCTCGTGGCCGCGATGAAGCGCCCCTTCGTGTAGGTCACGTCGATGACCTGGCCGGCGATGGGGGCGCGGTTGACGTGCACGTCGAAGGGGGAGAGGAAGATGCTGACAACGGTGGGCGAGTCCGCGCCGTCCCCCGCGAGCCTCTCGATGCGCGTGACCTTGCCGTCCGCGGGCGAGACGACGAGCCCCGCCTCCGAAGGCACCGCGCGCTGCGGGTCCCGGAAGAAGTAGGCCATGAAGGCCGCCAGGAGCAGCAGCACGAGGGCCAGCGCCAGCAGCGGCAGCGCCGGCCAGAACAGGTAGAGCAGCCCCGCCGCCAGCCCGGCCAGGAGTGGGACGAGAATCCACGGGTAGCCTTCTTTGACCATCTCTCACCCCGACGAACGGCGCGGCGCGCGCGCCTCCGAAACGGTTTCCGTCTAAAGGAAACGGGGGCGCCCAACAAACTTTGAAGCGTCCCCCGTCCCTTAAATGCTTTGGGAGTGCACGCGGGCCGCGCACGCGAGGCCCGCCGCCGAGGCGCGTCTAGTGCGCCGTGCTCTCCGCGTTCTGGTGTTTGAGAATGATTGCCTGCATCTGATCCTTCACGGCCAGCTTCTTCTTCTTGAGCGTGACCTCTTCGAGCTGCTCCTCGTCGCTCGGGTACTGGAGCGACGACAACTCGCTCAGGCGCTGTTCGTAGCGACCGTGTTCGCGCGCCAGCTCACGGAACTCCGGGTCGACCGCGATCAACTGCTCCTTCAGGCTGTCCGTGTTGACTGTTTCCATAGCGGAAAGTTCTCCTTTCAGATGCGTGGAGTGGTGTGTTCGAGCGGCCGCGCGCCGACCCCCACGTCTGTCTACGCGCGGCCGTTCCTTTGCGAAAATGTTAGCCCAATTCCCAACCCGTATCAAGCGCCTGGTGCCAGCCGCCTCGTCATAATTTTGGCGTCCTCGACCGGCTCCCTGTAGTAGCCCTTGCGTTCGCCGACCACGCGGAAGCCGAAGCGCTCGTACATCCTCTGCGCAGGCAGGTTGCCGGCGCGCACCTCCAGCACGGCCTCGACCGCGCCCCGCCGCGCCGCCGCCTCCAGCGCCGCCCCGAGCAGCGCGCCGCCGACGCCCCGCCTGCGCGACTCGGGCCAGACCCCTATGTTGTTGACGTGCAGCTCGTCGGCGTTGATGCGCGCGGCGATGTAGCCGCCCAGGCTCCGGCCGGTCAGCGCGTCCGGGGCGTTGCGCCGCGCCACGAGCATGACGGCCTCCTGCTTCTCAAGCTCCGCGCGGTAAGCCTCCCAGCCCCACTGGCTGAGCCCGGTCGTCTCCTCTATCTCGACGACCTCCAAAAGGTCGTGCTCCGTCATCGGGACGATGACGCACCCGGCCCTCTCCAGCTCGACCCTCAGTTCTGCGCGTGACATAAACCCTTCAGCTCCGCGTCCGACGGCCTGACGTAAACGGCGTCGAGCCCCCCCGCGCCCGCCCCCGAGACGTAAGCCGTTCGGGCCATCTCCGCGACATTTTTGGCGAGCGCCTCTTCGCCCGGCGCGACCGCCCAGCCCCCTTGCTCCGCGGCGCCGGGCGCGCCGGGACTCGCGAACTCAATCCCCGCGGACTCAGCCCGCTCCCGAATCAGCTCGACGAATTTCAGGGCGCCGCCGCCCGTCCACTTCAACCCGCCGCCGAGCCCCGCCATCCGCTCCAACAGCAGAGAGGGCGGCAGGTGCGTCGGGCTCTCAAGCTCCTGCACGAAGCCCTCGGCCGACACCGAGAGCAGTTGCGCGAAGACTTCGCCGCGCCCCGCGGGGATGAGCGACACGACGCGCGCCGCCGGCCTGACGCAGTAGGCCAGAGCGTGTAGCGTCTGCACGCCGACGGCGGGCTTCCCCGTCGTCAGCGCGAGCCCCTTGACGGTCGCGAGCCCCGCGCGCAGACCCGTAAAACTCCCGGGACCCACGGCGGCGGCGTACAGCCCGACCTCGCCCAACCTGACCCCGGCCGAGCCGAGCACGCGGTCTATGTCCGCGAGGAGGTTGGCCGAGCCTCCCTCGCGCAGCCCGCCCGAAGACTCCGCGAGCACGCGCCCCCCGCACAGCAGCGCGACGCTCCTCCGCTCCGTGGAGGTATCGACGCCGAGCGTCAGCAAGTCTTTCTCCGAAGCCACCCCGTACACCCCCGCGCCGGACGGCGCTTCCCCTCGTCAATAAAATGTGTGTTGTTTGACACGCCGCGATTTGTCGCGAGATTATAGGCGTGGTCAGCAAACCAAATCAATTCATTCGTTCCGACCGGGTGGTTTCAAGGGTGTTCCGATGGGTCTACGCGTAGGCATTCTGACGGGGGGCGGCGACGCGCCGGGCCTGAACGCGGTCATACGCGCCGTCGTCCGCCGCTCGATGCACGTCGAGGGGGCCGAAATCCTGGGCGTGATGAACGGCTGGCGCGGCCTCATCGAGGACGACACCCAGCTCATCACGCGCACCTCCGTGACGGGCATCCTCCCGCGCGGCGGCACCATCCTCGGCACCTCCCGCACCAACCCGCAGGACGGCGCCGACTACCCGCAGCGCATCCGCGCCACCTGGGAGCGGCACGGCCTGGACGCCCTGATCGTCGTCGGCGGCGAGGGCACGCTGCGCGCCGCGCGCGACATGTGGCACGAGCACAAGCTGCCGCTCGTCGGCATCCCCAAGACCATCGACAACGACCTCGACGGAACCGACTTCCCCTTCGGCTTCGACACGGCGGTCAACACCGTGATGGAGGCCGTCGACCGCCTGCACTCGACGGCCGAGGCGCACCACCGCGTGATGGTCATCGAGGTGATGGGGCGCCACGCCGGCTGGATCGCCGCCTACGGCGGGATCGCCGGGGGCGCCGACGTCATCCTCGTCCCGGAGCACCCCTTCCGCCTCACGCGCATCTGCGAGCTGCTCCGGCACCGCGAGATGCAGGGCAGCGCCTTCTCCATCATCGTCGTCGCGGAGGACGCGCACCCGCACCCCGAAGAGAACTTCCTCGACGAGGCCGCGACCTCGCAAATCTACCGCAAGGGGCGGCTCGGCGGCATCGGCTTCCACCTCGCCGTCGAGATCGAGCGCCACACCGGCATCGAGACGCGCCACGCCAACCTCGGCTACGTCCAGCGCGGCGGCTCGCCCTCCGCCTTCGACCGCGTCCTCGCCACGCGCTTCGGCGTCAAAGCCTTCGAGATGATTCTCGAAAAGCAGTGGGGCCAGATGGCCGCGCTGCGCTGCAACAAGGTCATCTCCGTCCCCCTCGACGACGCCGTCCGCCGCATCAAGCAGCTCGACGAAGAGGTCTACCACGTCGCCGAAGTCTTCTTCGGCTAGTGAAAAGTGATGAGTGATGAGTGATAAGAGGAAGACGCGACCCGTTGTCTTCCTCTTATCACTCATCACCCATCACCTTTCACTTTCCCCTTTCACCTTCTCGGCCACCTTCTCCTTGATGCTCGTCTCGATCTTCTCGCTCTTGATGTCGAGGCGGAGCCGGTTGTAGAGGCTCATGTACTGGTTGGCGACCCAGACGAGGGCGAAGCCGCCGACGAGGTAGCCGCGCCAGTCTTCGTAGAGCAGGTGGTAGCGCGTGACGAAGAGGAAGAAGACGGTGACGTAGTGGCTGAAGCAGTACTCGCACGTGAAGAGGTAGAAGAACTTCCTCTCGTACCAGCGACGGCACGACTTGCTCCGCTCCACGCAGAACTCCCGCGGCTCGCGGAAGACCTCCTCGTGCGTCACCGTCCAGGCGACGCACGCGATGGGGAGCGCGAGCAGGAAGAGCACGGCGACCTGTAAGCTCAGGCTCATACGTGAGAGACCTTCCCGCCGACCCGGACGCCGCACTCTCCCGCAACGCTGTCACGGTTTTATCCCGAACCGGTGAGGATTTCTCATCGGCCGCCCGCGCGCCCGCGCGCCGTTCGTGCATGTCCGGGCCTTCTGTGGTAGCTTTGACGCCCGAACCTGCGGTCGAAAACATCCGCCCTTCTCGCAGGCATTTTCACGGACATGACGACGACGAACTCAGCGCTGACGCCCATGCTGCGGCAGTACCAGGAGCTTAAGCGGCAGCACCCGGGCGCGATCCTCTTCTTCCGCCTCGGCGACTTCTACGAGCTGTTCTTCGAGGACGCCATCACCGGCGCGCGCGAGCTGGAGATCACGCTCACCGCCCGGCACAAGGAGCGCGGACAGCCCGTCCCCATGTGCGGCGTCCCGCACCACGCCGTCGCCAACTACGTCGCGCGGCTGATACGCAAGGGCTACCGCGTCGCCATCTGCGAGCAGACCGAAGACCCCTCGAAGGCGAAGAAGCTCGTCCGCCGCGAGGTCGTCCGCGTCATCACGCCCGGCACCGCCATCGACCCGCACCTCGTCGAAGCTAAGGAGTCCGTCTACCTCGCCGCGCTCTGCGGCGCCGGCGACACGTACGGCGCGGCCTTCCTCGACCTCTCGACCGGAGACTTCCGCGCGACCGAGGTCTCCGGCCCGGACGCCTGGGCGCGCGTGCGCTCCGACATCGAATCCTACGCGCCGCGCGAGCTGCTCTTCCCGCGCTCGCTCGCCCCGCTCGTGAAGGAGGCGTACGCGGGCGGCGCTCCGCACGCGACGCCGCCCCCGCCCGAAACGGAGCCGGAGGATGTTGACGAAGCGCCCGTCGCGCGCATCACGCCGGCCGAGCACGACGCGCCGAGGGGCGAGGGGCTGCCGCTCACGCCTTTAGAAGACTGGCTGTGGGAGCCGACCTCCTGCGCGTCCATGCTCCTCGAACAGTTCGGCGCGCGCACGCTCGAAGGCTACGGCCTCGGCGGCAAGGTCGCCGCGGTCAGCGCCGCGGGCGCGTGCCTGCGCTACGCGCGCGAGACGCAGCGGGACGCGGCCGCGCACATCAACGACCTCGGCTTCTTCGAGACGCACGACCACCTCGTCGTCGACGCGGTCACCTGCCGCAACCTTGAGCTGGTCGAGTCGCAGGGCGGCGGCCGCGGCGCCTGCCTGCTCTCCGTGCTCGACGCGACCGTCACGGGGATGGGCGCGCGCCTCCTGCGCTCCTGGATGCTCCGCCCTTCGGTCAGACGCGGCGAGATCGAGGCGCGGCTCGCGGCCGTCGAAGACCTCCACCGCTCGCAGATGCGCCGCGACCGCGCGCGCGCGCTCCTCAAGGATGTCTCCGACCTCGAACGCCTGACGGGGCGCATCAACATGGGGACGGCCACCCCGCGCGACCTCGTCGCCCTCCGCCGCTCCCTCGACCAGGTGCCCGCCATCCGCCGGGCGTTATCGGATGCGGAGGCGTCGCTGCTCCAGGTCGTCGTCGAGAACGCCGACGAGTTGACCGACGTGCGCGAACTCATCGGACGCGCCCTGAGCGACGACCCGCCCGTCAACTTCTCGGAAGGCGGCGTCGTCCGCGAGGGCTTCGACGCCGAACTCGACGAGTTGCGCGCCGTCAGCCGCGACGCCAAGCAGACCATCGCCGCCATCGAGTCGCGCGAGCGCGCGCGCTCCGGCATCAACAGCCTGCGCGTCCGCTTCAACAACGTCTTCGGCTACTTCATCGAGGTCTCCAAATCCGTCGCCGCGCGCGTGCCCGCCGACTACGAGCGGCGGCAGACGCTCGCCAACGCCGAGCGGTACACGACGCCCGAGCTGAAGGAGTGGGAGCAGAAGGTTCTCGGCGCGGAGGGGCGCATCCTCGAAATCGAGACGCGCATCTTCGGCGAGGTGCGCGCGCAGGTCGCGCGCGAGACGCGCAGACTACAGACGACCGCGCGCGCCCTCTCCGTCCTCGACGTGCTCGCCTCGCTCGCCGAGGTCGCCGCGCGCCGCCGCTACCAAAGGCCGACACTCCACGACGGCGACGAGCTCGAGATCAAGGCCGGCCGCCACCCCGTCATCGAGGCCATCGGCGACACGCCCTTCGTCCCCAACGACCTCTACATGAACGGCTCGGCCGAGCGCCTGCTCATCATCACCGGCCCGAACATGGGCGGCAAGAGCACCCTCCTTCGGCAGACGGCGCTCATCTGCCTCCTGGCGCAGATGGGCTCGTTCGTGCCGGCGGAGCACGCGCGCCTGCCCCTGCTCGACCGCATCTGGACGCGCGTCGGCGCGTCCGACGACCTTTCGCGCGGACGCTCGACCTTCATGGTCGAGATGACGGAGACGGCCGCCATCCTTCACAACGCGACGCCGCGCTCGCTCGTCATCCTGGACGAGATAGGGCGCGGCACGGCGACCTTCGACGGGCTCTCCATCGCCTGGGCCGTCGCCGAACACCTGCACGACTCGCCGGAGCACTGCGCCAAGACTCTGTTCGCCACGCACTACCACGAGCTGACCGAGCTGGCCGAGCGCCTGCCCGGCGCGCAGAACTACCGGATACGCGTCGCGGAGCGCGAGGGCGGGGTCATCTTCCTCTACAAGATCGAGCGCGGCCGCGCGTCGAAGTCCTACGGCATCGAGGTCGCGCGCCTCGCGGGGCTGCCGCCCGCCGTGCTCGAACGCGCGCGCGAAGTCCTCTCGAAGCTCGAACGTTACGAACTCGACGTGTTCGCCGAGGAGGGCGCCGCGGCGGAGAAGGCGGCGGAGGCGGCCCCCCCGGCGGCCGGGGGCGGGGCGGACGGTCAGGACGCGCTCGGGCGCGCCGCGTCCCGCGCCGGGCGCCGCGCGCTGGCCGCGCAGATCACCCTGTTCGACTCCGTCAACGAGAGCCTCCTTGACGAGCTTCGCGGCGTTGATGTAGAAACCCTCACAGGGGACGAGGCGCGCCAACTCCTACTCGGGTTGAAGAACAGAATCGTCTAATACATGACCGACTTCCAAACCCTTCAGTCACTCCCGCTCGAACACCAAATCGGACAACTGCTCTTCATAGGTCTTCCGGGCACCGACCTCGACGCCGAGGCGCGCTCGCTCCTCGAAGAGGTCAAGCCCGGCGGCGTCATCATCTTCGGCCGCAACGTCGCCGCGCCCGACCAGCTGCGCGGGCTGCTCGACGGCGTCCGCGCCTCCCTGCGCGTAGACCCCCTGCTCGGCATCGATCAGGAGGGCGGGCTCGTCGACCGGCTGCGCAAAATCTGCACGCCGATGCCCGCGGCGCGCGTCATACGCCAGCACGGCGACCTCGCGGGCGCGCGCGCGCACGGCCGCATCACGGGCGAGGTGCTGCGCCTCCTGGGCTTCAACCTCAACTTCGCGCCCGTCATGTCGATCATGACGGAAGACCGCGACCTGCTCTCCAACGGGCTCTACTCGCGCTCGTACGGCCGCTCGCCCGGCGAGGTGCTCGGGTACACGATGGTCTACCTGCGCGGGCTGCAAGGGACGGGGATGCTCGGGTGCACCAAGCACTTCCCCGGCATCGGCGCCGGCGAGGTGGACACGCACGAGGAGATGGCCGTCATCCACCTCACGCACGACGACCTCATCGCGCAAGACCTCGCCCCCTACATCGAACTCTTCCAGCGCGAGGACAACATGGTGCGCGCCGTCATGGTCAGCCACGGCGGCTTCCCCAACATCGACATCCACCGCGGCATCGCGGGCGGCCGCCTCGTCCCCGCCTCCATCAACCCCAGCATCGTCCGCGACCTCCTGCGCGACGAGCTGGGCTACGACGGCCTCGTCGTCACGGACGACCTTGAGATGGGCGCCATCGCCAAGCACTGCGAGATCGAGGAGGCGTCGCTGCGCGCCGTCCTCGCGGGCGAGGACATGCTCCTCGTGTGCGCGCGCCCCGACCTCATCCGCCGGAGCTTCCACGCGCTCCTGGACGCCGCGCGCCGCGGCGAGCTCTCGCGCGGGCGCATACAGGCTTCGCTCCGGCGCATCGCCGCCTTCAAGTCGTTGACGAAACCTCCCCTCGCCTTCGACCCCAAACGCTTCCAGGAGCTTTCGGCCGAAGTGGCCGAGCTGAACCGCAAGCTGAACTACGTGTACGGAGGTAAGATTTGAGCATGAGGCGCCTTCAACTTCAGTCCGTCCCCGCCCTCCTCGTCATCTGCGCGACGCTCCTGTCCGGCTGCGGCGGCGGGCCGGCCGGCTCCCGGGCCACGCGCTTCAAACAGCCCGTCTTCCTCAAGATCAACGCCGCCAGCGCGCCCACGCGCCAGTACGCTTCCGTCATCCAGAATCAGCTCAAGCAGGTCGGCATCCCCTGCGAGATCGACCAGGTCGAGTTCAACACGCTGCTCGACCAGCAGCGCAAGGGTCAGTTCCAACTGACGACGGGGCGCTGGGTCGGCGGCAACCAGGACCCCATCTACCTCTTCGACCTCTTCCACACGGGCGCCTACCAGAACCGCGGGCGCTACAGCAACCCGGAGCTGGACAAGATTCTCGAAGAGGCCATCGGCTCCTTCGACCGCGCGAAGTCCAAGGAGCTGTACGTGCGCGCGCAGGAGATCATCAGCCGCGAGCTGCCGCAGCTCCCGCTCTGGTACGTCGACCAGATGGTCGTCGCGCGCAAAAACGTCCAGAACCTCAACGTCCCCGTGGACGGCGACTGGCGCTTCCTGCGCGACGTGACCGTCGAGGGCGGGAAGCAAGGCCCCTTCGTCGTCGTGCTCGAATCGAACCCCGAGACGCTCGACCAGTTGCGCGGCACCGACGCTTCGAGCGAGCGCTTCCGCCAGCTCATGTTCAACTCGCTCGTCCGCAAGGACGAGAAGTTCGACTACGTCGGCGACCTCGCCTCCGAGATACAGTCGAGCCCCGACGGGCTCGTCCACACCTTCCGCCTGCGCGACGGCGTCAAGTTCCACAACGGGAAGCCGTTCACCTCGGCCGACGCCAAGTACACGCTCGAAACCCTGCTCGCCTCCGACTCGCGCAAGGCCAACGACTTCTTCGAGGGCGCGGGCGCCGACCGCAAGCCGCTCGTCAAGTCGATGGCCACGCCCGACCCGCGCACCCTCGTCGTCACCCTGTCGAAGGCTTCGAACAAGTTCCTCTCCAGCCTCGTCCCCGTCGGCATGATGCCGCAGGGCTACACGACCGACCAGCAGAAGCAGAAGCCCGTCGGCACCGGCGCCTTCAAGTTCGCGCGCTACGACGAGTCGCAGCAGGTCATCGACCTCACGGCCAACGAGGACTACTGGGGCGGCGCGCCCGCCGTCAAACAGCTCCGCGTGCGCACCATCCTCGACGCGAACACCCTGCAGGCCGAGTTGAAGAGCGGCGGCGTCGACCTCGCGCAGGTCGCCAACCTACAGCCCGACGCCTACCAACAGCTCGGGCGGGACGCGAACCTGAAGGTGGCGCAGTTCCCCGGCGTCAACGTCACCTACCTCAACTTCAACGCCACCGACGAGGTGCTCAAAGACCCGCGCGTGCGGCAGGCCATCGCCTACGCCATCGACCGCCCGGCCATCGTCAAGGAGCTTCTGCTCGGCCAGGCGCGCGTCGCCAACTCGATCCTCCCCGAGCAGTCCTGGGCCTACACGCCCGGCCAGGTCTACAACTACGACCCCGAGCGCGCCAAGCAGCTTCTGGACGAGGCGGGTTACAAGGAATGACAGTGGCCGTCGGGGATTTGAGATTTCAAATTTGAAATCTCAAATCTCAAAAGCCTATCCCGGCGGCTAGAAGAGTTTCTTCAAGCTCCGCGCGCGTCACGACGCCTTCGCGGATGAGGCGGGGGGTCGGGCCGTTCACGTCGATGACGGTCGAGGGAAGCTCCGTGCGCGTCGCCCCGCCGTCGATGACGAGGCCGAGGCCGTTCGGGAAGTAGTCCGCGACTTCGGCGGCCGTACGCGCGGGCGGGCGCCCGGCGGGGTTCGCGCTCGTGGCCGTGAGCAGGCCGCCGCACGCGCGCACAATCGCGCGCGCCTCCGCGTCTTCGGGGAGCCGCACGCCGACGGCGCCCGTGCCCGCCGTCAGAAGCTCGGGCACCGCCGCGCGCGCGGCCGCGACCAGAGTGAGCGCGCCCGGCCAGTGGCGCGCGGCGAGGAGCTCGAAGGTTCTCGACCTCCCGGCGATGAGGCGTTCGGCGTCTTCAGCGTCGGCGGCGAGGACGAGGATGGGCTTGCCGTCGCGCCCTTTGAGGGCGTTGACGAGTTCGAGCGCCGCGGGGTTGAAGGGGTCTGCGCCGACGCCGTAGAAGGTGTCGGTGCGGAAGGCGACGAGGCCGCCCGCGGCCGTGACGCTCGCCGCGCGCTCGCGCGCCTCGGGGCTGTCGGGGTAAATTAACAAGGCTCGAATCTCCCGCGCGATGTTAACAGAGGCGCGGGATTTTTTCTCCGCCGCCTGTAGAGAGATGCCTGCACTCGCGCCCAGACTCAGAGCCTACGCCGCGCTCCCGACGCGCGCCGCGCGGCTCGCCCTGTGCGAGCCGGGCTCGGCGCTCCTCGCGGCGCGGATGGGCGCGTGGGTGGCCGCGCTCTCGCTGCTGGTGAAGCTCATGCCGCTGCCGCGCGCGATGGCGCTCGTCGTCCCGCGGCGCGCGGCGCGCGCCTCCCCGCCCGACCCGGAGTTAGTCCAGGCGAGGCTCGCGCGCCTCCTCGACTCGGTGCTCGCGGCCGACTTCTGGGTCTTCACGCCGACCTGCTGGAAACGCGCGCCCGTGCTCCACCGCTACCTCGCGCTCAGCGGCATCCCGACGCGCGTCCTCTTCGGCGTCCGCCGCGAAGGCTCCGACGCCCTGAGCGGCCACGCCTGGCTCGAAGCGGGCGGCCAGCCCATCCTCGAAAAGACCCCGCCCGACTACAAAGTCACCTACAGCTTCCCGGCGGGGTAAAAGAAGTAGACAGTAGTTATACCAGCTTGCTGAATGGGATAAGGCGTCCGAAGCCGGGAGCGCGGGCATCCTGCCCGCCGAAGCGTGCCCGGGCACGCTCGGCCGTCGCCCTGTATCTCTCGACGTCGGAGTGGATAGTCACACGGCCTTCGCGCCAGCGGCGCTCATGGCGGGCAGGATGCCCGCGCCCCCGGCTCTCACCTCCTTATTTTGTTTCGCATGTCGGTATCAGTAGGAAAAACAGAGGCGGCGCGTTTCGGTTCAAGCCGAGCGCGCCGCCTGTCTTTCTACTGGCTACTGTCTAACTGTCTACTGCCCCGCGGCGGCGCGGATGGCCTCGTAGACGGCGCGCACGGATTCCCGGTCCAGCTCCTTGGCGGCCTCGGAGAGCTGTTCGTAGGGCACCATCAGCTCCTCGCCCGTCTCGCTCTTGCGCGAGGTGAAGCCCTGCGCGCGCTTCGACTCCATCCACGCCTCGTGGACTTTCGCGCTCACGACCTCGATGTCCGGCAGCTCGGGCGCGCTCACCGTTCGGCCCCCGCGGCCTGGCCGGCCGCAGCGCCGTCGCGCTTCTCTATCGGCACGTAGTCGCGCGTGCGCGCGCCGAGGTATATCTGCCGCGGGCGGGCGATCTTCTGCTCGGGGTCGTTCAGAAGCTCGACCCACTGCGCGAGCCAGCCCGAGGTGCGCGGGATGGCGAAGAGGACGGGGAACATGTCCACGGGGAAGCGCATCGCGCGGTAGATGATCCCCGAGTAGAAGTCCACGTTCGGGTAGAGGCGGCGCTTGACGAAGTACTCGTCTTCGAGCGCGATGCGTTCGAGTTCGAGCGCGAGGTCTAGGAGCGGGTCGCGCCCCGTCACCTCGAAGACCTCGTAGGCGATCTGCTTGATGGTGCGCGCGCGCGGGTCGTAGTTCTTGTAGACGCGGTGGCCGAAGCCCATCAGCCGGAACTCGCCGGCCTTGACGCGCTTCACGTACTCGGGCACGCGTTCGACGGAGCCGATCTCGTTGAGCATCCTCAACACGGCCTCGTTCGCGCCGCCGTGCAGCGGGCCGTAGAGCGCGGCCGCCGCGCCGGCGAGCGCCGAGTACGGGTCGGTCTCGGCCGAGCCGATGGAGCGCATCGTGTTGGTCGAGCAGTTCTGCTCGTGGTCGGCGTGGAGGATGAAGAGGACGCTCAGAGCCTTCTCAAGGACGGGGTTCGGCTGGTACTTCAGCTCCGTCGTCTTGAACATCATGTTGAGGAAGTTGCCCTCGTAGGAGAGGTCGTTGTCCGGGTACGAGATGGGGAGGCCGACGCGGTGGCGGTAGGCGAAGGCGGCGATGGTCGGCACCTTCGCGATGAGGCGGTGAATCTGCTTGCGGCGACACACCTCGTCGCGGATGTTCTTCGACTCGGGGTAGAAGGTCGAGAGCGCGGCGACCATCGCCTCGAACATCCCCATCGGGTGCGCGCTGTGGTGGAAGCCGTCGAGCACCTTGCGGATGTTCTCGTTGATGAAGGTGTGGTGCGTGACGTCCCACGTCCACTGCCTCAACTCCTCGGCGGTCGGCAGCTCGCCGTGCAGGAGCAGGTAGGCGACTTCGAGGTAGCTGCTCTGCTCGGCCAACTGCTCGATGGGGTAGCCGCGGTATTCGAGGACGCCGCGGTCGCCGTCGATGTAGGTGATGGTGCTCTTGCACGAGGCCGTGTTCATGAACGCCGGGTCGTAGGTCATCAGCCCGAAGTCCTCTGCGTCGTCGGTCTTGATCTGGCGCAAGTCCATCGCGCGGATGGTGCCGTCCTTGATCGGCACCTCGTACTGCTTGCCCGTGCGGTTGTCTGTGATGGTCAGGGTCTCTTTGCTGCTGCTGTCGCTCGTCGCGCTCATGGCAAATCCTTCCCCTCCAAAGTGGGTTGTCGTCCGGGTTATCTCTTAGTGTTTCAGGACTACCATAGTAGTTCGTTTTTCAGATTTGCTCAAAGGCCCTGCGAGGGTCTGCGGGGCCGCGGGCACACGCCCGACGGCAGAGGCCCGCGCAACCCTGACTTGAGGTTCGGTGGGGGCGACCTCGCTCAGTTAACGAGCTTCTGCATCGTCACGGTCACGGGCGGGGCGCGTCGCCGCCCGAGAGGCTGTAGACGAAGAGGTAGACGGCGCCCTCGTACCTGACCAGCTTGTAGGTCGAGCCGTCGTCGTTTGCATCGACCGCCGCGCCGAGGGGCGGTTCCTGCTCCCTTTTATAGAGGTCGGCGCCGGCCTCTTATCCAGAAAGGGCGCGGCAAAATCTGGGTGCAGAGGCGGTTAGAATGCTGCAAATTTTGCAGCAAAACATAAATCCAGCAAATACGTTCGAGCCTTTTTTGAGGCGGCGGATATTTCTGTTGCGACGGCGCGTTGGCGGGCTTACTCTCTGCCCCTGGGCGCCTCCTCGTCGGCTTTCACGCATCATCGGCTAACCGGCGTCCGACCGTAGCTCGACTTAAACACACGTACACCGCGCCGCCACCACCTACTTTTTTTGCTGGCGGCGGCAGCAGTAACCCGGCACTTTTTGAATGTAGGGGCGGGTCAAACCCCGCAGCCCGCGTGACTAGAGCATCACGCCGGCCCAACGGACGGTAAGAGTCTCCCCGCCCCTACCCCCTCCGCGCCCCGCGCGCCGAGGGCTCCGGCGGAATTACAGCAATGCCAACACGCCCTGCAACAGACTCAGCGCGCCCGCCGCCACCGCATCACCCGCGGTCGCCTCGTCGCTGTTCGTGGTGTGTATGTCACCATCAACACCGGTTGTCATTTCACCCTCTGCCGGCGGCGGCGGGTCAGGCTGTGGTGCTCCCGTGTGCATGTCGCCCGCAATAGTTGTAAGGGAAAGCGCAAAAGCTAAGCCTGATGCTGCGAAGAAATTTCGCATTGTTCTCATGGTTTTCTCCTGAATTGTGGTGAAGCTATGGGTTGTGACGGACAGCGCGGGTGAATCCTTAGCTATGCCGTCGTAGAAGAGTAGCGACAGCGAATCTTAACACTGTGCGGTGAAGAGATGCGCTCTGGGCTAAATGCCGATCCTTATCTTATCGGCCACACAGAAAGGTGCGCCTCACATGACCCTTGTAAATGAACTACTTCAACAGATAGCTGATTCAAAACTCACGCATGAAGAGAGAGCACGGCTTCGTTGCCGTCTAGGTTCTGTTGACATAACTACCTGAGCCAGATGAGCGTGCTGGCGAAGTGGATAAAACTCAAGTAGTTCTTTGCCAACTTATCGAAGCGCGAGAACACGCGGCGGAAGTGCTTCAACTTCCCGATCTGATTCTCGATC
>DASVQJ010000313.1:0-6285 GCA_036389235.1 Pyrinomonadaceae bacterium | reverse complement strand
AGGTTCCAGACTTGCAGGTACGGGTTGTCGAGGTCGTACTGCACCGGCCGGATCGAGAGCGAGCCGACGAAGTTGGGGACGGGGAAGGCCGGGTTGTTGATGACCGGGCGCGGCGTGGCCGGCGGGTTCGTCACCGTCACGATGAGGTTCTGCTGGTTGTTCGTGTTGTAGTAGACGCCGTAGCCGCCGCGCAGGGAGGTGCGCCCGTCGCCCGCGACGTCCCACGCGAAGCCGACGCGCGGCGCGAAGTTCTTCCGCGAAGGGTTCCGGTAGAGCGGCCCCGGCGTCGGCGTGCGGTCGGTCAGGGAAGGGAGCGACACGTCGCGCCGGTCGAGCGGCACCGTCTCCGTCTCGTAGCGCAGCCCCGCGCTCAGGGAGAGGCGCCGGTGCGCGCGCCAGGTGTCCTGCGCGTAGAGGCCCACGAGCGTGAAGCGCCAGTAGCGGTCGAACTGCGCCGCGGGGGTGAGGCCGATGAAGCGCTGCGCGCGGTTCTGTAGGAAGTCGGAGACGGAGGCGAACGTGTAGATGCCGTTGCTGAAGGTCGGGTTGACCATGTTGTCCTGGTAGCGCTCGGCCAGCGCGCCCGCCTTGAACAGGTGGCGGCCGCGGCTGTGGACGAGGTTGTACTCGCCGCCCGTAACGTTCTGCACGAGGCGGAGGTTCCCAGACGACTGCGGGCCGAAGCGCGGGATGCCGCCGATGTCTATGTCGCCGGTGATGCCGCGGCCGGGGACGAACTCCGGGAGCGGGCTCGAAAGGTTCGCCTGGACGTTCTGCCCGACGCGCGTGCGGCCGAAGTTCAAACGGAAGGTGTTGAGCGTCGAGGCGGAGAGCGCCTGCCGGTACTCGCCGGTGAAGAACTGGTTGCGCGAGAAGAAGGTGCGCGGGAACTGGGGGAAGTCGGTCGGCAGCAGTTGGTCTGCGTCGTCGAAGGTGTAGCGCGCGAAGAACTGGTCGCGCGTCGAGCGGTTGTAGTCCACGCGCCCCTGTAGGAAGTGCTGGCGCACCTGCTGGTCGAAGCCGAAGGTGTAGGCGGCGAGGTTGCCCGCGACGCGCGACGCGCCGAGGTTCGGCAGCGGGAACGCGTCGAGGAAAGGCCGGACGACCGGGCTGACGGCGACCGTGGTGCGGACGACGTTGGCTTCGGGGCACGCCTGGCCCGTGGCCGGCGTGATGTTGCAGCGCGTGACCAGCCCTGCGCGCGCGTCGAGGTCGGGCGTGACGGTGCGGACGGTGCGGCCGAGGTTCTCGCGCAGGGACTCGTAGCCAGCGAAGAAGAAGAGGCGGTCTTTACTGACGGGGCCGCCCAGACTCCCGCCGAACTGGTTGCGGCGGAACTCGGGCTTCTCGGAGGGGTCGAAGAAGTTGCGCGCGTCGAGGTTGTCGTTGCGGTGGAACTCGTAGAGCGAGCCGTGGAACTCGTTGCCGCCGGACTTCGAGACGGCGTTGACCTGCCCGCCGAAGTTGCGGCCGTACTCGGCGCTGTAGGCGTTGGTCTCGACGCGGAACTCGCGGATGGATTCGAGCCCCAGCGTCGTCCCGGCGGCGCTCCCGGCGGGGCCGTTGGTGAAGTCGTTCTGCGGCGTGCCGTCGAGCAGGTAGACGTTCGAGCGCGGGTCCTGGCCGTTGATGCTCATGCCGACGCCGTGCGCGACGACCGAGCCGGTGTCGCGGTGCGGGTAGGCGACGACGCCGGGCTGGAGGAACGCGAGGTCGGTGTAGTTGCGGCCGTTGAGCGGCAGCTCCCTCATCGCGCGCTCGCCGACGAGGAAGCTCAGCTCGGGCGTGCGCGTGTTGACCAACTCGGCCTCGTCCGTGACCGTGACCTGCTCGTCGACGCCCGCGGGCTGCATCAGAATGTCGAGGGTCGCCGTCTCGTTGACGGTGAGGGTGACGCGCTCGAAGACGTTGTGCTTGAAGCCGGCCTTGTCGGCGCGCACCTCGTAGGGGCCGACGGGGAGGCCGGCGAAGGTGTAGCGCCCCTCGGCGTCGGAGGCGGCCGTGCTCGCGCGGCCCGTCTCCAGACTCTTCGCCGTCACCGACGCGCCGGGGATGGCCGCGCCGTTGGCGTCGCGCACGTCGCCCGCGAGCGTGCTCGTCGTCTGCGCGTGCGCGGCGGCGGCCGGGAGGAGGAGGGCGAGCGCGAGGCAGGCGAGCCTCGCGCAGAGGGGGTTAAGAAGGGAAACGTTTTTCGGCATGTGGACGTATAACTCCGGTTCGATGGCCACTGTCTGGGGCGACCCTTTATACTCCGCATTCTAGCAGGCGGTTTCAGACTTGTGAGGAGAAATCCTCCCCGCCGCCGCGGAAATGTCGGGCGCACGCTCTTTTTACGCCGTCTTTCGCCGCAACAACCTGTTCCGCAGTTGACGAAAAAAAAGGCGCCCCCGCGCGCGCTCGAACGGCGCGCGCCGCGCCGACGACCCCGAGGAGAAATCAGTCTTGAAGTCCAAGCTCCAAGCACTCGTACTTTTGTCCATCGCGCTGTCCGCCGTCCTGACTTTTTCGCCGGGCGCGTCGGCGCAGACGCACCGCGCCTCCGTGCGCGGCACGGTCACAGACCCGAACGGCGCGGTGGTTCCGGGGGCGACGGTCGCCCTCATCAGCGTCGAGACGGGCGAGCGCCGCGTCGTCGTCAGCGGCGAAGGGGGCGAGTACGCGCTGGCCTCCCTGCTGCCCGGCCCCTACAGGCTGGAGGTGGACGCGCAGGGGTTCCCGAGCTTCGGCCAGCGGCTCACACTGAACGTGAATCAGGAGCGCCGCGTCGATGTGGCGCTGTCGCCGCCGGTGCTGCACCCTGATGTCGTTGACATCAAGTCGGGCGAGTTGAAGAAGGAGTCGGCCTCGCTCGGCGCGGTCATCGAGAACCGGCAGGTCGAGGGGCTGCCGCTCGACGGGCGCAACTTCTACGAGCTGAGCCTGCTCGTCCCCGGCGCCGCGCCGCCCGCGCAGGGCTCCGCGGGTTCGGTGCGCGGCGACTTCGCCTTCTCGGTCAACGGCGCGCGTGAGGACTCGAACAACTTCCTGCTCGACGGCGTCTACAACGTCGACCCCAAGCTCAACACCTTCGGCGTGCGCCCGCCCGTGGACGCCGTCCGCGAGTTCGAGACGCTGACCTCGACCTACGACGCCTCGTTCGGCCGCAGCGCGGGCGCGCAGGTCAACGTGGTGCTGAAGTCGGGCACGAACGAGTTCCACGGCTCGCTCTACGAGTTCCACCGCAACGGCCGCCTGGACGCGCGCAACTTCTTCGCGCCCGCGGGCGAGGCGGCGCCGAAGTACATCCGCAACCAGTTCGGCTTCTCCGTCGGCGGCCCCGTCAAAAAGAACCGCACCTTCTTCTTCGCCGACTACGAGGGCACGCGCTCGCGCGAGGGGCTGACGCGCGTCACGAACGTCCCGACGCTCGCCGAGCGTGCGGGCGACTTCTCGCGCTCGTTCGACTTCTTCGGCCGGCCCTTCTTCGTCCGCGACCCTTTCCGCGTAGACCCCGCGACGTTCCAGCCGCTCCCCTGCGACGCGCAGAACCAGTCGGGCTGCTTCCCCGGCAACGTCGTGCCGCTGGAAAGGCAGAGCGCCGTCGGGCGCCGCATCGCCGCGCTCTACCCCGCGCCCAACCGTACGCGGCCCTTCGCCAACTTCGTCTCGTCGCCCGCGCAGCGCGACCGCAACGACCACTTCGACGCGCGCGTCGATCACATCCTGGGCGACAGCTCGACGCTCGCCTTCCGCTACAGCTTCGGCGACCGCGCGCTCTACGAGCCGTTCGGCGGCGCGACCTTCGCGGCCGTCCCCGGCTACGGCAACGACGTGGCGAGGCGCGGTCAGAACGCGATGGCCGGGTGGACTAAAATTCTCGGCCCGTCCTTCGTCAACGACGCGCGCGTCGCCTTCAACCGCGTCGCGGCGAGCGTCCTTCAGGAGAACCGCGCCTCTTCGGTCAACCGGCGCGTCGGGCTGCCGGAGTTTTCGCCGAACCCGCGCGACGCGGGGCTGAGCTTCATCACCGTGACGGGCTTCTCGCCCCTGGGCGAGGAGTACAACAACCCGCAGGACAGCGTCACGAACACCTACCAGTTCCTCGACACGGCGACCTACACGCGCGGCCGGCACCTCTTCAAGTTCGGCGCCGACCTGCGCGCCGTCCAGCAGAACGCCTTCCGCGACGTGCAGGCGCGCGGCTTCTTGCAGTTCACGCCCTTCGCCTACACCGGCAACTCGCTCGCAGACCTCCTGCTCGGCTTCCCGACCGTGACGGGCGGCGCGCGCGTCGATAACGCGCAGCACCTCCGCACGGAGAGCTACCACCTCTTCCTCAACGACCAGTTCCGCCTGACGCCGCGGCTGACGCTGTCGGCCGGCGTGCGCTACGAGTACAACTCGCCGCCGGTCGATGCGGAAGACCGCGCGAACGTCTACGACCCCGCGACGCGGGCGCTCGTGGCCGTGGGCACGGACGGCGTCCCGCGCTCGGGCTTCCGGCCCGACCGGAACAACTTCGCCCCGCGCGTCGGGTTGGCGTGGACGTTGGGCGAAGGCGGCGAGACCGTCCTGCGCGCGGGCTACGGCGTCTACTACGACCAGTCGCCGCTCGCGCCCGGCGAGGCGCTCTACTTCAACCGCCCCTACTTCGACTTCAACCTCTTCTTCCCGCTGCCGCAGTTCGGCTTCCCGCTCACGCTCGACAACCCGTTCCCTTCGAACTTCCCCTTCGCGCTGCCCGACTCGGCGCTGGCGATTCAGCGCGACCTGCGCACGCCCTACATGCAGCACTGGAACGCGAACGTGCAGCGCCAGCTCTGGTCGGGCGGCGTGCTCGAAGTCGCCTACGTCGGGTCGAAGGGGACGAAGCTCCTCTCGGCGCGCGACATCAACCAGCCGCGGCCGAGCGTGCTGCCGCAGGGCCTGCCCTTCGTCCCGCGCCCCGTCGCGCAGTTCGACGACATCAACCTCATCGAGTCGCGCGCCTCTTCGAGTTACCACAGCATGCAGGCGCGCTTCCAGCAGCGCCTCTCGGCGGGGCTCGCGCTGCTCGGCTCCTACACCTGGTCGAAGTCCATCGACGACGCCTCGAACTTCTTCTCCAGCGCGGGCGACCCGAACTTCCCGCAGAACTCCTACGACCTGCGCGCCGAGCGCGGGCGCTCGAACTTCGACGTGCGCCAGCGCCTCTCCGTCAGCTACTCCTACGACCTGCCGCTGGGCCGGGGCCGCTCGCTCGTCAACGACCGCGGCCTCCTGACGACGCTGCTCACGGGCTGGCAGACCTTCGGCATCGTCACCGCGCAGACCGGCCGCCCGTTCACGGTGGCGCTCATACAGGAGTTCGACAACAGCGGCACGGGGCGCTCTTCGCTCGGCTTCGGCGCGAACGACCGGCCGAACGTCGTCGGCGACCCCGCAGCGGGGCCGCGCACGCCCGAGCGCTGGTTCAACACGGCGGCCTTCGCCTTCCCCGCGCCGGGCACGTTCGGCAACGCGGGCCGGAACATCCTGACCGGCCCCGGCTACCAGAACGTCAACGCCTCGCTCGTGAAGAACACGGCGCTCGGCGAGAGGGTGAGCCTGCAACTGCGCGCCGAGGTCTTCAACCTCTTCAACCACCCGAACCTGAATCAGCCCGACAACTTCCTCGGCTCGCCCACCTTCGGGCGCGTCACCTCCGCGCGCGACCCGCGCCACATACAGTTCGGCGCGAAGCTTCTGTTTTAAGATTCGGAAGGTGTCTTGAGATGAGAACGACAAAGGCGCATCGCCGAAGGCCGCTGCCGCTGCTGCTCGCGGCTTCACTCTTCGCCTTCGCGCTCGCGGCCTGCGACGCACGCGCGACCGACGCGCCCGCGGCGCAACCCGTGAACACGGCGACGGGCGTGACCGATGCGGCGGCGGTCGCGGCTCAACCTACGACGGCTGCAACGACGCCGACGCCCGCTACCGCGGATGGCGCGAACGCGACGGCGGTTGATGCGGGCGAGAAGGGAAGCACGCCCGCGGCCGCGTCGGCCGAGTGGCCGCAGTGGCGCGGGCCGAACCGCGACGGGCTCGCGCTCGGAGTCAACGCGCCCGCCGCGTGGCCGAAGGAGTTGAAGCGGAACTGGCGCGTGACGGTCGGCGTCGGCCACTCGTCGCCTGTCGTGAGCGGCGGCATGATTTATCAGTTCGCTCGGCAGGGCGAGGACGAAGTGCTCCTCGCGCTCGACGCCTCGACCGGAAAAGAGTTGTGGCGCGCGGGAGCTATCCCAGCGCCCTACACAGTGAACCCCGCGGCGAGCGGCCACGGCAAGG
>DASVQJ010000312.1:0-5914 GCA_036389235.1 Pyrinomonadaceae bacterium | reverse complement strand
CCCCCCCCCCCCCACGACTTTTTGGGTGTCAATCCGCGCGGGCTAGACCGCGCGGGAAGTTTACCGGCCGCCGGCTCCGGCCTTCTGCGAGTTCTGCTCCGTGCCGCGGCCGGTCTGCGCCTGCAACTCGTCGATGCGCTTCGACGCCTCGGCCTTCGTGAGGTTCTCGTCGAACTCGACCTTCGCCTCCTCCGAGAGCGTCTTCAGGTAAGAACGCTGCGCGCCCGTCATCGGCTCGTCGCCGGTCGTCCAGTCGTCGGGGTTCTTGATGGTGTTGCCCTCTTCGGCCAACTCCTGCGTCTTCTTATCGGTCATCGCTGAAATCTCCTGTATGTTTAATGTGCGGTTTCCCGTTTCATTAAGGAAACACAGCGGGATTCTGCATCAGCCGTGCCAGAACGCGCCCGCCGCCAGAGCCGGGAATCGACGGATACGAACTCCGCCGTCCCTCCCGGCCGAGCCTCCGCAGAGGCCCCGCGGCCCGCTGTCATAAATATCTTTCAGTTGTCTCTTTGCGAAGAGTGGCAAGGGGGCACAACCTCTTAACTTCTTGAAATGGGGCTCGAAACACCCGGCGCGCCAGTTGCCATCGTGTGTCGCGTTAGCTCAGCACACGCCGGAGGCCCTATGATGTTCAGAAAGTATCTTACGCTCGCCCTCGCCCTTCTGCTCTTCAACGCGGCCGGGGCGCGGTCGGCCTTCGCCGGCCCGGGGCAGATTATCTGGATTGCGGACGCCGCGGAGGTGAAGGCGGCGGTCTCCAAGCTCGGCGTCGGCGAGAGGGCGCGCGTCTGGGTCTGGCTCAGGGACAATAAGAGGTTCAACGGCTACGTCAAGGAGGCGCGCGCGGACGACTTCGTCGTCGTCAGATCAAAGGACGGGACGGAGGTGTCCGTGCCTTACGCGGAGGTGAAACGGTTCAGGGGCGACAACCGCTCGGCCGGCAGGAAGGCCGTCGTCGCCATCATCGGCATCGGCGCAACCGTCACGGCCATCGGGTTGATTCTGTGGGGGGCCAGCCACTACTAAACACGCCCCGTCACCCTTCCGCCCTCAAGGCCGCGCGGCCTCGTAGACGGGCACGCGCCTGTGCCTGCTCTTCGCCGATGGGCTTCAGCCCCCGAGGCGCCCCTGTACTTCCTTGATGTGCTCGACCGTCTGCGGGCCGTTATCCTTCACGGCCTCGAAGAGCTTCTCTATCAAGGCCCTGTTCTGCTTGAGGACGGACGGGTCTACGTTTTCGAGGTAGACGAGCGTGTTGATGACGCCGCTCTTGTTCTCCGGGTTCGCGAGCGCGGAGGCGACGGCCTGTTTCACGGCCGCCGCGTCTTGCTTCTTCTCGATGATGAGACGGGTGGTGGCGGCGATGCGCTTCGTCTTGTCCGAGGCGAAGATGTCGGCGACCTGTATGCGGGTCGGGCCTGAGTCGGGCGGGCCGGAGTTCGTCTGCGAGCCGTTGGCGTTCGCAGAGTTGTTGACCGGCGGCCGGTTGTTGTTGACCGGCGGCTTATTGTTGTTGTTGTTCGGCGCGGTGTTCGAGACGGCCGTGTTGGTGTTCGTGTTGCCCTGCGCGACGGCGTTCGTGTTCTGCGGGTCGGGCACGGCGCGCCCGCCTTCGAGCTCGGCTATGAACTTGCGCGCCTGCCGCTCGTTGTTACGGTCGAGCGAAAGACTGAGGGCCTTCTTGAAGTCTTCGAGCGCCGTCTCTGTGTCGCCCAGCCTCACGTACGACTGCCCGCGGTAAAAGTATGCGTCGGCATACTGCCCGCACGCGGCGATGGCCTCTTTGAACTTGATGACGGCCATCTCGTCCTTGAAATCCGGGTCGAGGAGTTGCATCCCCTCGATGGTCTTGTCGGAGGCCCTGTCGCGCGCGGCGTCGCTGCAAGGCTTGGGGTCTGTGGCGGCCTGCGAGTTGTTGTTATTAACGCCGCCGCCGCCTTCGCCGCCTCTGGGCCTGAGCAGCTTGTAGGCGGCGAAGGCGAGCGCGAGGCAGAGGACTGCGCCCGCGGCGAGGTAGAGCGCCGTCGGGCGCCGCTTCTTTTTGACGTCGGGCGGCGGGGCGTCCGTGACGGGCTTTTTAATGACGGGCTTTTTAATGAGGTAGGCGACGCCCCTCAGAAGGTCGTTCAACTCCTCCGTGGCGGTCGAGCCGTCCCACTCCGAGAGGTCTGCGGCCTGATACTGCCTGAAGCCGAGCGGGAGGCCGATTTTGTCGATGAGCACGGGAATCAAAGCGTCGCGCACCGCGCCGTCCTGCGCCTCGTCCTTGACCCAGTTCGACGCGACCGACGACTGCGACCAGAGCACTATGACGGCCTTCGCACCCGCCAGCGCCTCCGCAATCTCCTTCGAGAAGACGTGACCCGCTAACAGCTCGCGATCCCACCAGACCGTCCAGCCCTGCCGCTCGAAGACGCGCGCGAGCTGTTCGGCGCGCCCGCGGTCTTCGCGCGCGTAGCTTATGAAGATGTCGCTCATGGCGTGTTCACTCCTTCGGCCTCGGCAGCAGCGGCTCGCAGTTGAGCGTCTGCGGGCCGGCGTCGGTGCAGACGGCGTACTTGGCGCCCTCGTACATGGTGACGCCCGCGTGCTCGCCGCGCGCGTTGAGGACGTAGAAGTTGATGCCGAAGTTCGGGTTGCCGTCCCTGTTCAGCAGGCGCTTCTCCACGGTGTTGGCCTTGATGCGGCGGAGCGCCTCCATCCCCGCGTCCTTCGGGCTCCTGCCGCGGCGCATCTCCTCGACGATGAGGAAGGAGCAGAGGTTGTAGAGGTTGGCCTCGCCCCGCCCCGTGGAGCCGGCCGCGCCGACCGCGTTGTCCACGTAGAGCCCCGCCCCGAGGATGGGCGAATCGCCCACGCGCCCCGGTATCTTCCAGGAGAGCCCCGAGGTCGTCGTCACGCCGCAGACCTCGCCCTTCGCGTTGACGGCGTCGCAGTTGATCGTGCCGTAGAAGTGCTCCCCGCGGATCAGACCCTCCTTCACCATCTTCAGACCTTCGCGCCGCCACACCTCCGCGCGCTTCGCCGGGTCGAGGTAGTGCGAGGGGTCTGTGCGCCGCTTCCATTCGAGCCAGAGCTTGCGCGAGTGTTCGGTGTTCAGGTCGTCCTCGATCTTGAAACCCATGTTGCGCGCGAATGCCTGCGCGCCGTGGCCGACGAGCAGGTGGTGGTCGGTCGTCTCAAGCACGGCCTTCGCCACGAGCGACGGCGTGCGCACGCCTTCGAGCGCGGCGACCGCCCCGGCGCGCCTCTTCGGCCCGTGCATGCAGGACGAGTCGAGCTGCACGACGCCGTCGGCGTTCGGCAGGCCGCCGTAGCCGACGCTGTCGTCGAGCGGGTCGAGCTCGACGATGTTGACGCCGGCTATCACCGCGTCGAGCACGTCGGCGCCCGAGGTCATCAGGCGGAAGGCGCGCTGCACGCACGTCTCGTCGCCGCCGTTCTTGAACTGGTTGCCGTTGGCCGAGGCGACGACCGCGGGCCTCACGTTCCGGATGACGGCGGCCGGCGCGCCCGCGCTCAGAGTCTTTGCCGAAGCCGCGGCGACGCCCGCCGCCGCGCCCGCGCGTAGAAAGTCACGCCTTCTCATCTTTTTCATCGTCCCTCCTCTGGCTAAGGCCCGGGCTCACACTCACGGCCGGGCCTCCGAGTCGTTTCTGAAGACCGCGCCGTCCTTCATCACGAAGTTGACGCGCTTGAGCGCCTGTATGTCTTCGAGCGGGTCGGCCGGCGTGGCGATGATGTCGGCGGCCATGCCGGGCCTGATCGAGCCGCGGACGCGCTCGACGCCGAGCAGGCGCGCGGCGTTGACCGTCATCATCTGGAGTATCGCGCGCGGGGGCACGCCGGCCGCCGCGTAGCTGTCGACCCACGTCATCGAGAGCGTGCCGCGCGTGTACTTCGGGATCGACGCCCCGGCGTCGCTGCCGAAGGCGATGGGCACGCCGAGCTTGTACGCGGCGGCGAGGCGCTCGCCGGTGTCGCGGAACTCCTTCGCGGCCTCCTCCGCGGTCGAGCCCAGCTCGCGCAGGACCCACTCGGGGAAGGGCGTGAAGACGAGCGTGACGCCGTTGCGCTTCGCCGCCGCGAGGTCTTCGTCCGTGATGGCGTTGACGTGCTCGACGGAGGCGACGCCCGCGGCCACGGCGTTGTGTATGCCGGCGGTCGTCCAGGCGTGCGCGGCCACCTTCATCCCGACGGCGCGCGCCTCCTCGACGATGAAGCGTATGTCCTCGGTCGAGTAGATGTACCGCTGGTCGTCCACGACGATCTTGATGACGAGCGCGCCGAAGTGGACGTTCTCGCGGACGGCCTTGCGCATCTCGTCGCGCGTGTCGGCGAAGAGGTACTCGGGCTCGCCCAGCTCGCGGCGGCCGGGCTGGAGGTGGAACTGGCCGCCGTAGGGCGCGATGATGCGGCCGGCCGTGAGCATCGTGGGGCCGGGGACGAGTCTGCCCGCGACGGCGCGGCGGACGCTGACGCAGGCGTAGTCGCCCTCGTTGCCCACGTCGCGGACGGTGGTGAAGCCGGCGGCGAGCATGTCGCGCGCGTTGGCGGCGCCCTGGACGGCGCGGTAGGTGTCGGGGTCGCGGATGCTCGTGTAGAAGTAGCTGCCGGCGTCGCGCCTCAGGTTGATGGTCAGGCAGAGGTGCGTGTGCGCGTCGAAGAGGCCGGGCAGGACGGTCGAGCGCGAGAGGTCGATGACGTTCGCGCCCTTCGGGATTTCGACGCCCGCGCCGACCGCCTTGACCTTCCCGCCCTCGACGACGATTGTCTGGTTCTGCGCGGCGGCGCCGGCCTCCGTGTCAAGGAGCCTGCCCGCGCGGATGACCGTCGTCTGCCCGGGCGCCCGCGCGGCCGAGGCCGCGAGGAGAAGGAGGGCGAGGAGGTGACGTTTCATCTGTGCGTCTCCCGTCTCTGAGAGTTGGCGCGCTACTCTTCTCTCAGCTTCAAAGTTTTGAGCACCCACTCGTCCGGGTCGATGACGACGGCCCGCGGCCTGGCGTCGAGTTTGAAGTCGAAGGTCTGCTCGCGGCCGGAGACTTCGACGGTCTCGCGGCGGGAGTCGTCGCCGCCCTTGAACTCGACGTCGAGCGGCACGCGGAAGAGATTCCCCGCCTGCGTCTGCCTGACTTTGAGGGTCAGGCGCTTCGCCGACTCGTCCCACGTCCACGCGGCGTCGTAGGCGGGGAAGCCGGGCTCGTAAATCCACTGGCGGAAGAACCAGTCGAGCGGCCGGCCGTGGTGCCGCTCCATCACGCGCCGGAAGTCTTCGGTCAGGGCGTTGCCGTCGCGGTAGGTGCGGTAGTAGTCGCGCACGCCCTCGAAGAACTTCTCGTCGCCGACGACGCGGCGGAGCATGTGCAGCACCCACGCGCCCTTCTGGTAGTTGTTCCGGTTGAGCAGCTTGAAGAGGTCTTTGACCGAGGGGTCGTAGACGGGGCGCGCGACCGAGTCGGCGTCCTTCATGTAGCGCTCCCTGTTGTCGAGCATCATCCGCACGAAACGGTCGCGGCCGTCGGCGCGCTCGTAGAAGAGTGCGCCGAAGTAGGTCGCGAAGCCCTCGCTCAGCCAGAGGTGGTGCCAGTCCGACTCGGTCACGGAGTCGCCGAACCACTGGTGCGCGATCTCGTGCGCGACGGTGCCTTCGAGCCCGCCCGAGCCGTCGTAGGAGTTCTCGTCGAAGAAGATGTTGGAAGAGTTCTCCATCCCGCCGAAGCGGGTCGAGGACTGGACGAGCGCCAGCTTCTCGTAGGGGTATGGGCCGACCAGCTCGCTGTAGAATTCGAGCATGCGGAGCGCGCGCCCGTGGTCGGAGAGCCCGCGGTCGCGGTCTTGCGGGTAGAGGTAGTGGGAGAGGCGCGCGCCGTCCCACCCGCCCGCGTCGAGGACGGCGAACTCGGTCGCGCCG